>NZ_JBVVPR010000047.1:0-55685 GCF_055811835.1 Bradyrhizobium sp. WSM4874
GTGCCTCTTCCTGATCCAGCTATCGCATACGCTTGCCTGTCCGCTCCCGCTCAATTCGGCTTCTTAACGGACGACTAAGTAGTTGGCGCGCCAACCCGCGACGTTAAGCGACTTTTTAGGAATCGGGCGCATCATCTGCACCGTGACGAACCCGCCAAAGGCTTGATTGCCTGCGGCGGGATTTTTTGCGTTCAACGAATGGAGGTCTCACCCCATGCTGACAGTCGAAGAGTTCTGCCGGCGGTATCGTATCCACCGGGCCACGTTTTACCGGCGATGCGCGGAAGGCAAAGGGCCGCGCGTCGTGAAGATCGGGAAGTGTACCCGCATCAGCGAAGCCGCCGCAGCAGATTGGCTGGCGGCACATGAGTCTATTCCGGCATGAGCAACAACGAGGTCAACCAAGCTTGCGAGCACGCTTACACGTTGCTCCGGGAGCACGTCGAGCGGTACCGGACGGAAATCGTGGTGGAGCCGACGGCGTGGCGAACGCGCTGCAAGGAACTGGTCGAAAATCTGGATTGGCTCGAATTCTGCCGCAGCCATCCGTTGCCTTGGTCGGCAAAGACGTTGCCGCCCAAATATCCCCCGCCGCCGCCAATCGTGCGCTGACAAAACGAAAAGAGCCCAACGCGGTGGCACGCGCCGGGCTCTGCATTCACATGACCGCGCCGTTGGAGGGCGCAATCGATGCACAACACATACAGCACTACCGTCAATTTCGCAACGTTCTTCGATTACGCCCAGCAACACCGGCTGGCGTTGTTTCCACTTCGGGCCGACACAAAAACGCCGGCGTGCGAGAACGGCTTCTACGACGCGACCACGAGCGCGGCAGACTGGCACACCTGGCGAGCGCAGGGACATCAGCTCGGGATTAGCGCCTGCTTGTCCGGTCTCGTCCTGATTGACGTCGACGCCCACGGCGATCGCGATCAGGCATGGGCGCAGTTCGCCGCGTGGTGCGCGGAGATCGGCATAGAACTTCCCGTGCCCTACGGCCACTCGCCAAATGGCGGCTGGCATTTTGCTTTCCAGTGCCCGACCGATTTCGATCCGCACAAACACCGCGGCCACGAATCCATTAAGGTTTCTCACTTCCGCACGCTGAGGTCCGGGGAGGAAGATCGGGAGCGCATTTCAATCCGCAATCGCGCTTACAACGTCGCGCCCGGCTCGCAATTCGGTGGTCGTCCGTATCTACTTGCGGCCGATGCGCCCCCGCCCAACGCCTACAGCGAAAAGACAGCGCCGCTGTTCGCCGTTCTGAAAAGATCCGAAGCCGGCTTAGTCACCGGGCCGGTGCCCAATGCAGTCGGGGGCGTGTCGCACGACGGCATTCGTTACGACCAGCTCTGCTGGTGGATCGGCAAAAAGGTCGAGCGCTGGACGAGCGGCGCGGAGACGCTCGGCAACGACGAATGGATCTCGATCGGCAAGCGGATCAAGTTGAGCTTCCCCGGTGAAGACGGTCTAAAGGCCTTCCTGGCGATGTCTTGGGAAGAACAGCACGACACGGTCACCCGTCGGTGGTGGAATCCTGCCGACTTCAAGACCGAAGGCGAGAACCTTGAGACGTTGCCCGCTCTGTTGAAGCGCGACACGACGTGGATGTTCGGGAGTGCGTTCGGATGCCCGCAGCCGCCGAGCTGTCCTGTTTCGTTTCCCATTCCCGCGGAAATTATCGAACGGCACAAACGGGAACGCGAGCAATACCAAGCATCACTTCTCGGGCCGCTCCCCAATCATCCGGAGCTGCCGATTGATCAGGCGAACGCCCTAAATGATTATTGGGCGCATCTGCCGTCGGGCAGAATGATTTATGAGCGCACCGGCGAGCTATTCAACTCCGCAAGCGTCGACAAGCACATCGGCCGCGTCAAGGACGCCATGAAAACCGAAGGGCCGGGAGCACTCGCGAGCACATGGCTTTCGCAGCATCGGTTTGTGAAGTCGATGGGTTGGGCGCCGGGAGAACCAAAGATCATCGAGGACCGGGTTCTAACGAATGACGGGTGGATCTGCAGCCGCGGTGACCGGACGTTCAATCGTTACGTCCCGCCGCACGTCGAGCACATCGAGGGCGACGTTTCGAAATGGCTGCACCATATCGAGGCAATCTATCCGGGGGAAGCGGATCACATTGTCATGTGGCTGGCTCACCGCGTGCAGCGGCCTGGCGAGAAGGTGAATCATGCCCTCGTTTTCATCGGTTCGCAGGGCATCGGCAAAGACACCATCCTAAAGCCGGCCATCACCGCGATTGGTCCGCAGAACTTCAAGCAGATCACCGCAAAGACGTTCTTCAATTCGGAATGGAACGACTATTTGCAGTCGGTCATCCTCCGGATCAACGAAGCGCACGACCTCGGCGGCGAGTCCCGATACGGGTTCTATGACGCCACCAAGGACGTGATTACCAACCCTCCGGAAGCCCACCGGATCAACACCAAGCATGTCCCGCAGTATGCGGCTGCGAACGTCTGCGGCGTGGTCATGACGTCGAATCATCTCGACGCGCTGTACCTGGCGCCGGACGACCGCCGGCATTTCGTTTGCGTCTCGACCCGAACTCAGGAGGATTTTACGCCGGCCTATTGGGACGACATCAATGCTTGGTTCGAGAATGGCGGGAACGAGGCCGTTGCGCACTACCTAGCCAATCTGGACCTTGCCGCGTTCAATGCGAAGGCGCCCCCGCCGAAAACGGCAGCATGGCACATGGTCGTCGCGGCCGGCGTAGCCCCCGAGAGCGGCGACCTGACCGACGTGATCGAAAGCATGGGCAAGCCCGAAGCGCTGACGCTTCAGATGGTCAAGGCGCGCACACCCGGTGACAGTCAACTGCGGTTGCTGTTCGAAGACGCTAAGCTTCGCCGGGCGATCCCGAAGCGGCTGGCGGAATGCGGCTATGTGGCCGTCACGAACCCCGAGGCGCGCGATAGTGGCGGCCGCTGGCGCATGCCTGGTTGCAAAACAACGATCTATGCCCGGCAGGAGCTGACGGAGGCCGGCCGCTTGGCTGCTGCTCGGTTGCTGAGTGCGACTGCAGAAGTCCCGCCGCCGATACCGCTGAGACAATAAGGCTGGGCGGGTTGGGCGCGGTGGGCACGGTTTTTTATGTTGTCAGAATCTGAGTTCACTAATGTGTAGACAGGGAAGAAACATACAAAATAGAGCACAAGAGAAACCGCGCCCACCGCGCCCAACTGCCCGGGGTACGGCGTCAGTGGAGAATGCTTGTCCGAACCAGGCTGTGGCTTGCTGAAAACTATTCCTTGACCCAATAGACGCGCACAGTTTTCGGCTTTGGGTCAGGGGCATTCGTGCCGAAATACCAGTCCCAGTTCTTGCCACCATCGTATGAGAGGATCGGCTTGCCCGTGTTGGTATCACGCCCATACTTTGGGGCGCCCTCGCCCGCGACTAACTCACCGTCGGTGTTGTAAACTTTCACGTGCGCCTTCCAAGTGCAGTCCTTGTTGCCCAGCGGGGAATGCATGAAGTCGCAATCGGTAGGTTTGTCGTCGGTTTTGACCTTGTCAAATCCCACGCCGTATTGAGTGGCGTACCAAAGTGAATTGCTCCAGCTATTATTGGAGAACAGAAAGAATGACACTGCCCCTATAGCCAACAGGGATATCGTCCCCCAACCATCATCAGACTCGGCCATGCTAAATCCCCCCGCCCAAAGTAGCACAGTGTCGAAGCTCCCTTCAACGCAACGACGTTGTTGAATCCGCGCGCTCTTTCGCACCGAATCGCAGCGCCCTCGCTCGCTGAAATTGTGGCGCTCTAGTTCTACTGACTAGTGCTCCGTTACGTTGTGTTACGCGAATTGCAGCACTTTAGGTGATTCACGGATTCTTTGGTATACTGGGGTAAACATCGGGGTATCGAAACGCGAATCCGCGCGGCCAAATCGCAGGTGAGTTGAGTAATGGGCAAGACCGGCCCGAAGTGTAGCGTCTGCAATTCCAAGCACCGCCACCAAATCGAAATTGGGCTTGCGCACGGCATCGCGCATAACGCCCTCGCCCGCCGCTTCAACCTCAGCGCCGATGCGGTCGGCCGGCACGCTGCCAACCACGTTAGCCCCGCAATGCGCGCCGCAATCCTAACCGCGCAGAAACCCACCGACATCGACCTAGACGCGCTACAGGCGAGCGAGCAGGAAAGCTTGCTGTCCCAGCTCGTGCACCAGCGCGCCCGCCTGCAACAGCATGTGTCCACTGCGATCGACTTTGGCGACATCAAAGCGGCCATCAGTGCCGAAGGCGCCATCACCGCAAACCTGGCCCTGGTCGGCAAGCTCTTGGGCATGATCGTGCAGCGCCACGACGTGCGGTCGACGTCGCTTCTGATCAGCGCCGACTACCTGGCCGTGCGCCAGGCGATCGTGAACGCAGTACGTCCCTTCCCCGCCGCAGCACAGGCCATTGGAGCCGCCCTGCACAGGTTGGAGACCGATGCGGCCGCCTCGATCACGCAGCGCGCCGGCAAGCCGCCACTGCTCATCGAGGCCAAGCCTGTCGTACCGCCCTGCCCGGTGCCGCCCCCATGCTGATGGCCGCCGACATGGCGCGCGCGCTGGATCCCGCGTTGCTTGCACAGGACGCGGACATTGATCTCGACCCGTGGCAGGCCGACTTCGTCCGCTCCAATGCGCCCCAGGTCGCTATGCTCATTCCCCGGCAGCACGGGAAAACGGAGGCGGCCGTGATGAAGGCGCTGTCCGTTGCCACCGCCGAGCCCGACAGCCTGGTGCTGATTGTGTCGCCGGCGCAGCGGCTGTCCGACGAGTTCGTGCGCCGGGCGCGCTCCGCCTACGGCCGTGTCGAGAATGCCCCAGCGCTGATCGGCGACGCAGCACGCCGCATCGAGCTTGAGAACAAAAGCCGCATCCTGGCGCTCCCCGGTGACAATGACGGCGACACGCTCCGCGGCCTGGCCAACGTGCGCCTGGCGATTATCGACGAAACGTCCCGGTGCTCTGACGCGCTGATTACCGCGGTCCGGCCCATGCTCGCGACCAACACCCGCGGCCAGCTCGTCTATTTGTCGACCCCCAAAGGCAAGCGTGGCGTCTTTTACGAGACGTGGACCAGCAACGATCCAGACTGGCACCGCATCCACGTCGAACTCGGATCCTGCGATCGCATCACGCCCGAATTCCTCGCGCGCGAGCGCAAGAACCTTGGAGAGACGAAGTTCCGTGAAGAGTACCTTTGCGAATTCCTCGACTCCGACATCGCTGCGTTCAATTCGAGCTTGGTGGAAATGATGTTTGACCCGCAAGTGAGGCCGTTATGGAAATGACTACGATGGTCGACCCGTCCGGCTGGCGCCGCACCGACGTGCGCGCGCGCGACGAATGGATCGTGGGTCTCGACGTTGGCCAGTCCATCGACCCGAGCGCCATCTGTGCGCTCAATTACAAGGTCATCCCTGGCGACCACGTGCGCGACGATAAGAACCGTGTGCTGCGCCAGACCAAGGGTGAACGGTTTTTAGTTCGGCATTTAGAGCGGTTGCCACTCGGGATGCCGTATCCGCAGCAAATTGAGCACGTGGCGAATCTGTTGGGGCGTGAACCCCTGGTCGGCGCAACGTTCGCGCTGGACTTCACCGGTTGCGGCCGCCCCGTCGCGGATCAGTTCGAACGGGCCGGTTTGCGGCCGCAAAAAGTTCTGATCACCGCCGGCAACGAAGTGACCATGAACGGCGGCAACACGCACCATGTGCCGAAAGGATTTCTCGTCTCTGGCCTGGAATCGCGCATGCACAGTGGCGAACTCAAGATCGCCGCTGATCTCATGGAGTCGGCGGCGCTTAAGGACGAACTGCGAGACTTCGGCCGCAAGGTGTCGGAAAGCGGCCGTGTCACCTACAATGCGCGATCGGGCGCGCATGACGACCTGATCCTGGCGATCTGCATCGCGCTGTTCATTGCTACGAACAGGCCGACGACTAGCCGGCAGCCGTTTCTGATCTAGAGACAGTACACGGTGCAAACAGGCTCATTTGCGCGGCTCCAAATGAACCCATGAGCAAGCGTCTATGAGCGAATTGGCCGTACCACGAGTCTTTTTCCCGTGAACTTCGGTATGAGAATTGTTGTTTTCGAGGGGCTTGTGGAGAACCGGGAGACCGAGTTGCCTAGCGCTTCCCGCCTCAAATCGTGCGAGCGAATAGCCCGCGTATCCCTTAAGTGAAAACTGCCAGTCGAACCCGCTTTGAGCAAGGATGTGCTCGCAGTCGGCTGACAACTCCGGATCCTTGAATGCGGCCGTTGACGGCCTACGCAAGCCCAGGTTTTCGTCGTCGACGACCTGATCCGGTCGAACACGGCGAAGCAGACCGTGCTCATTCGCGATCGATCCGTCGTCAACGTCGGCCATTTTCGGTTGGTTCTGCTACCGTTTGGTCAGTAGATCGAACGGCTTTCGCAGCGCTTCGTAATCGTCCGGAGCAGTCAATTCCAACTCCATGGGATTTTCATCGGGCGCGCGATGATCCCTGAACCATAGCTCGCACTGATAGGGTCCGGTGATATGAAGCTCGAGGTCGACGCCTTTTTGATGCCACTCCAATTGCACCCCGCCCGCCGTTGAAGGCACAACCTGCGGAATCGGAGTACGAGGGCGCATGAAGTCGTTCAGTACGGAGAGCGCGAACAATCCAGCATCCCATCCGATAGGAGGAGCATTGTAAGTGTCCCAGCCGCGCTGAAGCTTGGCATAGCTCAATAATTGCTTCTGCACTTCGGTTTGCCACTTGCGTTCTGGCTGCGCGTCAAACGCCTGCGCAAACTTCGGGAAGTTGGATGCACGATGAGACGTGGCGCCAATGTCGTCGTCGTGGAGAATAGCGCGAGCGCTAGAGCTAGCCATCGATTCTTCCCCAAAATTGGTGCATCTCACGAGTGGTTATAGATGCAAATGTATTCACTACTTCTGCTCTTGCTATGTCCAAAAAATCGAAAGCATCGGAAATACCCTCGCCCATCGGTTTCCCGCGCACCGTGATCTCAAGCCTGACGATCGGCTCCAACGTGTTCTGAGTGAATGCAGGTTGGAAAGTTGTGTACGTACGACCCGCTGCCTTTCCTTCGTGCCCAAAAATGCTCACGAGTTGCACATTCGAATGTTCCAGTCTTTGCGTGGCAGGCAACGTGAGATCTTCCGACCAAATGTTCGAAATCTTGTTCAACTGGTTGTGGGGGTTGGACCCGTCCGGCAACCTGATGATGTTGATATAGGTCACTTCGCACTGATTCGGGATAACCTCTCCCAATTCTTTAGAATGAAGCCAGCCCCGAAACTCTTCCATATCCACCCTGAAGGCATCCCGGACTGCTTCGTACCTTGGGTAAACGCGGCTGCCATCTGGCGCCTGCCGCCAATTTCGAAGCAGCCGATCCTGTTGCACCTGCAAGAGATCTGCTTCTCCGTTCTCGAACCAGTATCTCGGCATGGGCGGCGTCATGAACGCCTCCAGCTGAAAGCCGATGGCCGGCGCCGTTCGAGCGCCACCAAACGTCTCGAAGACCGGCTGCAGGGCGGGCTGCTCAGAGACGATGGAAAACCTGGGTTGAACCCTTTCCCAGAACATCCCGACGTGAGCGCTTTTCATCCGCTGCAGAGAAGCGAATTGAATCGAGAGGACCACCTCGTCGATCGGCGGTTTTTGGAAACTTGGCAGCTTGCGCATGTGCCCTAGCGGAAAAGCGATATCGTGACCCGATACTAGGCCACCGGAAAGCAAAAGAAACGGTGAACGACCGCTTAGTCGAAAGTTACCCCATCCGTTACCCTGAAGGAAAACCGGATGCCCTAAAATCCGGCTAAGTATTGGTCGGAGCGAGAGGATTTGAACCTCCGACCCCTAGTCTCCCAGACTAGTGCGCTAACCGGGCTGCGCCACGCTCCGAACGTCGTTCCATTAGCTAGGATCGCCGGTTTGCGCAAGGCGAGCTCACACCATTTTGGTGCCTCTACCGAAAGGCCCGGAACTGGCCCCAAGCCGAGGAGATCCGGCGTCAGGCGTCCTTCAGCGCCTGATCCAGCATCTCGCGGCAGGCGATGAGCTCGGCGAGCACCCGTCCGAGGCGCTCCCGGTCGATGGCGCTGGGGCCGGCGGGCGCTGAGGGGGTGCCGCCCTTGCGGAAGGTGGTGAGGATTTCCTCGTCGTCGGTCTCGGAGAAGCGGAAGTCGATGCCCTCCTCCTCCTCACCCTGGTAGTCGTCATCGTCGCTGTCGCGGGCGCCGCGGACACCGGTCTCCTCCTCGGGCTCCATCAGGCTGGCGCCGACGGCGTCCTCGATGGCGCCGAACGAGACCGCGGCCGCGCTGTCGGCGAGGCCCTGCACCGATTTGACGCCGTGTTCTTTCAGGATCCGCTGCACCCCGCGGATGGTGTAGCCCTCCCCGTAGAGCAGCCGGCGGATGCCCTTGAGCAGGTCGACGTCGTCGGGGCGGTAATAGCGGCGGCCGCCGCTGCGCTTCATCGGCTTGATCTGGGAGAATCGGGTCTCCCAGAACCGCAGCACGTGCTGCGGAATGTCGAGTTCCTGCGCTACTTCGCTGATGGTTCGGAACGCATCCGGCGCCTTGTCCAAATGCCAAATCCTTATCCGGAGGGCGGATTACGCCTCGGGTTGCGCCTTGCTGGCGTCGCCATTGGTGCGGTGCTGGGCGTTGATCCGCTGCTTCAGGATCGCGGACGGCTTGAACACCATGACCCGGCGCGGCGAGATCGGCACCTCGGTGCCCGTCTTGGGGTTGCGACCGATGCGCTGACCCTTCTTGCGGACCATGAAGGAGCCGAACGAGGACAGTTTCACCGTCTCGCCTTTCTCAAGGCAATCGGTGATCTCCTTCAGCACGAGTTCCACGAAGGCAGACGATTCCGTGCGCGACAGCCCCACCTTCTGGTAGACGGCTTCGCACAGATCGACACGCGTTACGGTTTTACTTTGATCGGTCATCGCCCTGCCCCACATCACGGCGAACAATTGTTGTCTGAAATTATGAGCTTACGATACGGCGGTCAACAGCGCTCATCAATGCAGGCGCATCGATAATCCGATCTGATTCGGGCAAAATTTTATCGACTGTGGCTTACCAGCGCACCAGCGCGGAGCCCCAGGTGAAGCCGCCGCCCATGGCTTCGAGCAGAACCAGGTCGCCACGCTTGATGCGGCCGTCCTTGCGCGCCACCGACAGCGCCAGCGGGATCGAGGCCGCCGAGGTGTTGCCGTGAAGGTCCACCGTCAGCACCACCTTCTCCGGCGCGATATGGAGCTTGTGCGCGGACGCGTCGATGATTCGCTTGTTGGCCTGGTGCGGCACGAACCAGTCGATGCTATCGGCATTGAGCCCGGTCGCCTTGAAGGCGTCGACGATCACGTCGGTGATCATGCCGACCGCGTGCTTGAAGACCTCGCGGCCCTCCATGCGCAGATGGCCGACAGTCTGGGTCGAGGACGGGCCGCCGTCGACGAACAGCTTCGCCTTGTGGCGGCCGTCGGAGCGCAGATGCGTGGTCACGATCCCGCGGTCGGTCGCGGCATTGCCCGGCTGCTCCTGCGCCTCCAGCACCACCGCGCCGGCGCCGTCGCCGAACAGCACGCAGGTGCCGCGATCGGTCCAGTCGAGGATGCGCGAGAAGGTTTCCGCCCCGATCACCAGCGCGCGCTTGAAGGCGCCCGTGCGCAGGAAATTATCGGCGGTGGCGAGCCCGAACACGAAGCCCGAGCACACCGCCTGAAGGTCGAAGGCGGCGCCATGGTTGATGCCGAGTCCGTGCTGCACGGCGACCGCGCTCGCGGGGAAGGTGTTGTCAGGCGTCGAGGTCGCGAGCACGATCAGGTCGATCGACTGCGCGTCCACGCCGGCATCGGCGAGCGCAGCCTGCGCGGCCTTGAGCGCCAGATGCGAGGTGAACTCGCCCTCGGCTGCGATATGCCGCTCGCGAATGCCGGTGCGCTGCACGATCCACTCGTCGGACGTGTCAATGCGCGCCGCCAATTGGGCGTTGGTCACCACCTGCTCCGGCAAATAAGAGCCGCAGCCCAGCACGACCGAACGAATTTGAGTCACGAAACAGCCTCCTGCGCGGCCTGCACGGAATTGAGTGCACCACCTTCGCGGTTGAGCATCTGATTGATCTTGTTGAGGAGATCGAATTTGACCATCTCATAGCCAACATCGATCGCATAGGCAAAGCCTTCGGAGCTGATTCCGCCATGGCTCTTGACCACGATCCCGTTCAACCCCAGCAACACGCCGCCGTTGGATTTGTTCGGATCCATCTTGTTGCGCAGGGCCTGAAAGGCGTTGCGCGCAAAGAGATAGCCGAGCTTTGACAGCCAGCCCCGCTTCATCTCGTTGCGGAGCAATTCCGCCATCTGCCGCGCGGTTCCCTCCGCGGCCTTCAAAGCGATGTTGCCGGCGTAGCCTTCGGTCACGATGACGTCCGCGACCCCCTTGCCGATGCCGTCGCCCTCGACGAAGCCGACATAGTCGAGCTCGGGCAGGTTCCTGGCGCGCAGGATTTCGCCGGCCTCGCGAATCTCCTCGTGCCCCTTGATCTCCTCGACCCCGATATTGAGCAGGCCGACCGTGGGACGCGTCTTGTTGAACAACACGCTGGCCATCGCTGCGCCCATGATGGCGAGCGACACCAGATGGTGCGTATCGCCGCCGATGCTGGCGCCGAGGTCGAGAACGACGGAATCGCCGCGCCTGGTCGGCCACATGCCGGCGATGGCGGGACGGTCGATGCCCGGCAGCGTGCGCAGGTGGAAGCGCGACATCGCCATCAGCGCGCCGGTATTCCCGGCGGACACCGCAACATCCGCCTCGCCCTTTTTCACCGCATCGATGGCAAGCCACATCGAGGAGGTCCTGCGGCCGCGTCGCAGCGCCTGGCTCGGCTTGTCCTCCCCGCTGACCGCGACATCGGTATGGATGATCTTCGACGCGGCCTTCAGCGCGGGGTGGCGGTCGAGCTCGGGCTCGATCTTGGCGCGGTCCCCGATCAGCAGGAATTCGATCTCGCGATGCCTCTGGAGCGAGATGGCGGCGCCTGGAATGACCACGGCGGCGCCGGCGTCGCCCCCCATGGCGTCAAGCGCGATGCGAACCTTGCTTGGCATAAAAGTCCTGGAAACCTGGTCTGGTGCGGTCTTGAACGAGCGGGGCCGCAAATGGGTTCGCCACGAACATGGCGGTCGGTCAAGCGCCACGCCGCACCCGGACCGGGGCGCGACAATAGCGTTTTGTTACCCCGAAACAACCTCTTGCCCCCAGCCTTTTGCATTCTGGAACATCGGGCTGCGGACGGACTAATTCACAAGAAATACATGAAACTCAAATAGATAATTTGACCCTTCAAACCATCATCGCAAACACCTCACGCCCCGTAGCAAAGCGGTCCTCCGGGGAAGACGGCGCCTATTTGTCCTTCTTTCTGTCCTGGAGTGCCTTCAGGACCGCAAAGGGATGGTCCTCCGGATCGGGGGCGATGACCTCGGGCTCAAACACTACCCCCGGCTTCCGCGGATAGGGATCGACCGCCAGGAACAGAGCGTCGGTGGCGAGCCGGCCGAGGTCGATGATCCCATTGACGATCGCCTCCGGCGGGTCGGCGACCTGCTCCTGATCGTCCTTGCCCTCCTCCATCAGGTCGGCCAGGCGGCGGACCTCGGCCTCGGGGGCAAATATCAGGTCCACCTCCTCGTCGATCTCGCTCTCCATGGGGTCAAGCGTGACCACACAGGTCTGGCCGATCCTGGCGCGGACGTGCCCCGTGACCTGGATCCGGTCGCCGCTTTTCGGCACGATATCGAAATCGGCCTGGACCGAGACAACCTCGCGCAAACCTGCCGTCTCGGCCATGGCTTGCCGCTCGGCGGCCGAGGCCTCGAGCTTGCGATGCAGGCCGGTGTCCGGGATCTGTGCAACGATGACGGGCACCCGCCAGGGATCGGGCCCGGATGCTGGTATCGGTCGGCTCATGGCGTGACATCCTCAGGGAGCGCTGGGGGAAACTTGAAGGACGCACCCAGCAGTGCGGCCTCGCCGGTGCGGCCGAGGTCGGCCTCGGCAGCCCTGGCATAGGCCGCGAGCCGCTGCGCCTGGTCCATGCCGGCCCCATTCAAGATATTCTTGCAGATTGCCGATGCCAGCGCCTCGCCGCCGCTTTCCATGGCCTGATCGTAAGCCTGGACCCGGCCGTAAAACGCCTCGCCGAAGGCCCGCATCCGCTTCGGCACGGTCTGGTCGCCTATCCCCATCTCGCGCAGATTGTCGTCCATGTCCTCGCAGAAGCGGTCGAACAGCGCCTGCGACAGCTCGGTGGCGCTCTGGACCGTGCGCAGGCGGCGCAGCAACAGCCAGAGGTGCAGCAGCAACAGATCGAAACGCCCGTTAACGGTATCCGGCACGCCCAAGTCGCGGTAAAATATGGGTTCTCGCGCCTGCGTCACGATCATGCCATAGATGGCTTCAATGGTGCCCGGCGAGGCTAGGCGGGGTTTCCTGAAGTGATTGAACGGCCAAAGCATTGTGGTTTCCGCAAGCGGGCGCGCGCGTGTTGCATTCAGAGCCTCCGCCCGGTACTTCAGCGCCTCGCGCGACGCAAGGGGACGGAATCAGTTCCGCTATGACGATAACGAACCAGACCAGCCTGCGTGCAAACAAGCGGCGCGGCCTTCAAGCACGTTGGCGCGGCTTGCGCCTGTTCGCGGCTGCGGCCCTGGTTGGTGCTGCGCTTGCGGGCTGCACCGGCGAGCAGTTCCAGAAGGGCTATATCCTGCCGCCCAACGCGCTCGAGCAGATCCCGATCGGTGCGAGCCAGGACCAGGTGCTGATCGTGATGGGCACCCCCTCCACGGTCGCAACCCTCGACGGCGAGGTGTTCTATTACATCTCGCAGCGCTCCGAGCGCATGGTCGCCTTCATGAACCAGAGGGTGGTCGACCAGCGCGTCATCGCGGTCTATTTCGACAAGAACCGACGCGTGCGCCGGCTTGCGAATTACGGCCTCCAGGACGGCAAGATCTTCGACTTCATCAGCCGGACCACTCCGACGTCGGGCCAGGAGATGAGCTACCTCACGCCGATCTTCAAGCTACTCAGCTTTAACTGAGCCTGCGGCTTCGTGCGGCTTGCCGTTGCGCATCCGCTTCCATACGCTCCTGCAAAACAAGATGCAGGGAGTGGATTCGTGCCCAATAAATTGCTGTCCCGCCGTCGCGTGCTCACCGGCGCTGCCGCCATCTCGGCCGCAGCGATCCTGCCGCGATCGAGCCTGGCGGACTGGAAGCCCACCGAAAACGTCCGCCTCGTCGTGCCGGCAGCCGCCGGCGGTTCGACCGACGTGATGGGTCGGCTTCTGGCCGCGCATCTGCAGACCGCCTGGGGCCAATCGGCCGTGGTGGAAAACCGCTCCGGCGGCGGCGGCACGATCGGCACCGCCGAGGTGGTCCGCGCCAAGCCGGACGGTCATACCATCCTGATCGGCAATCCCGGCCCGAACGCGATCGCCTACAGCATCTTCAAGAACCTCACCTACAAGCCGGACCAGCTCCAGCCGGTCTCCAACATGATCCGGATCCCGAACATCGTCTCGGCGCATCCCAAGACCGGCATCAAGTCGATCGCCGAGCTGGTCGCGTATCTCAAGGCCAATCCGGACAAGCTCAGCTACGCCTCCTCCGGCGTCGGCCAGAGCCCTCACCTCACCGGCGCCTGGTTCCTGCAGCTCACCGGGCTGAAGATGACGCATATCCCGTTCCGCGGCGCCGGTCCCGCGCTCCAGGCGGCGCTCGCAGGCGACATCCAGATCCTGTTCGACAATCTCTATCCGAGCCTGCCGCAGGTGCAGAACGGCACCCTCACCGGCCTTTGCGTCACCACGACGGAGCGCAGCGACCTCGCACCGAACCTGCCGACCATGCGCGAGAGCGCGCCGGAGCTTGCGGCTTTCGACGTCTCGTCGTGGTTCTCGGTGTTCCTGCCGAAGGGTGTGCAGCCCGCCGTTCTCGAAGCGCTCAACCTTCAAGTGAAGGCGATGCTCGAGCGCGACGACATCAAGAAGAACATCATGGCCATGGGCGCCCGTGCCGACTACGGTACGCCCGACCAGTTTGCCGCCTTCGTGGACGCCGAGACGAAGAAGTTCGCCGGCATCATCCAGAAGGAAGGGCTGCAGATGGACGTGCAGTAGGCGCTACTTCCGTCATTGCGAGCGACTTGTCCGCCATAGCTCGAAGAGCGACGGCGGAAGCGAAGCAATCCAGAATTCCTTAGTGGAACGACCCTGGATTGCGTCGTCGCGAGAGCTCCTCGCAATGACGTGGTGAGGGCGTCCAACCCACCAAACAAAAACCCCGCGGCTTTCGCCGCGGGGTTTTGTGTTTCGGGCCGACGCTCCTCAGTGCGCGAGCACCGCGAGCAGCAGCAGCGCCACGATGTTCGTAATCTTGATCATCGGGTTCACCGCGGGACCTGCCGTGTCCTTGTAGGGATCGCCGACCGTGTCGCCGGTCACGGCCGCCTTGTGGGCGTCACTGCCCTTGCCGCCGAAATGACCGTCCTCGATGTACTTCTTGGCGTTGTCCCAAGCGCCGCCGCCCGAGGTCATGGAGATCGCGACGAACAGGCCCGTCACGATCACGCCGAGCAGCATCGCGCCCACGGCCGAGAACGCCGCCGACTTGCCGGCCGCCCCGCCCCCCGCGATCGCATAGATCACGAAGTAGACGAAGATCGGTGACAGCACCGGAAGCAGCGAGGGGATGATCATTTCCTTGATCGCCGCCTTGGTCAAAAGGTCGACCGCCTTGCCGTAATCCGGCTTGTCGGTGCCTTGCATGATGCCCGGCTTCTCGCGGAATTGGCGGCGGACCTCCTCGACGATCGCGCTCGCCGCGCGGCCCACGGCGGTCATGCCCATCGCGCCGAACAGATACGGCAAGAGACCGCCGAACAACAGGCCCACCACGACGTAGGGGTTGTTGAGCGAGAAGTCCGGTTTGACGCCGGCGAAGTAGGCGTGGTGCGCGGAGTCCGCAATGAAGAACTTGAGATCCTCATTGTAGGCCGCGAACAGCACCAGGGCGCCGAGACCGGCGGAGCCGATCGCGTAGCCCTTGGTCACCGCCTTGGTGGTGTTGCCGACCGCATCGAGCGCGTCGGTCGACTTGCGAACCTCCTTCGGCAGGCCCGCCATCTCGGCAATGCCGCCCGCGTTGTCGGTCACTGGGCCGAACGCGTCGAGCGCGACGACCATGCCGGCGAGCGCAAGCATCGTGGCGGTCGCGATCGCGATGCCGAACAGGCCGGCGAGGCTGTGGGTGACCAGGATGCCGGCGATGATGACGATCGCGGGAAGCGCGGTCGATTCCATCGAGATGGCGAGGCCCTGGATCACGTTGGTGCCGTGGCCGGTCACCGAGGCCTGGGCGATCGACTTCACCGGACGATAGTCGGTGCCGGTGTAGTATTCGGTGATCCAGATGATCAGCGCGGTGACGGCGAGGCCGACCACGCCGCACTCGAACAGCGCCATGCCGGTATAATCGACGCCGGCGAGCTTGCCGAAGCCGATCAGGTAATAGATCACGCCGGCGATGCCGACCAGCGACAGGACGCCGGTTGCGATCAGACCCTTGTACAGCGCGCCCATGATCGACTGGCTCGGTCCCAGCTTCACGAAGAAGGTGCCGATGATCGAGGTGATGATGCAGATGCCGCCGATGGCGAGCGGCAACGTCATCATGTCGGCGAGGATCGGCGTCTTGGCGAAGAAGATCGCCGCCAGGACCATGGTGGCGACCGCGGTCACCGCATAGGTTTCGAACAGGTCGGCGGCCATGCCGGCGCAGTCGCCGACATTGTCGCCCACGTTGTCGGCGATGGTGGCCGGGTTGCGCGGATCGTCCTCGGGAATGCCGGCCTCGACCTTGCCGACGAGGTCGCCGCCGACGTCCGCACCCTTGGTGAAGATGCCGCCGCCGAGACGGGCGAAGATCGAGATCAGCGAGGCGCCGAAGCCGAGCGCCACCATGGCGTCGATGACGACCCGGCTGTCAGGCGCAAGCTTCAGCGAATGGACCAGGAAGCCGAAATAGAGGGTCACGCCGAGCAGCGCGAGACCCGCAACCAGCATGCCGGTGATCGCACCCGCCTTGAAGGCAAGCTCGAGACCACCTGCGAGCGACGTCGTCGCCGCCTGGGCGGTGCGCACATTGGCGCGGACCGAGACGTTCATGCCGATGAAGCCGGCCGCCCCCGACAGGATCGCGCCGATGGCAAAACCGATCGCGACATAGAGCCCAAGGAAATAGGCAAGCAGCACGAAGATGACGATGCCGACCATCCCGATCGTGGTGTACTGACGCCGCAGGTAGGCCTGTGCGCCTTCGCGCACCGCTGCCGCGATTTCCTGCATGCGCGGAGACCCCGCATCCGCGCTCAACACCGAAGACGTCGCCCAGATCGCGTAGACGACGGAAAGCACTCCGCAGAGCACAATCAACCATAATGCTGTCATGTGATTTTTTGCCTCAGATCCTTGATGAACGTACCCCCGGCGCCTTTTGTTTTTCCGTCGTGCGGTGCGGCGCCTTGATTTGAAAAAGGCCGCCCCTTGCCCGAAGGCGCGGCCCTAGTCGGTCACGACCTTGCCAAAATCAAATTGAGGGTGCAACGCCAGATGAGGCCGAAAAGGCCGATCTCGGCAGGTATTTAGGCTGGTCTGGGAGTCCCGACGCCGGTTTGGAGCATTTCCTAGAAGTGGCTGTAGGAGAGCCGCTTCAAGACCAGCTCCTGGCCCTGCCCGTCCAGGAAGCGCGGCCGCTCATGGCCCGCGACGATCGTGCCGATGGCCGTGACGGCAAGGCCTGCCGCCCGCCCCAAGGCAATCAGCGCGTCGCTTTGCGCCGGCGGAACGGTGCACAGCACCTCGTAATCGTCACCCCCGGCAAACAACGTTTCAAGGGAAACGACGTTGCCCGCGATCAGGCCGGCCGCAGCGGCCGAGAGCGGCACGCTCATCACGTCGATCGTGGCCGAGACGCCTGATGCCGCACAGAGCTTGGTCAGATCTCCGGCAAGGCCGTCGGAGACATCCATCGCAGCCGTCGCATGGTCACGCACGGCCTGCGCGAGAACATTGCGCGGCTGCGGCACGCGATAGCGCGAGATCAGCGTCTCGCGCGCGTGCGGATCGGAGGCCAGCGCATTCGCCACCGCGCCGCCCGTGAGCACATCGAGGCCAAGCGCGGCGTCGCCAATCGTCCCGGTGACCAGGATACGGTCGCCCGGCTTGGCGCCGGTGCGGCCGACCATCCGCCCCTGCGGTACGCGGCCAAAGGCGGTGATCGAGATCATCTGCGGCCCCGGCGTCGACACCGTATCGCCGCCGAGCAGCGGACAGGCGAAGGTTTTCGCATCCTCGCCGAGCGCGTTCGCGAACGGCCTGAGCCAGGCGTCTTCCTGGCTGCGCAGCGCCAGTGTCAGCACGAACCCGGCCGGCATGGCCCCCTTGGCAGCGAGATCGGACAGGTTCACCCGCAGCGCCTTGCGCGCGATGGTATCGGGCGGATCGCTGGCAAGATAATGCACGCCCTCCACCACCGCGTCGGTGGTGACGACGATGTCGCCGCCGAGTGCCTGCAGGATGGCGGCATCGTCCACCAGCCCCAGCGCGCCGGGATCAGTCGCCAGCGGCTTGAAATAGCGCGCGATGAGCGAGTCTTCGGGGGAGGGATTGTGCGGGCTGGTCATTAGCTCGATCCGTAATCTCCCCGCCGTCATTGCGAGCGAAGCGAAGCAATCCAGACTGCCTCCGGAGATACAGTCTGGATTGCTTCGTCGCTACGCTCCTCGCAATGACGATCCCATAACTACCCCCGCCCGAACTCGTCACCGCGAAACTGCCGGCCGATCTGGTCGAGCACCGCGTTGACCATGCCGGTCTCCTCGCGGTCGACGAAGGCATTGGCGACGTCGACATATTCGGAAACGACGACGCGGCCCGGCACGTCCTTGCGGTGTTCCAATTCGTAGGCCCCTGCCCGCAGCACCGCGCGCAGGATCGCTTCGATGCGCTTCAACGGCCAGCCCTTCGACAGCGCCTCGTCGATCAGCGGATCGAGCTTCTTCTGGTCGCGCACGACACCGGAGACGACATCGCGGAAGAACGCCGCTTCCGCCGGGAGATATGTGTCGCCCTCGACCTCGTTGCCGAGCCAGTGGCTCTCGAACTCCGCAAAAATGTCGTTGATGCCTGCTCCGCCGATATCCATCTGATACAGCGCCTGCACGGCTGCGAGCCGCGCCGCACCGCGCCGGTTCGCTTTCTTCTCCGTGCCGGCCGGCGGCTTCTTGTTGTTATCGGCCATGATCAAGCCCGCGCCAGCCGGCGCTTTATGCGCAGCATCGCAATCGCGGCCCGCGCGGCATCGCCGCCCTTGTTCAGCTCGCTGGCGCGCGCCCGCGCCCAGGCCTGCGCCTCGGTGTTGACGGTGAGGATGCCGTTGCCGAGCGGCAGCTTTCGCGCCACCGACAGATCCATCAGCGCGCGCGAAGATTCCTGCGAGACGATCTCGAAATGGATGGTGTCGCCACGGATCACGCAGCCGAGCGCGATCGCGGCGTCATAGGGCCTGCCATTGGCGGCCGCGGCATCAACCGCGATGGCGATCGCCGCAGGAATCTCCAGTGCGCCGGGAACCGTGATGACGTCGTGGGTCAGACCGGCCGCCTTCAGCTCGGCCACCGCGCCTTCGAGCATGGCGTCCTGGAGATCGTCATAAAACCGTGCCTCGACAATCAGCGCGCGTGCGCCGGAGATGTCGGTCTGGTCCTTCAGGGGTGCGCGCCGCGCGTCTGCCATCATAAGCCTACTGTGTCATTGCCGGACTTGACCCGGCAATCCCTGGGTCAGGACCTCTTAAGAGCATGGATGCGCGGGTCAAGCCCGCGCATGACGAAGTTTCATCACCGTCACTTCATTTCCGTCAGCCGCGCCGCGTAGCGGGCCATCAGATCGACCTCGATATTGACCTCGTTCCCCGCCTTCCAGCCGCCGATCGTCGTGACCGTCAGGGTGTGCGGAATGATCAGCACCGAAAAGGTCACGTCCTTCACCGTATTAACCGTCAGCGAGACGCCGTCGAGCGTGATCGAGCCCTTGGTCGCGATGAACCGCGCCAGCTCCCGGGTCGTGGAGAGCTCGAACCGCGCCATGTCGGGCAGGTCCTCGCGGCTGACGAGGGTCGCGATGCCGTCGGCATGGCCGGCGACGATATGCCCGCCAAGCTCGTCGCCGATCTTGAGCGCACGCTCGAGATTGAGCCTGGTGCCGACCCTCCAGTGCTTGGCCGTCGTCAGCGCCAGCGTCTCGGCCGCGGCATCGACGTCGAACCAGGTCCTTTGAGCAGAGTCTTTGCCGGCTTCGACGCCGGAAGCAACCACGGTCAGGCAGACGCCGTTGCAGGCGATCGAGGCGCCGTCCGCAATGGTGGTCTGGTCGTAGCGGCAGGCGATGCGCAGCCGGTGCAACTGGCCCTGCGCCGTCGGCGTGAAGCCGACGATCTCGCCGATATCGGTGACAATGCCGGTGAACATTACGCGCGCTCGTAGATGGTGAGAGTATCCTTGTCGAAGGTTTCGCTAGCATGAACCTTGTAGGCCTGCGACTGCGTGATTTTCGACAGGGGCAATGCAGCGAGCGCATCCACCCCGTCGGTGCCCACCGCCTCCGCGCCGCGGAACAGCCAGATCTCGTCAACGAGGTCGGCGGCGATAAAGGACGCCGCAACGCGGCTGCCGCCCTCGACCATCAGCCGCGTGATGCCCTTGGCGGCCAATGCATGCAGCACGGCCGCAAGATCGAGTCCCGAGGCGTTGCCGGGCGGCACGCGGATCACCTGCGCGCCGGCAGCACCGAGCCGCGTGGCGGCCGCGGCCTCCGCGAGCTCAGAACCCATGACCCACAGCGGAATCTCGCGCGCGGAGCCCACGAGCCTGCTCGCGCCGGGAATGCGCAGGCTCTGATCGAGCACCACGCGCACCGGCGAGCGCGCCGCCATGCCCGGCAGGCGGCAGTCGAGCTGCGGATCGTCCGCCAGCACCGTGCCGATGCCGACCAGGATGGCGTCGCTTTGCGCCCGCAGGAGATGCACTCGGTCGCGCGCTGCCTCGCCAGTGATCGCGACCGGCTTGCCTCCGGCCGCGCCGATCTTGCCGTCGGGCGAGACCGCGAGCTTCAGGATCACATGCGGGCGGTGATCCCTGATGCGGCGGAAATGCCCGGCGTGGTCGAAGGCGGCTTCGCGCGCGCACAGACCCACATCCACCATGATGCCGGCGGCGCGCAGGCGCGCATGGCCCTGACCGGCGACTTCCGGATTGGGATCCTCGATCGCGGCCACCACGCGCTTGATGCCGGCAGCGATCACTGCGTCGGCGCACGGTGGCGACTTGCCGAAATGCGAGCACGGCTCCAGCGTGACGTAGAGCGTGGCGCCGCGTGCGGCCTCGCCTGCGCGCCGCAGCGCTTCAGGCTCGCCATGCGGCCGTCCGCCCGGTTGGGTCCAGCCGCGGCCGACGATCATGCCGTCCTTGACGATGACGGCGCCGACGGCGGGATTGGGCCAGGTGCGTCCCTGCCCGCGCCTGCCGAGCGCCAGCGCAAGCTCCATGAAGCGCCGGTCGGCATCCCTGGACTCGCGCGCCTTTTGCGCGAATTGATCTTCCAGGATGCGGAAGATCATTTGCGGATCGCGGCGAGCCGCGCTTCCTCCTCACCGGAGAGCTCACCGAGCACGTCGGCGAAATCCTTGGCCTCGCGGAAATTGCGGTAGACCGAGGCGAAGCGGACATAGGCGACGTCGTCGAGCGTGCGCAGATGCTCCATCACGGTCTCGCCGATCACCTCCGAGGAGATTTCGGCCTCGCCCCCGGTCTCGAGCTCGCGCACGATGGTGGAGACCATCTTCTCCACCCGTTCCGGCTCGACCTGCCGCTTGCGCAAGCTGATCGAGACCGAGCGCATCAGCTTGTCGCGGTCGAACGGCACGCGCCGGCCGTTGCGCTTGATCACCGTGAGCTCGCGCAGCTGCACCCGCTCGAAGGTGGTGAAGCGGAAATTGCAGGCGACGCACACGCGCCGCCTGCGGATCACGGAAGAGTCCTCGGTCGGACGCGAGTCCTTCACCTGCGTATCGAGACTGTTGCAGTTCGGGCAGCGCATCCGTGGACCTTGATCGGTTTTCTTGAGCCTTACTGATAGATCGGGAAACGGTCGGTGAGCGCCTTGACCCGTTCCTTGATCGCGGCTTCCACCAGCGGCGCCTTGCCGTCGTCGGACTGCGCGATCGCGTTCAGCACCTCGGCGATCATGCCGCCGACCTGCTGGAATTCAGCGACACCAAAGCCGCGCGTGGTCGCAGCCGGGGTGCCGAGCCGGATCCCGGAGGTGACGAACGGCGACTCGGGATCGAAAGGAATGCCGTTCTTGTTGCAGGTGATGGCGGCGCGGACCAGCGCCTTCTCCGAAGCATTGCCCTTCAGGCCCTTCGGCCGGAGGTCAACGAGCATCAGATGGTTATCGGTGCCGCCGGAGACGATATCGAAGCCGTGGCTCTTCATCGTCTCGGCCAACGCCTTGGCGTTCTCGACGACGTTCTTCGCATAGACCTTGAAGTCCGGCCGCAGCGCCTCGGCGAAGGCGACCGCCTTCGCCGCGATCACATGCATCAGGGGGCCGCCCTGCAGGCCCGGGAAGATCGCCGAGTTAAATTTCTTGGTCAGCGCCTCGTCATTCCACAGCATCAGGCCGCCACGCGGACCGCGCAGCGATTTGTGGGTCGTGGTGGTGGTGATGTGGGCATACGGTACCGGCGAGGCATGCACGCCGCCGGCGACGAGACCGGCGAAATGCGCCATGTCGACCAGGAGGTACGCACCGACGCTGTCCGCGATCTCGCGGAAGCGCTTGAAGTCCCAGGCGCGCGAATAAGCCGAGCCGCCGGCCACGATCAGCTTCGGCTTGACCTCCGCGGCCTGCTTGGCGACGGCGTCCATGTCGATGATCTGGTCCTCGCGGCGCACGGTGTAGTGCGCGGCCTTGAACCATTTGCCGCTCATGTTGACGGGGGAGCCGTGGGTGAGATGGCCGCCGGCCGCAAGATCGAGGCCCATGAAGGTGTCGCCCGGCTGAAGCAGCGCCAGAAACACCGCCTGGTTCATCTGGCTGCCGGAGTTCGGCTGCACGTTGGCGAAGTTGGCGCCGAACAGCTTCTTGGCGCGATCGATCGCGAGGTTCTCCGCAACGTCGACCCACTCACAACCGCCGTAGTAGCGCGCGCCGGGATAGCCTTCGGCATATTTGTTGGTCATCACCGAACCCTGCGCTTCCAGCACGGCACGGCTGACGATGTTCTCGGAAGCGATCAGCTCGACCTCATGACGCTGGCGGCCGAGCTCGCCCTTGATGGCGGCTGCGATTTCCGGGTCAGCCTGCTCGAGCGAGGCGGTGAAAAACGAATCGGGCGCGGAGGCGGTTTTGGCGAAGGTCATCTTGCGAATATCTCCACCGCCGCAGCCTTTTGGCGGGCTACGGGCGGGTCTGGTGTGGCGATCGGAAGCGGCGAGCGCGATCTACCACATCGCCCGCAACAGGCCAAGGGTTTGCGGGTCGGGCCTGAGATTTATGCAAGATATGGTGGGGATCGAAGATTTTCGACACCGGGGCGGTTCTATGGAATCGCCCCCGTATTCGACCCTCAGGAATAAGGCCGCTTTGGGCCTCAAACTTCCGGCTGGACCCGCTGGCCGAGGCCAGCGGCCCCTCACAGGCCGGTATACCCCGCCTTCACGGGATCCACGCTGCCGTCGAGCTGCCGCAGATATGTCAGGCCGCAGACGGTCAACCTGTGGGTGTCCTTCTCGCCGGCTTCCATCAACGTATTGAGATAGTTGGTGACCTTTTCCCGCGCCTCCGCGCTCGCCGCAGACGTGCGGTTGGCGAGCAAATCGTAGGTATGCATGATCCGGTCGATGGCAGCTTCCATGGCACCCTCTGGTTCTTGCCGCGTTTGGGAGTTGAGATCAGGCAACTGCTTTGGCCTCGGACTGCGCCTCGAACCTGACGATGGCCTTGTTGGCCAGCCTGATCTTGTTGAATTCGCCGCGCTGGAGCAGCTTGATGACGATCTCGAGCAGACGTTCGTCGGTGACGAGGGTGTCCCGGATCGCGCCGGAGCGGCGAAGATAGTTCGCGGCGATGGCATAGGCCTCGCTCACGAGTTCCACGTTCATCACCCCCACGCCACGCTCGACCAGCATCGTCCGCCCTCCGATCGAAGGGGATAAGCACCGAACCGGGAACTCGTTCCCTGCGCCTGGGGATTTTTTTCGCAACCGCGAAATGGAAAAAACGCACCGGTCCGGACACAGCCGGGCCGGCGCGCTTGGGGAAGCTCAGGCACGTTCGGGAGGCTTGCCGGTCTTGTTGTGGGCCGGCTTGGCCAAATCCCGTCGAAAGAGCTCAGAGACGATACAGGATCTGGTCGGTCCAGAACCGCTCGAGGCGGTGCAGCGACTTGTTGAGGGTCGAGAACTCCTCGCCCGAGATGCCGCCGACCTGCTCGACCGTCTTGACGTGCTTCTGGTAGAGCGAGTCGACGATGCGACGAACTTCCTGGCCCTGCGGCGTCAGGCGGATGCGCACCGAGCGGCGATCGACGCGCGAGCGCTGATGATCGAGGAAGCCGAGCTCGACGAGCTTCTTCAGATTGTAGGAGACGTTGGAGCCGAGGTAATAACCGCGCGTGCGCAGTTCGCCCGCGGTCAGCTCCTTGTCGCCGATGTTGTAGAGCAGCAGCGCCTGCACCGAGTTGATGTCCGCACGGCCGCGGCGATCGAACTCGTCCTTGATGACGTCGAGCAGCCGGCGATGCAGCCGCTCCACCAGAGTCAAAGCTTCCAGATAGAGCGTCTGCACCGAACCCTGCTGGCCGGAGACGCGCTCTGCGGTATCTGCCGCAGTTGCGACGGCTTTCATCATGACACTTCCCCTGTTGTCGTTTTTATCGACACTCATTCGACGAAACTTGTGTCCCGTCTGATAGGTGCAACTTAAGGGGCTCGTTTGAAGATCGGCTTAAATAAGAGAATAAAGAGATCATGAATTTAAGACAGTGAATTGCGGATTAAGCCTGTGCCACAAGCACTTTTCGCAATAGTCTGTTGACTCTCGCAAGGTCCTGTTCACCCTCCGTCCGCCGCGATTGTCGCATTCCAGAACAACCCCGCCCCGTTTCGAAACGGCCGCGTAAGAGCTGTGGCGGAACACGCTGGTTAGCGAAAACTTACGTCGAATTTTACGCAACCAACCGTCAACCAAGCACGACATTCTCGTGTCCCGGACCAGCACAGCGAAGCGGAGCGCAGAGCCGGGACCCAGAAGGCCAGAGACGAGATCGCGGAGAAATGGGCCCCGGCTCTGCAACGCATCACGCCGCGCGTGCGGCGCGCTGCATTGCGTCCGGGGCACGAGAGTTTGCTATGGCGGCCGTTCGCGTGCGGCCATCCAGGCGAGCGCGAGATAGGCGGCCAGCATGAAGGCTTCGACGCCGACCACAATCAGGCTGCCGCCGTAGATGCCTGGGAACATCAGCTCGATCACCGCCATCGACACCACGGTCGTCAGCCACACCACGGCGCCCCAGGGCGTCGCCAGCCACAGCCCAACCGCGGCAACGAGTTCGATCACGGCGAAGTAGATGGTCGAGGCCTGCCAGGCCATCGACTGGTTCTCGAAGGCTTCGTCCTCGCCGCCGACGAAGCCCGTCACCTGCGCCCAATGATAAAGGCCCTTGAGGATCGAGAGCAGCGCCATCACCCGCAGGAACAGCACGAGCCGGCGCGTCCAGACATTGTCGTCGGACTCAGCCCGCTCCGACGAGATCGCCGCCACCGACATTGCACTGTCTCTGGCATTGTCTCGGATGGCGTCCCTGGCACTGTCGCGGGCCGCATCGCGGGTGGATATCTCGGACATGCCCCCTTCTGGCTGCTTTGCCCCGTAAAATCAATCGGCTGCGCCCAATCAGTTCATTGCCTTGCGGCAGCTCAAGCCGCGGTGACGGGAACCATGCGAGCTGGTATAAGAATAATTCCAGCCGGAGGAAGAGTGATGGCGATCAAATACGGACGTCCGATCGAATTGCGCGAGGTCTCGCGCCGGGATGGCACTGCGGCCTCCCCTGCCCTCGATCTGACCGTCCGCCCGCGCCGCAACCGCAAGGCCGAATGGGCCCGGCGCATGGTACGCGAGAACGTGCTCACGACGGACGATCTGATCTGGCCGCTGTTTCTGATCGACGGCAACAACAAGCGCGAGCAGATCGCCTCGATGCCGGGCGTCGAGCGTCTCAGCGTCGACCAGGCCGTGCGCGACGCCGAACGCGCGATGAAGCTCACCATCCCCTGCCTCGCGCTGTTTCCCTACACCGATCCGTCCCTGCGCGACGAGGAGGGCTCGGAAGCCACCAACCCGAACAATCTGGTCTGCCAGGCGGTGCGCGCGATCAAGAAGGAGTTTCCGGAGATCGGCATTCTCTGCGACGTCGCGCTCGATCCTTTCACCAGCCACGGCCATGACGGCCTGATCTCCGACGGCAAGATCCTGAATGACGAGACGGTCGCTGTGCTGGTGCGTCAGGCCCTGGTGCAGGCCGAAGCCGGCTGCGACATCATCGCGCCCTCCGACATGATGGACGGCCGCGTCGCCGCGATCCGCGAGGGCCTGGATCGTACCGGCCTGCTCGACGTGCAGATCATGGCCTATGCCGCAAAATACGCTTCCGCCTTCTACGGCCCGTTCCGCGATGCCATTGGCTCGGCCAAGACGCTCACCGGCGACAAGCGCACCTACCAGATGGACAGCGCCAACACCGACGAGGCGCTGCGCGAGGTCGAGCTCGACATCGCCGAGGGCGCCGACATGGTGATGGTCAAGCCCGGCATGCCCTATCTCGACGTCGTCCGCCGCGTGAAGGACACGTTCGCGATGCCGACCTTCGCCTACCAGGTGTCCGGCGAATACGCGATGATCGCCGCAGCCGCCAACAACGGCTGGCTCGACGGCGAGCGCGCCATGATGGAGAGCCTGCTCGCGTTCAAGCGCGCCGGCGCCGACGGTGTGCTGAGCTACTTTGCACCGAAGGCCGCGGAGAAGCTGCGGACGCAGGTGTAGGCCCCAATGTCGTCCCGGCGAAGGCCGGGACCCATACCGCGTGATCCAACGAGAGCGCGCAGTATTGGTACCGGGGAAGCGATCAACCCCTAAGTCTTCGCCAAACTGCTCTGCGTGGTTATGGGTCCCGGCCTTCGCCGGGACGACACTGTTGCTGTGGCGTCAGCTCCCTCTCCTCGCGGCTACCGCCGCCCCCGAATCGCCGGAATATTTCGGCTTGTTAATCCCGGCACCCTTGGCACGCGGACGGCCTATTCCCATGTGCTGCCACGGGAGTTTCCCCTCGGGAGGACGGTCATGTCGTATTCAGACTCGGGCAATGCCTGGCGCAGTGATGGTGCGGCTCACGCCTACGATCCCTATCTGCACCCGGAACTGTTCCGCGGCGTTGCGACGCGACGGGTGTTCGCCTTCCTGATCGACATGGTCGTGATCTCGGTGCCGGTGATCCTCGGCTACCTCTTCATTGCGGTGTTCGGCGTGGTCACGCTCGGCATCGGCTGGGCGCTGTTCTGGCTGGCCTGGCCTGCCTCCGTGATCTGGGCCATCGTCTATTACGGCGCCTGCATCGGCGGTCCGTCGTCCGCGACCATCGGAATGCGCGTGATGGATCTGGAGCTCCGCACCTGGTACGGCGCGCCCGGGTATTTCGTGCTGGGCGCCACCCACGCGGTGCTGTTCTGGGTGACGTTCTCGTTCCTGTCGCCCTTCGTGGTCCTGGTCGGCCTGTTCAACGGCCGCAGGCGCTTGCTGCACGATTTCGTGCTGGGAACGGTCGTGATCAACAATTCCGTTCGTGCGCCGGTGCCTCAAGGCGCCAGGACCTACTGATCAAAGGACCTACTGATCAACCAACCTGGATCAAGAACCTATCAACCTGGACCCGCTATGCTGTCCGACCTGACCTGCCGAGTAGACCGATTGACCGGGGGCTTTCGTAGCGCGATGCTGATGCACATTTTGGAGGCCCACGACGTCCCTTGACCCAGCACTCGCGCGATACCCCACAATTTTACCTCACGGCGCCCTCCCCCTGCCCCTATCTGCCGGGCCGGCACGAGCGCAAGGTGTTTACGCACCTCGTAGGTGAGCGCGCCGGTGATCTCAACGACCTCCTGACCCATGGCGGCTTCCGTCGTAGCCAATCGATCGCCTACCGTCCCGCCTGCGACCAGTGTCGCGCCTGCGTCTCGGTCCGGGTGATCGCCAACGAGTTCCGCCCCTCCCGCAACTTCCGCAAGGTGATCGCGCGCAACGCCGACATCATCGGCGAGCAGCGCAGCGCAGTGCCGACCTCCGAGCAATATTCGGTGTTCCGCGCCTATCTCGATTCCCGTCACCGCCACGGCGGCATGGCCGATATGACCGTGCTCGACTACGCCATGATGGTCGAGGACAGCCACGTCGAAACCCGCATCATCGAGTACCGCAAGCGCGGCCCCGACAGCGGCATCACCGGCCGGGGCGAAGAGCTGATCGCGGTCGCGCTGACCGACGTGCTCAGCGACGGCCTGTCGATGGTCTATTCGTTCTTCGAGCCCGGCGAAGTCAGCCGCTCGATGGGCACCTTCATGATCCTCGACCACATCGCCCGCGCCCGCCGGCAAGGGTTGCCTTACGTCTATCTCGGCTACTGGATCGAGGGCTCCAAGAAGATGGACTACAAGGCCCGCTTCCTGCCGCAGCAGCGCCTCGCGCCGTCAGGTTGGCTGCGCATCGACGCGCAAGGCGATGCGGCGTCCGAGCCGCAGGATTGATCGGCGCGCCGATCTAATAAGCCGGCAGTTCGTACTGCGAGATGGGACCAGCGCCGGAGGTTTTGCTTGTCGAGTATCTATGATCTGATCGCGCGGGGCATGGTCGAGCGCCAGCAGGTGCTCTGTTTCTATCAAGGGCACCCGCGTTCAGTTTGCCCCGCAATACTGGGCCATACCGATGGCGAGGAACGAACGCTCGCCTTCCAGTTTGGCGGCAGTTCCAGCAAAGGCTTGGCGCCCGGAGGGGCCTGGAAGTGCTTTAAGCTGGCGGAGATGACGAAGGTCGCGCTTCAGAGGGGGAAATGGCACGCGGGCTCGAGACATCGCAAGCGCCAACAATGCGTCAAGGTTGTCGATCTCGACGTCAATCCCCTCAGTCCTTACCGGCCGCGACGCCCGCTTGGCCAGAAGCCAAGTGCGTGATTGCGGCCTCAGCACTTGATGGGCAGGGGCGCGCAACAATCACGATCCGAACAGCGTATCCGCGAGCAGCTTCAGGTTCAAAACCACGATGATGCCGGCAACGATCCAAGCGATCGCCGCGACCCACGCCGGGATTACGAACTTGCCCATCTTGCGGCGGTCCGAGACGAACCGCACCAGCGGGATCACGGCGAAAGGCAGCTGCATCGACAGCACCACCTGGCTGAATACCAGGAGATCCGCCGTGCCGCGCTCGCCGTAGATCGCGGTGACGACGATCACGGGAACGATCGCGATGCCGCGCGTCAGCAACCGGCGCGCCCAGCTCGGCAGGCGTAAATCGAGAAAGCCTTCCA
The DNA here is from genome assembly GCF_055811835.1 of Bradyrhizobium sp. WSM4874. Lineage (NCBI taxonomy): Bacteria > Pseudomonadati > Pseudomonadota > Alphaproteobacteria > Hyphomicrobiales > Nitrobacteraceae > Bradyrhizobium > Bradyrhizobium sp. WSM4874. Next base: position 28,817 of record NZ_JBVVPR010000047.1, read on the forward strand.
TCACGATCTGGCCGGCGAGTGTCGCCGTCACCGTTGAATTCAGGCCCGAGGCGAGCAGCGCCACCGCGAACAGCGTCGAGGCGATGCCAAGACCGAGCAGCGGTGACAGCAGCTCGAAGGCCTGGCCGATCTCGGCGACGTCGGCATGGCCGCTCTTGTGGAAGGTTGCCGCCGCCACCACGAGGATCGCGGCATTGATGAACAGCGCCAGCATCAGGGCGATGGTCGAGTCCGTTGTCGCCCATTTGATCGCCTCGCGCCGGCCGGTGTCGTTGCGCTCATAGGCGCGCGTCTGCACGATCGAGGAATGCAGATAGAGATTATGCGGCATCACGGTTGCGCCGATGATGCCGATCGCGATATAGAGCATTTCGGGGTTGGTGAAGATCTCGGTCTTCGGCACAAATCCCCTCAGCATCTCGGCCACCGGCGGTGCGGCCGCGGCAAGCTGAACCGTGAAGCAGACAGCGATCACGACGAGCAGTGCGATGACGAAAGCTTCGAGGAAACGGAAGCCACGGTTCATCAGGATGAGCAGCAAAAAGGCATCCAGCGCAGCGATCAGCGCGCCGCCGATCAGGGGAATGCCGAACAAGAGTTTGAGCGCAATCGCCGTGCCGATGACCTCGGCGAGATCGCAGGCGATGATCGCCGCCTCGCAGGCGAGCCACAGCATGAAGTTCACCGCCGGCGAATAGGTCGCGCGGCAGGCCTGCGCGAGGTCACGGTCGGTGACGATGCCGAGCCGCGCCGCCAGCGATTGCAGCAGGATCGCCATCAAATTCGAGAGCAGGATGACGGAGAGCAGCGTGTAGCCGAACTTGGACCCACCGGCGAGGTCGGTCGCCCAATTGCCGGGGTCCATGTAGCCGACCGAGACCAGATAGCCCGGGCCGACGAAGGCGAGCAGGCGCCGCCACCACACCCCCGCGATCGGGATCGCCACCGTGGCATTCACCTCGGCCAGGCTCTTGGTGGCAGGCGCGTCGGAGCGCCAGCCGGCGGCGTCTTGGGTCAGATCGGGAGAGCGAGCATCCATGGGGCGAGAATACCGAAGTCGAGCCTTATTGCAACTCATTTGCAACTGCATCTAGCCGCATCGTTGCCTCGGCGGTCGATATGTGTCGCCCCTGTCGGGAAGCGGGTGGGTTTGGCGCCCTCGGGAGGCGGATACTGGCGCCAACCCGACTTTGCAGGAAATGAGCCATGTCAAATCCGCCGCGCCTCCCCGAGACATTCAACCGCCTCGCCTGGTCCAATTTGGCTGCACAGTCGGCCGAACAGATCGCGCTGGCTGCGGCCCCCATCGTCGCGGTGCTGACGCTCGGCGTCGCCGAGGGCCAGACCGGCCTGCTCCAGACCGCGCTGACCCTGCCCTTCGTCCTCTTCGCCATTCCGGCCGGCCTGCTGGCCGACCGCATCTCCCGCCGCTCGCTGATGGCGGGCGCCGAGGCGCTGCGGGCCGCGGCCCTTGCAGCGATCGTGCTGCTGCTCGCGCTCGGCGCGCTCAATCTGTCGCTGCTGGCGCTGCTCGGCTTTGCCGCCGTGTGCGGCACCGTCGTCTACAGCGTGGCCGCGCCGGCGCTGGTGCCCTCGTTGGTGAGTTCGGACCTGTTGCCGGCAGCCAATGCGCGGATCGAGCTCGCACGCACCATCGCCTTCGCCAGCGGCCCTGCACTCGGCGGCGCGCTGGTGGGGTGGTGGGGCGCGAGCCCGGCCTTCGGCTTTGCGGCCGCGCTGTCCGCGATCGCCGTCGTGCTGCTCTCCGGCATTTACGAGCCCGCCCGCACGCCGGCTCCACGGCGGCATCCGTTTCAGGACATCCGCGAGGGCGCGGCCTTCGTGTTTCACCATCCGCTGCTGCGGCCGGTCTTCATCACCCAGTTCATCTTCAACACCGGATGGTTCCTGCAGATCGCGGTGTTCGTGCCCTACGCCGTGCGTCACCTCGGCCTGACCGCCGCCGGCATCGGCGTCGTGCTGACGATGTACGGTGTCGGCATGGTGATCGGCGCGCTGTTCGCCACGCGCGTGATGAAGCGCATCGCGTTCGGCACGGTTGTCGGCCTCGGCCCCGTGACCGGCTTCGTTGCCGCAATGGTGATGGCGCTGACGGTGCTGGTCCCCTCGCCCTGGCTTGCGGCCTTGAGCTTCTTCCTGCTCGGCGTCGGACCGATCCTGTGGGTGATCTCGACCACGACGTTGCGCCAGTCGGTGACGCCGCCGCGCCTCCTGGGCCGCGTCTCCGCCATCAACATCATGAGCTATGGCGCCCGCCCGGTCGGCTCGGCACTGGGAGCGATCGTCGGCGGCCTCTGGAGCGCGGAAGCGTGCCTTTATCTCGCCGCCGCCGTGTTCGGCGTGCAGGCCCTGGTGATCTGGCTCTCGCCCGCGGTAGCGCTGGACCGGCAGCCGGACATGGTGGGCGATGAGGCGGTGGCGCGGTGTTAGCGTCTTCCGTCATTGCGAGCGAACCGAAGCAATCCAGAATCTCTCCGCGGGAACAGTCTGGATTGCTTCGTCGCAAGCGCTCCTCGCAATGACGGAGTTTGTTGGAGCAGCTAGCCTAGTTCGCCAAATACCGCTCGTAGCTCCCCGTCACCGGCTCGCTCGCGTCCACCTCCGGATCAAGCGTGTAGAGATCCTGCGCGCGGCCGATGCCGCGCAGCGCGTAGCGGCCGGTGGAGACGAGGTAGCGGCGGCCGGCGGCGTCGAGGCCCTTGTAGAACTCCGCCGAGGCCAGCAGCTCGCGATCGACCGAACGGCTCATCGAGGCGATGCGGCTGACCTCGTTCACGGTCGGACCGACCACAGTGAAGTCGAGCCGGTCCTCGCTGCCGATATTGCCGTAGAAGACCTCGCCGACATGCAGGCCGATATAGGCGGACGTGGTGGGCCGGCCCTCGGCGCCCCGCCGCAGGTTCAGCGCTGCCACGTTCTTGCGGAACAGATGCTCCGCCCGCAGCGCCGCGCGCCGAGCGTGCGCCATGTCCTCGCCGGTAAACATCGCGAGCACGCCGTCGCCGATCAGCTTCAAGACGTCGCCGCCGGCTTCGTGGATCGCATCGATCACGGCCTGCGCATAGTCGTTGAGGAACGGGATGATCTCGTCGGGGCCGATGCTCTCGCTGATTCCCGTCGAGCCGCGCAGATCCGAATACCAGAGCACGGCGTTGATGCGCTCGGTGACGCCGCGCGAGATGCGTCCGCTCAAGACCTGCTCTGACGCATCGCGTCCGAGATAGACGCGGCCGAGCGTGCGCGCGATGTCGACCTGCTGCGCCGACTTGATCGCGAGCCCCAGCACCGGCACGAGATCGCGCAAGGCCGCGAGCTCGCCTTCGGCGAAGCCGCTGTCGCGTCGGGTTGTCCAGGAGGAGTAGAGGCAATCCATCTGCCCGAGCGCTCCGGTCTCCCCGAAGCGGTGCACAAAGGCCAGGAAATGGCGGTGACCCGTTTCGGCGAGCTCGCCGATCTGCGAAAAATCGAGCGAGGGCGCGTCGGCGAGGTCGATCACCATCTCGTCGTGACCATGCTCGAGCAAATGATAGAACACCGACCGGCGCCAATTGTTGGCCGCGTCGCCCTCGGCCGTCGAGCCGTATTCGACGACGTCGCTCTCGTTGGTCGGCGTATCGCTCCAGCGGAAGGCGCGACCCTCATAGATCGGGTGCAGCGTATCAATGACGACAAGCCCACGCGAGAGCTCCAGCCCTTCGGCGCGGCAGCGCTCGCAGAAGCCGCGCAGCAGTTCGGGTTCGGGCAGTCCGGTGAGCCCCTGGCCGGCCAACCAGTTCATCAGCGCAAGGCGCGAGGTCAATTGCATGCGCCATTATGCCGTGCATTCGTGACGAGCGAAAGGCGGCGCGCGGACCTTGCGTCGCCAAAGCTCCGCTCACGGCCAAGGCTCCCGCCCGCGGCAGGTCGCATATGTCGCGGACGCTGTTGACGCGCTCTCGCCTCGGGCTGCAAATGCGAATGATGACACCGCCGATCAGAAATACGGGGATATGAGCCAGCGCCAGCTTCCGATCATCCTGGCACTCGGTACCACGCAGACCCTGGCCTGGGCCTCGAGCTACTATCTGCCGGCGCTGCTTGCCGATCCCATGGCGCGCGATCTCGGCATCTCCTCCAACTGGGTCTTTGGCGCGTTCTCGGCCTCGCTGGTGATCTCGGCGCTGCTCGGGCCACGCATCGGGCGACAGATCGATCTCGTCGGCGGCCGGCAGGTGCTCTCGGTGTCGAACCTGACGATCGCCGCCGGCCTCATTCTGCTCGGCCTCTCGCAATCGGTGGCGGTGATGGCGATGGCCTGGCTCGTGCTCGGCATCGGCATGGCAATGGGCCTCTACGACGCCGCCTTCGCCGCGCTCGGCCGCATCTACGGCACCGAGGCGCGCAGGCCGATCACCGGCATCACCCTGATGGCCGGCTTTGCATCGACCGTCGGCTGGCCGCTCACCGCCTGGGGCCTGTCGCATTTCGGCTGGCGCGAGACGTGCTTTGCCTGGGCCGCTGCCAATATCCTGATCGGCCTGCCCCTGAATTTCTTCATGCTGCCGACGATCAAGGGCGCGAGGCAGGCCGCGGCCACCGCAGAGAAGCCGCATCTGCCGCTCGACCGCACCATGATCCTGCTCGCCTTCGTTTTCGCCGCGGTCTGGACCGTCACCGGCGCGATGGCTGCGCATTTCCCGCGCATCCTGGAGACCACAGGCGCGACGCCGGTCGAGGCGATCGCGGCCGGTGCGCTGATCGGCCCCGCGCAAGTGGCCGCACGGGTTCTGGAAGCAGGCTTTCTCAGCCGCTTTCATCCGCTGTGGTCGACGAGGCTCGCCTGCCTCACCCACCCGATCGGCGCGGTGGTCGTGGCGATCTTCGGCGGCGCCGCAGCCAGTGCGTTTGCACTGTTCCACGGCTCCGGCAACGGCATTCTGACCATCGCGCGCGGCACGCTGCCGCTGTCGATCTTCGGCCCCAAGGATTTCGGCTATCGCCTCGGCATCATCGGCGCGCCGGCACGGATGGCGCAGGCTGTGGCGCCGCTGGCCTTTGGCCTGCTCATCGACGTCATGGGGGCCAAGGTGCTGATCGTCTCGTCCGCGCTCAGCCTCTCGGCGTTGGCCGCGCTATTCATGATCCGCGCGCAAGCGCGGCCGGATTGACCGGGCGGAAGCTTTCGCGCACAAGCGGAGCATGACCGAAGACACGCGCCCGCCCCGCACATTCAAAGGCCTCCTGCGCTGGGCGACCACGCCGCCGCAGGCCTGGGGTGTCTATCTCCTCGCCATCATCCTGGTCTGGCTGATCTCCTTCTACGCCGGCTCGCTGAAGCCGAAGAAGATGCCTGAAGCGAGCCCGCCCGCCGTGACTGCACCGAAAGGCTAGCTGCCTCAGTCGTAAAACTCAGGCGACATCTTCTGGCTGTCGCGCTGGGACTTGTCGTGGTTGATCCAGAGCTGCGCCTTCTCCTTGCCGAGCGTGTCGGCGATCTTCTGCATCGAGGCCGCGCTCTGGTCCTTGTTGGCGTTCATGCTGGGCACACGGCGGTTGTCCCAATTATCCTTGAAATGCACGGCGTCGCCCGACAGCACGACGGCGCCGGTCTTCGGCAGCTTCACCAGCAGCGATTGATGTCCCGGCGTATGGCCGGGCGTCGACAGGATGGTCACGCTGCCGTCGCCGAACACGTCCTTGTCGCCCGCAAGCAGCTCGACCGGATGCGACGGCTTGAATCGCGGCTCGTTGTTGGCGCCGGGCCAATCATACTCGGCCTTCTGCACGTAGAGCGTGGCCTGCGGGAACAGCTCGACATTGCCGGTGTGGTCGGGATGGGTGTGCGAGACCGCCATCATCTTGACGTCGTCCGGCTTGAGGCCGAGCTGTTCGAGCTGGGCGGCAAGCGTCTTCGGCCGGCGCCAGGTCACCGCCTTGGGATCGGCGGGCGCGAGTCCGTTCGGCATCGCGGCGACTGCGTCAGCGATGCCGGTGTCCCACAGGAACCAGCTCTTGGCGTGCTTGACGAGATAGCAGCTGTCGACGAAGTCCATGGTCTTGCCCTCGTTGAGGCCGGGCGTCCAGCGCGAGATGTCGCCGGCGGTGCCCTCCCCGCAATTGAGGACGTAGAGCTTTTCGACACCGGTCTTTTCGGATTGCGCAAGCGCCGCATGACCGGACAGAACGAGTGCAGCGACGGCGAGAGCGAGCGTGATCTTTGGCGTCATTCGTTCCTCCCTTGCAGCCATTGTCGGCTGTGACCGAGGGTCAACCCCGGTCAGTTCGCAGAATTCCCGCAGGCAGCTCAATGCGGGCAGGTCTCGACCTCGACCGTGATGTGGCTCAGCCCCTTGAGCCCGGCGAGCCGCCTCTTGTAGACGGCCGGCTGCTTCGGCTGGTCCGAGACCACCGAGAGCAGCACGGCGCAATGGCCGGGGCCGACCTGCCACAGATGCAGATCGGTGACGCGGTCGTCGCCGATCTCCATGCGCGCCCGGATCACACGCTCCAGCTTCTCGTCCGCGCGCACGTCGAGCAGCACCGCGCCTGACGTCTTGATCAGGCCGAACGCCCAGCTTGCGATTACGGCACTGCCGATCAGGCCGACGGCCGGATCGGCCCAGGCCCATCCCGAATACATGGCGACCACGAGCGCGGCGATCGCCAGCACCGAGGTCGCCGCATCGGCCATGACGTGGACATAGGCGGCGCGGAGATTGTTGTCGTGGTGGTGGTGGTGGTGATGATGATCGTGGTCATGATCATCATGATCATCATGCGCCTGACCGTGATGGTGGTGATCGTGGCTGCCGCGGAGCAGCCAGGCACTGGCGAGATTGACGCAGAGGCCGAGGGCAGCGACCGCGATCGCCTCGCCATAGACGATCGGCACCGGCGTGATCAGCCGCAGCACGCTCTCATAGGCGATCTCGACCGCGATCAGTCCGAGGATGATCGCGCTGGCGAAGGCGGCGAGATCGCCGAATTTGCCTGTGCCGAAGCTGAAATGCGAGCTCCCCAGATGCCGCCGCGCAAAACGATACGCGAATGCGGCAATCCCCAGCGCCGCCGCATGCGTGCCCATGTGCCAGCCGTCGGCGAGCAGCGCCATCGAGCCGAACAGCGAGCCGGCGACGATCTCGCCGACCATCATGACCAGCGTCAGGACGACGACGAGCCAGGTGCGCCGCTCGTTCTCGTCGTGCTTTTCGCCCAAAAAGGCGTGGTCATGGGTCCATTGTTCGATGGAATGGGAATGCATCACAAAGTCTCCGAAAGGTCCGGCCCGTTGACCCGCAATATAGACCTGCGGGGGTCCCGGACAAAATCCGGCGAAACGAGCCGATTGACAGATAGGTGCCGTTTCGATGTAATGAAGTGCATGGGGATTTGAGCGATCTCCCCACGAGGCGACATGCCCAAGTATCGCGTCCCGTTGTTTTTCACGAGGGCGCATCATGTCTTCCTACACCACGATATCATCTGACAAACTGGCACGGTTGATCGGCACGGCGAATGCCCCTGCCCTGATCGACGTGCGCACCGACGAGGATTTTGCCGCCGACCGGCGGTTGATCCCGGGTTCGATCAAGCTCAGCCACGACAATGTTCCGGAATGGGGTGCCGAATTCGCCGGCCGCACCGCGATCGTCTCCTGCCTGCGCGGCGCAAAGCTGGCGCAGGGCACGGCGGCCTGGCTCAGGCAGCTCGGGGTCCAGGCCGAGACGCTGGAAGGCGGCTTCGAGGGATGGAAGGACGCAAAGCTGCCGCTGCTGGATACCCGCAAGCTGCCGCCGCGCGACGCCAAGGGCCGAACCGTCTGGGTGACGCGGGCGCGGCCCAAGGTCGACCGCATCGCCTGCCCCTGGCTGATCCGACGCTTCGTCGATCCAAACGCGGTGTTCCTGTTCGTGGCTCCGTCCGAAGTGGTTGCCGTCGGCGAACGCTTCAAGGCAGCCCCGTTCGACATCGAGAACGTGTTCTGGAGCCACCGTGGCGAGCTCTGCACCTTCGACGTGATGATCGAGGAGTTCGGGATTGCCGCGCCGGCGCTGCTCCGGCTCGCAACGCTGGTGCGCGGCGCCGACACCGCGCGGCCCGACCTTGCGCCGGAGGCCCCCGGCCTGCTCGCAGCTTCGCTCGGGCTGTCGCGGATGTATGATGACGACCTCGAACAACTCGAGGCCGGCATGCTGCTCTACGACGCCTTCTATCGCTGGTGCCGCGACGCCACGTCTGAGACCCACAACTGGCCGACCAACAAGGCAAAGGCTTGATGGATACCCGTACGACCGAAACAGGAGCTGATGCCGGTCACGGCGTCAGCTTCAGTGAAGCCTTTCGCGTCTGGCTCCGTGTCGCCTGCCTGAGTTTTGGCGGGCCCGCGGGCCAGATCGCGGTCATGCATCGCATCCTGGTCGAGGAGAAGAACTGGATTTCGGAAGCCCGTTTCCTCCACGCGCTCAATTACTGCATGCTGCTGCCGGGGCCGGAGGCACAGCAGCTCGCGACCTATGTCGGCTGGCTGATGCATCGCACCGCCGGCGGGCTGATGGCGGGCGGGCTATTCATCCTGCCCGGCATCATCGCCATCATGGGACTGAGCTACGTCTATGCCGCCTACGGCAATGTCAGCTTCGTCGAGGCGCTGTTCTTCGGCTTGAAAGCCGCCGTGCTCGCCATCGTCGTCGAGGCGGTGGTCCGCGTCGGCAAGCGCGCGCTGAAGAACCGCATCATGATCGCGCTCGCCGCGATTGCCTTCGTCGCGATTTTCTTCTTCGCGATCCCCTTCCCGGTCATCATCATCGCCGCAGGCATCATCGGATATATCGGCGCCAAACAGGGCCGTCCGGAATTCGCGCCGGCCGGTCACGGCCCTGGCGGCAGCAGCGCCGTGATCGACAGCATGCTCGGCGACGCTGTGCCCGAGCATGTACGCCCCAACACCGCGCGCGCGATCCGGGTCGGCGCGTTGTGGCTGGCGCTCTGGCTGGTGCCGGTGATCGCGCTGGTGCTCACTGTCGGACAAGACAACGTCTTCAGCCACATTGCGCTGTTCTTCTCGAAGATGGCGCTGGTCACCTTCGGTGGCGCCTACGCAGTGCTGGCCTATGTCGCCCAGCAGGCGGTCGAGCACTATCACTGGCTGAAGCCGCACGAGATGCTCGACGGTCTTGGCATGGCCGAGACCACGCCGGGCCCGCTGATCATGGTGCTCCAGTTCGTGGGCTTCATGGCCGCCTACCGCGACGCCAGCGGCCTGTCGCCGATGCTTGCGGCCACGCTCGGCGGATTGCTCGCGACCTGGGTCACCTTCACGCCCTGCTTCCTCTGGATTTTCGTAGGCGCCCCCTACGTCGAACGGCTGCGCGGCAACAAGGGCCTCGGCGGTGCGCTCAGTGCGATCACAGCCGCCGTCGTCGGCGTGATCCTCAACCTCTCGATCTGGTTCGCGCTGCACACGCTGTTCCGCGAGACTGTGCCGGTGCACAGCTTCCCGTTTGCCTTCGACATGCCGGTGCTGACCAGCGTCGATGTGCCGGCGCTGCTGCTGTCGATCGCGGCCGCAACCGCGATCTTCCGGTTCAAGCTGGGGATGTTGACGGTGCTGGCGGGCAGCTGCGTCGCCGGCGTGGCGCTGCGGTTGGCGGGGGTGATCTAGGACGCGAACTAATTGGTTCGTTGCGTCCAGCTTCTATCGAAAGGAACGTTGAATCCGACTGGGCAGCATGGTGGCCTTGGGCCAGTCGCGGAGTTGAATGAGGTCGAACCTTGTTAGGCGGTCGCGCACTTATTCAACACGTCATGTAAAACAATACAAAAAGCACCGCTACTAACAACACTAGGTCGATGCTGGATAAGACTCTATCCACGCTCGCATAGGTCTTTGGGAAACGCCGTCTGGCCCCTTGCCCAAGGCAAAATGCTGCCACAGCGAGTCCGACGAAAATGAATGAGCCGGTTAAGAACGTCCCTATGATCCGGATGGATACAGGCAAAGTTATCGAACGGAAAGTCCGCATGGGGTCATGAACCGTGGATGAGCAAGCTCGGCATCACGTCCCGTCGGGCAAAACAGACGCGACCACTTCCGGCACCCCGCTTGTCAAGCCCCACTTCACACAATATTCCACTTTACCGAAATTCGGTTTTGACGTACAAGTGACGCACCCTGGCCCGAGACAAGGGGCGGATCGCGATCGTCACGAACCGCGGGCTGGGGTGCGATGGACGCGACGGCGTCGAGTACGATCGGCATTGCAGGGCGGCTTCGGCTGTGAGCAATGGCTTTCGCGCCTACGACACGGCGCCGACAGCGTCTTCGCATGGTTTCGGGTGTGAGCACACGCCAGCACTCGAAGTCTCAGCGAAGACGTGCGCGGACGAACAAGTCGTGTGGTCCTGACGCCCGGGGTCTGTGCGTCAAGTCCTGCGGTGATGTGGCGGTCCAACCGGGCGCGCGCATCAGTCATCTGCATGGCGACGGGGGCAATAGTGCATCGCTCCCCGGGGAGAGCACGAAGGACACGTTAAAACCATCGCGCAGGGAAGGCCGGGCGATCCGGCGAACCTGTGGTCCACCCCGTGTGCATTTCTATCGCGCACGGACCTGCGGGTGCCAGCCGGCGCCCGGCCTTCCCTGCGCCCTTGTCTCACTAAGGGCGATGCGACGAAGCAAAACTCGGGCGGAACGCGCCGCGAGATCGCGAACGCTCGTCCGCTGTTTGAAACGTGGAACGGAGCGGTGGCTGGGCGAACCTCACCCTCGGTGTCGTCGCCCGGCTTGACCGGGCGACCCAGTACTCCGAGACGATCATGATCGAGAAGAGAAGCCGCGGCGTACTGGATGCCCCGGTCGACCCGGGGCATGACAGCCTTTTCCTAGCGCCATCGCATCAGTTCCAAGCTGGAAGATTGGAACGGGGAGAATTCGCCCTGGTTAGCTCCCACTGCCGAAGAAATCCTCTTTTTGGATGAGCCATGACCGATCTATCCATCGATGCACGGCTGCTTGCCCCTGACAATGACCGCCACGGCGCCAATCTCACGGTCGTCGCTGTCGCGGCGGCAATTCTTCTGGCGGGCGCGGCAGCCTTGTCAGGCACGATCTCCTGGCAACAGGGATTGTTGTTTCTTCTCGGAGGCGCACTTGGCCTGACGCTGTATCATGCGCTGTTCGGGTTCACCTCGGCCTGGCGCGTCTTCATTGTCGCGCGAAGAGGTGCCGGCCTCCGTGCGCAAATGGTCATGCTTGCGCTGGCGACGGCCCTGTTCTTTCCGGCCCTGGCGCAAGGCACGCTGTTCGGCGTTGCCGTGCATGGCGAACTCGGCGCGGTGGGCGTGGGCATGCTGACCGGGGCCTTCCTGTTCGGCCTTGGAATGCAGCTTGGCGGCGGCTGCGCGTCGGGAACGCTTTATACCGCCGGCGGCGGCAACACCCGCATGCTGGTGACCCTGGCGGCCTTCATCGCCGGATCGACGCTCGGTGCATTGCATCTGCCGTGGTGGAGCGGGCTGCCGAACATCGGCGCCGTCTCGTTGATCGAACGGCTCGGATGGTTGCCGGCGCTCGGGCTCTGCTGGGCCGTCATGGCTGCGACCTATCTCATCACCATCAGGGCCGAGATCGGCCGGCACGGCGAACTCGAGCCGGGAGCGCGGACGAAGCTGCGCGGCGCCCGCCGCTTCATGCAGGGGCCGTGGCCGCTCCTATGGGGCGCGATCCTGCTCGCGATCGGAAATTTCGCCACTTTGTATCTTGCAGGACGGCCCTGGGGCATCACCTCCGCTTTCGCGCTCTGGGGATCGAAGATACTGATGAGCCTCGGTGTCGACGTCGCGTCATGGCCCTATTGGCAGGGCGCTCGTGCCGCATCGCTGCACCAAAGCGTCTTCGCCGACATCACCTCCGTGATGGATTTCGGCATCATCCTGGGAGCGTTGCTGGCCGCAGGTCTCGCCGGAAAATTCCATCCGACATGGCGCATCTCCGCATCCTCGCTCCTCGCTGCCATTATCGGCGGCCTGCTGCTCGGCTATGGCGCCCGGCTCGCCTATGGCTGCAATATCGGCGCTTATTTCAGCGGGATCGCATCGGGCAGCCTGCATGGCTGGTGCTGGCTGGTCGCGGCTTTCGTCGGCAACATTCTGGGAACACACCTCCGACCGCTGTTCGGCCTGGCCGTCGAGCGATAGGTCTTCGTCTGCGCGCCGGCGATGCTGCCGTCTAGCGCATCATCATTCGCGCGATCGCCTCGCCAATCACCACCGTCGTGAAGTGGGTGTTGGCCCGGCAATCCGATGGCATGATCGAGGCGTCGGCGACGCGTAAGCCCGCGATGCCCTTCACCGTACCATCAGGATTGACCACGCCCTCGGCGTTCTCAAAGCCGGTCATGCGGCAGCTTCCGGCGGCATGCTGGATGTCGCCGGTCTCACGGCGCAGCAGCGCGTCGAGCTTGTGATCCGGCAAGGCCGCAGCTTGCGGCAGCGTCAGATCGGTGTCGGCGAGCCGGATCCAGTCGGCGATGCCTGATAGCTCCGGCTGGGAGGTGATCACGGCGAGCCGCCTCACCGCGTCCATCATGCGCAGCATGTCGCGGGGATCGGCCAGCATGTTCTCCTCGACGACAGGATCGATCGCAGGGGCGGTCGAGGCCAGCTTGAGCGTGCCACGCGAATAGGCGTTGAACAGCCCGGCGCCGATCGCCCCTGGCACACCGATGCCGCGGTGGTTGAAGGCGATCAGGATCATGTCGCGCTTGCCTCCGTCGGCGAGGCCCGAGGAATAGGTCACGCAGCAATTGGTGTGGCGGGTGTCCGGATCGGTCGGCCGCAGGTTTTCATGGAGCTGGATCGTGGCGCGAAACAGCGGATGGTCGAAGAAGTGCTTGCCGACCGGCAGGTCGCGCTCGACCGCGATCCCCATCGCCTTCAGCTCATCGGCGGGGCCGATGCCCGAGCGCAGCAGGATCGCCGGACTGTGGATGGCGCCGGCGCACAGCACGATCTGGCGCGCGCTGATCTCACTGGTGCCCTGCCCCTCGATGTGAACACGGAGGCCGGTCGCCCGGCCGTCGCTGATCAGCACGCGATCGACCAACGCACGCCCGCGAATGTCCAGATTGGCGCGGCCGCGCGCGGGCTCCAGGTAGCCCTCATTGGTGGTGATGCGGCGGCTGTCGCGGCTGTTGATGGGATAGCAGGCGACGCCCTCGCCGTCAGCACCGTTGACGTCGGCGCACCAGGGATAGCCGCTCGCCAGCGCTGCATCGCGCAAGCCGCGATCGATCGGCCCCCATTTTTCCGGCGGCGCGCGATAGACCGGCAGCGGTCCGCCGCGTCCGTGGCCGGCGGCGTCGCCGAATTCCAGATCATCCTCGATCACCGAGAACAACGGCATCACGTCCTTCGCCGACCAGCCGGTGCAGCCATTGGCCGCCCATTCGTCGAACGCATCGGCGACGCCGCGGATGGCGATCTGGCCGTTCATCATCGACGAGCCGCCGAGCCCCTTGCCGCGCCAGTAGAAGCGCGGCTCCTGGCCGGCCACACGGCGCGTCAGCAGATCAGGCCATTGCCATTTCTCCTGGTACTCGCGCTTGTGGATGATCGGGATGGGATTTGGCGTCCTCACCTCCCAGGGCGCCTCGTCGGCGCGCCAGTCCAGACCGGCCTCCAGCAGCAGGACGCGGCGTGCGGGATCTTCCGAGAGCCGTGCCGCAACGGCGGCGCCGGCGGAGCCGCCGCCGACAACAATGACATCGTACATCGGGCTACTTCTCAACGTTCCAGAACACCGGGATGGCGGACGGTATCAGACCGCGCAAACTGGCGCGAGAGGCGGCAGGCTGTGCGAACTGGCCCCACGGTATAGCGGGTGCCTGATCGTACATGACGGCCTGGATCTCGCCTGCTATCTTCTTGCGATCCTCCTCGGCGGGCGCCTTGGCAAAGGCCTCCATCAGCGGCGTGATGCGCGCGTCGCACTGCCAGCCGGTGAAGTCGGCGCAATTGAAGGCGACCATGACGTTGGTCAAGGGCGAACCGAGATCGAAACCGCCGGCATGGACGCCATAGACGCTCCAGCCCTCCTTCTTGGCGCGGCGCGCCAGCACGCTCGCCCAGTCCATCACCTGGAGATCGACGGTGAAGCCGGCCTGCTTCAGCCGCTCCGCCAGCACCTGCGCCGAGACGCGCGGAGCTTCAAGATCGTTGGCCTCCATCACCACGACAGGCTCACCGGCGTATTTCGTCGCCTTCAGCGCGGCCCTTGCCGCCTCGATCGATGGACTGACCGCGGCGTCAGTCCCGGCCTTGCTGTCATAGGTGGTGCCGCAGGTGAAGTACGTCGCGCAAGGTGCCGCGTATTTGGCGTCCAGGCCGAGTGCGTCCAGCACTTCGCGCTGATCGACCAGCTTCCACAACACGCGTCTGATCGCGGGATCGTCGAACGGCTTTGATGCGGCATTGAGGCGATAAGCTCCGGCGAACATGTTGCCGCCGGTGAAATTGACCAGCTTCACCCGTGAGTTCTTCTCCATGGTCGGCAGCAGATCGAACGGCGCGTATTGCATGAAATCGACTTCGCCGGCCTGCAGCGCGGAGGCTGCAGTCGCGCCATCTGGAATGACGCGGATCTCGAGCGTATCGAGGTTGACGCGCTTGCCGCCGGCGAGGAAGTCGGCAGGCTCGGGACGCGGCACATAGTCGGCGAACTTCTTCAGGACCATGCGATCGCCGGTGCGGTGACCGGCCTTGCTGTAGACGAACGGGCCGGAGCCGACGATCTCGGTGATGCGCTGGTCGCCGGGCGTTTTGGCAATGCGCTCAGGCATCATGAAGGCGACCGGGCTGACGGGATTGCCGAGTGCGTCGATGACGAGACCAGACGGCTCCTTCAGCGTCAGCACGAAGGTTTTTGCGTCGGTCGGTTCGAGCGAGGCCGTGATCGCGAAGATGCGGCGGCCGAGCGCACTGCGGGTGCCCCAGCGCCGCAGCGAAGCGACGCAATCGGCGGCGGTGACCGGCTGGACGTCATGCCATTTCAGGCCATCGCGCAGCGTGAAACTGTAGGTCAAACCGTCGGCGGAGACCTTCCAGTCCTGCACCATCTGCGGCTTGATCTCGCCTTTGGAATCCTTCGCAAACAGCGTGTCGAACACCATGTAGCCGAACGTGCGCGAAATATAGGCCGTGGAGAAATGCGGATCGAGCGTGACGATCTCCGCCTCGAGCACCGCGACGAGATTGCCTGCCGCATGCGCCTGCGCCGCGGTCAGCGCCAAGGCGAGCAGCGCTGGAATGAAAGCCTTCAGTTTGGACATTGGTGCCTTTGCCGTTTTGACTGAAACGTTTGCAGTCGCCAGGAAAAAGCAATGTTCGTGCCCGTTCGATGAAAGCACTCATGCGCACACGGCTATCTGCCGCGCGTTTGCGCGCCACACCCTCACTGTCATCGCCCGGCTTGACCGGGCGATCCAGTATTCCAGAAAAAGCTATGATTGAGCCGAGAAGTCGCGGCGTACTGGATGCCCCGCCTACGCGGGGCATGACACTATCGATATGGCAACGGCCCGCGGACTACCCGATCACCCTGCCGAACTTGTTCGACTTCGGGAATCCCTTCGGCGGCAGACGGCCGGCGTCGGCGCGGGAGCCTTTCCACTCGGCGAGCTCCTTCATGGTCGCAGAGAATTCGCGTCCTGCGGAGTCTTTCCAGGTCAGGCCCGTTTTTGCGTCGAACACGGCAATGTCGGAGAGGCCGCCGTCCTTGTACTTCTGCAAGCGAACGCCGCGGCCGCGGGCCATCTCCGGTACCTGGTCGAGCGGGAACACAAGCATCTTGCGGTTCTCGCCGATGACCGCGACGGTATCGCCGAGCACTTCGGTGACCGTGCGCGCCTCGTTCGGCATGTCGACGTTGAGGACCTGCTTGCCCTTCTTGGTGGTACCGACGCAATCGTCCTCGTTGACCACAAAGCCCTGGCCCTCGTGGCTGGCGACCAGGAATTTGCGTCCGCCCTTGTTGACGAACAGCGTGACCGGCGCGGCCTCCGGCTCGAGATCGATGAACTGGCGGATCGGCTCGCCATGACCGCGGCCGCCCGGAAGTTTTGCGACATCGAGCGAGTAGAACTTTCCGTTGGTGGCGAACAGCAGCAGCTTCGAGGTCGTTTCCGCGAAGAACGCGAACCCGAGCTTGTCGTCCTGCTTGAAAGCCAGCCCCGAGAGATCCTCGACGTGGCCCTTGAGGGTGCGGATCCAGCCCTTGTCGGAGACCACGACCGTCACCGGCTCGCGCTCGACCAGGGCCTCCTCGATCGCGGCGAGATCGTGTTCGGGCGCGTCGGCAAAGGTGGTGCGGCGCTTGCCGAGCGGGGTCTTCGGTCCGAACATGTCGCGGACCTTGCCGACCTGCTCGCCGACCTTCTTCCACTGCTCGGGCTCGGACGCCAGCAGTCCCTCGATGCCCTTCAGCTCCTTGCGAAGATCCTTGTCCTCGCTGCGGATCTCCATCTCCTCGAGCTTGCGCAGGCTTCGCAGCCGCATGTTGAGGATGGCTTCGGCCTGCACCTCGGTGAGCTTGAACGCCTTGATCAGCGCCGGCTTCGGCTCGTCCTCATTGCGGATGATCCTGATCACCTCGTCGATGTTCAGATAGGCAATCAGCAAGCCGCCGAGAATCTCCAGACGGCGCTCGATTTCGGCCTTGCGATGATTGGTGCGACGGATCAGCACGTCGCGCAGATGGTCGAGCCATTCGCGCAAGCATTCCGCGAGCCCCACGACCTTGGGAATGCGGCCCTTGATCAGCACGTTGAGGTTCAGCGGAATCTTGTTTTCGAGCTCGGTCAGCCGGAACAGCGATTCCATCATCAGCGCGGGATCGACGTTCTTCGACTTCGGCTCGATCACGATACGGACGTCTTCGGCCGACTCGTCCCTGATATCGCCGACCAGCGGCAGCTTCTTCTGGTCCAGCAGCTCGGCAATCTTCTCGATCAACCGCGACTTCTGCACCAGAAAGGGTATCTCCGTGACGACGACGACCCAGGTGCCGCGCGCGCCCTCTTCTTGCTCCCATCGGGAGCGGACGCGGAACGAGCCGCGGCCGGTGGTGTAGGCTTCAGCGATCGCCTGCTTGGAATCGACGCAGATCCCGCCGGTCGGGAAATCCGGACCTTTGACCCATTTCAGCAGCGCCTTGGATTTTGCGTCGGGCTTCTCGATCAGATGCAGCGCGGCGTCGCAGAGCTCGGCGGCGTTGTGCGGCGGGATCGATGTCGCCATGCCGACTGCGATACCTTGCGCACCATTGGCGAGCAGGTTCGGGAAGCCACCGGGCAGGACGATCGGCTCTTTCGACTGGCCATCGTAATTGGGGCGGAATTCGACCCCGTCCTCATCGATGCCGTCGAGCAGAAGCCGCGCGACGTCGGTCATGCGCGCTTCGGTGTAGCGGTAGGCGGCGGGATTATCGCCGTCGATATTGCCGAAATTGCCCTGGCCGTCGACCAGCGGGTATCGCGAGGAGAAATCCTGCGCCAGGCGCACCATGGCGTCGTAGATCGCCTGGTCGCCGTGCGGATGGAACGAGCCCATCACGTCGCCGACGATTTTGGCGGATTTCTTGAACGCCGTGCCTGGATCGAGCCGGAGCAGGCGCATGCCGTAGAGGATGCGCCGGTGCACCGGCTTCAGGCCGTCGCGCGCATCGGGCAGCGCGCGGTGCATGATGGTGGAGAGCGCGTACGCAAGATAGCGCTCTTCCAGCGCCTCACGCAGCGGCACCTCGTGAATTTCGGCCGGTTCCTCCGGCGGAATCAATCGTTTTCCCATGCCGCCCGGTTAAACCGTGGAAGCGAATCGGGCAAGGATCGATTGGTTCCCTGTAGGCGGCCTACTGGCCGGCCCAGCCTGCGGTGAAGGTCTGGGTGGGTGGCGCGGCTTTAGCCTGCGTGGTGGCCGGGGCATTGGTCAGGCACCGCCGGGCCGTTTCGATCTCGGCCTCCGTCGCGCCCTTGGACCTCGCCCATGCCTCTGCGGCTGCAGCGGAATATTTGGCCACATAGAATCTGACGACGGTACAGGAGGCACGGCGAAAGACGCCCGGCTGCTCACCCGCGAGGGCGTCCGGCGCCAGCGCGATCAGCGCTGCCGATATCACAAGTCCCTTGATCAGCATCAGGATATCCCCGGTTGGAACCCGGGGGGCAAGTCAGGGAAACCCGGTTTCGTTCCACGGCGGACCGACATATTGCGACAATGCAGAGCGGCGTCAGGCTCATGGCGCGGGCATTGTGGCCTTTGCCTGCTGTCGAATCAGCGCGTTGATGAAGCCTGCCCGCGCGTCGGAATGGCCCTGCCCGCGCGGCTCCAGCACGTGGCGCAGCAGGAAAAGGCCGGTCAGTCGAAAGCCGTCCTGGAGATCCTCGTCGGTGAGGTCGCCGTGCACCTCGCCCTGGCGCAGGAATGGCGGCAGCCGCAACAGGCGGTCGCGCCACGGTTCGCCCGCCCCGCGCGACACCGCTCCGCCGGATTTGGGCGAGACGTAGATCAGGTCGTTGGTTTCTCCGGTCACGGCGCAGTTTTCCAGCGCCAGCCCGAAGCCGAGCTCGGTAAGCATCGCCAGCTCGAAATGGATCACGTGTACGGCGGCGCTGCCGATGTCGTCGAAATCGTCCAGCGAATGTTCGAGCAGCGCCAGGAGGTTTTCGTGCGGATCGCGCTCCGGCAGCAACCGCGCAATCGAGGCGAGATGGGTGATGCCGTAGACGCCGTGGGATGATCCCAGCAGCGTCGCCGCCCGCAGCTTGAGGCCCTCGATGGCATAGGTGCCGAGATGTTCGTCGAGCCGCGCCCGCCACACCACGCTGAGGCTGTTGCCGGGCTGCAGCAGCGGCCGCATCCGCGAGCCGGCGCCGCCGCGGACAAGACCGAGATGGCGGCCGTGCGCGCGGGTCAGCAGCTCGACGATAGCGCTGCTCTCGCCATGCCGCCGCACCCCCAGCACGATGCCTTCGTCGGTCCATTCCATGGGTGAAGTCTAGCGGATTCCGGTCGTCAATCGTAGGGCGGATTGGCCGAAGGCGTCATTCGCCAATCGCGCGTGCACTCCTGGATGGCGGATTACGCGCCGCCAATCGACCCAACGCGGCCTTACGCATTGAACCAACCCTGCGCGTCGCCGCGAAACGAGAAATACAGCCCCATCGCCGTCAGCACGCAGGAGACGATCTCGATGGCGCTGTCGAGTTCCATGCCCTTCTGGCCGATGATCTGGCCGAGCGAGATCACCGACAGCACGAGCGCTGCCGCCAGCACCCAGCGCGGCCAGTTCTTGCGCCCGTGCGCGGCCAGCCTGACGAAATAGACCAGCAGCAGGATCATGCCGCCGGCAAACAGCATCGACGTCATGATCATCTGCTCGGTCATCTCGGCAGTGGGCGTGCGGTCCTGCACCGCCACCGACAGGGCATCAAGCATCAACGATGCATAGAGCAACGCTTCGAAGCGCCGTACGTTGCTGGGTACGCTCATCGCTGACCGATCTTTTCTTGGTTATTCTTTGGGAAATTCCAGGCCCATCTCGCGGTAGCGATCAGGATCGTCGCTCCAGTTCTCGCGCACCTTGACGAACAGGAACAGGTGCACCGGCACGCCCAGGATCTCGCCGATCTCCTTGCGCGAGTCCGCGCCGATCGACTTGATGGTGGCGCCGCCCGCGCCGAGCACGATCTTGCGCTGGCTTTCGCGCTCGACGAAAATCGTCTGCTCGATGCGCACTGACTTGTCCTTGCGCTCCTCCCACTTATCGGTCTCGACGGTGGACTGGTAGGGCAATTCCTGGTGCAGCTTGCGAAAGATCTTCTCGCGGGTGATCTCGGCCGCAAGCTGCCGCATCGGCGCGTCCGACATCTGGTCTTCGGGATAGAGGAACGGACCCGGCGGCACGATCTCGGCCAGTGTATGCCTGAGGTCGTCGACGCCGTCGCCGGAGATCGCCGCGATCATAAAGGTCTTTGCGAACGCCATGCGCTCGTTGGCGGCCTGCGCCAGCGCCAGCAGCTTCTCGCGCTGCACCAGGTCGACCTTGTTGATGACCAAAATCTTCTCGTGCTTGACGCTGGCGACCTTGGTGAGGATCGCCTCGGCTTCCTCGTCGATGCCGGCCTTGGCATCCAGCAGCACGCAGACGAGATCGGCATCATGCGCGCCGCTCCAGGCGGTCGAGACCATGGCGCGGTCGAGCCGGCGCTTGGGCAGGAAGATGCCGGGCGTATCGACCAGGATGATCTGCGCGTTGTTCTCGATCACGATGCCGCGGATCAGCGCGCGCGTGGTCTGCACCTTGCGCGACACGATCGTGACCTTGGCCCCGACCAGCGCGTTGACCAGCGTGGATTTGCCGACGTTGGGCGCGCCGATCAGCGCGACGAAGCCGCAGCGCGTCGCAGTGGGCGCCTCGCCGCTTGCTTCAACCGTCATTGCCGCCGCCAACGCCTTCACGTTCGATCATCACTGAAGCTGCCACCTTCTCTGCCGCGCGCTTGCTGCCGCCAATGCCTTCCGCCGGAGCGAGTCCCGGCAGGTCGACCGCGACGCGGAATTGCGGATCGTGATGCGGGCCGGTGCGCTCGACCTCGCGGTAAACCGGCGTCGGCAATCCCTTGCCCTGCGCCCATTCCTGGAGAACGGTCTTGGGATCGCGCAACGGACGCCGCGGCTTGTGCATGCGCTCGGTCCAGTTGCGCTTGACGAAGTCGGCCGCCGCCGCGTAGCCGCCGTCGAGGAAGACGGCGCCGATGACAGCCTCGCAGATGTCGCCGAGCACGCTCTTGCGCAGGCGCGCGTCGGCGCTGGAGCCGACCGAGCCGAGCTTGATGTCGTCGAGCAGACCGAGCGACTTGGCGACATCGGCGCAGCTCTCTTTGCGCACCAGTTCGGCAAGTCGCTTGGACAGCTCGCCTTCGTCGGCGTTCGGGAAGGTGTGATAGAGCATGTCGGAGACGACGAGCCCGAGCACGTGGTCGCCGAGGAATTCCAGCCGCTGATAGCTGTCGCCGCGCTTGCGCCCGGACTTCAGCGCGGAGACATGCGTGATGCCTTGCATCAAGAGGTTCGGATCGGCAAAGCTGTAGCCGATGCGTGCCTCGAGCCCCGCATTCGCATCCGAGCCCCTGGCCTTGCTGCTCCGCACCCGCTTCTTCTTTGCAGGCGCCTTGTTTTCAGGAGTCTTGATCTCAAGGGTCTTGTTCTCAAGACTCTTGGTCGCAGCTTCGCCGTCGGGGCCCGCTTGCGCCTCGGTCGGCAGGGTCGCGATGTCCTTGGCTTCGTCTTTCATCGGACGATTTTGAAGAAGCGATTCCAGCGCACCGCCCAGGGCCAGCGCCAGAACATCCAGGCATGCTCGCCTTCGGCGATCGAGAAGAAGATCATCTGGGCGCGCCCGATCAAATTCTCCTGGGGCACGTAGCCGACCTGACCGAGGAAGCGGCTGTCGGTGGAGTTGTCGCGGTTGTCGCCCATCATGAAGAAGTGGCCGGTCGGCACGGTGTAGACGTTGGTGTTGTCGACGTAGCCGTTATCGGCGCAGTCCAGCGTCTCGTAGGACACGCCGTTAGGGAGCGTTTCCTTCCAGCGCTTCACCCGAGAGACGCCGCTGCCTTCAGCGCCGCAGGGGTCCTCGCCGACAAATTCGCTCATGCGCTGCCGCTCGACCGGCGCGTCGTTGATGTAGAGCAGACCGTCCCGCATCTGGATGCGGTCGCCGGGAAGGCCGATCACGCGCTTGATGTAGTCGGTGGAATCGTCCTTCGGCAGGCGGAATACGACGATGTCGCCGCGGTTCGGGTCCGAGCCCCAGATTCGCCCCGAGAACAGCGGCGGCGAGAACGGGATCGAGTAGTGGCTGTAGCCGTAGGAATATTTCGAGACGAACAGATAGTCGCCGACCAGCAGTGTCGCCTTCATCGAGCCGGATGGGATGTTGAACGGCTGAAACAGGAAGGTGCGGATCACCAGCGCGATCAGGAGAGCGTGGATGACGACCCGGATCGTTTCGCCGACGCCGCTCTCAGTTTTCGTTCCTGAAGTCACGCTCATTGCTCTCTCAATTCCGGCGGGCGGTCACAGCGCGCCCTCCTCCCGCGAACAGCCCATCGCTCGCGGCCCAAGGAGATTGTCCTGATTCTGATAATGAGGGCCAATTCCGGCGTAAAGCCGAATTCGCCCAGCCTGATTTGCGTCCGCGGACTTTTAGACGGTTGTCGGAGGCCACGCAATCAAGGATCGCATCAAAACTGCATAAGCGATTGATTTTGAATGCGAATTATAAAATGATCGGTGCGCCTTCAGGGTTTGGCCAGCGGCACGGCGGAAATGATGACGAAGGCCTGTGCCAACGGCCAGTCATCGGTGATCGACAGGTCGATCTGCGCCGCGAACCCCTCGGGCGTCAGGGCCTGGAGCCGGGCCAGCGCCCCGCCCGTCAATTGCATGGTTGGCCGCCCTCCCGGCAGGTTGACCACCCCCATGTCGCGCCACCACACGCCGCGCCTTATGCCGGTGCCGAGTGCCTTGGAGCAGGCCTCCTTGGCGGCGAAGCGTTTGGCGTAGGTTGCCACCACCATCTTCTCGTTCTTGGCGCGCCGCTCCGCCTTGGCCCGCTCGGCCGCCGTGAAGATGCGGTCGAGGAAGCGCTCGCCATGGCGGTCGATCACCTTGCCGACCCGAGTGATGTCGATCAGATCGGAGCCGATGCCGATGATCATGCCCGGCTCCGGCCGCGGTCCATCGCCGCGCGCATGCTGCGCACCGTCTCGGCGAGACCGACGAACAGGGCTTCGCCGATCATGTAGTACCCGATGTTGAGCTCCATGATCTCAGACAAGGCTGCGATCGTCTCCGCCGTCGCGTAGTCCAGCCCGTGTCCGGCGTGAACCTCCAGCCCCGCTTCCTTCGCCAGCTTCGCCCCCGCCACGATCCGCCGCCATTCGGCCTCGGCCTTGTCGGCGGGGCCGTCGACGACAGCGTCGCACCAGGCGCCGGTGTGGATCTCGATCACGGGCGCGCGCAGCCGCGCCGCCATTTCGATCTGGGCGGGATCGGCAGCAATGAACAGCGACACCCGGATGCCGGCATCGTTCAGCCGCGCGATATAGGGCGCCAGCGCATTGTGCTGGCCGACGGCGTCGAGCCCGCCTTCGGTCGTCACCTCCTGGCGGCGCTCCGGCACGAGGCACACCGCGTGCGGTCTAGTGGCGAGCGAAATGCGCATCATGTCGTCGGTCGCCGCCATCTCGAAATTGAGCGGCTTGGAGATCTCGGCTTTCAGCCGCGCCATGTCCTCGTCGCCGATGTGCCGGCGATCCTCACGCAAATGAGCGGTGATGCCGTCGGCACCGGCCTCGATCGCCAGCAGCGCCGCGCGCACCGGATCGGGGTTGCGGCCGCCGCGCGCGTTACGCAGGGTCGCGACATGGTCGACATTGACGCCGAGGCGGAGCGGAGGTGCAGGCATTTCAGGACTCACGGAATCATAGGAATAGACCAAGACGGGAGGCGTCTATCCATTAACACGTTCGGCGCGGGCGACGACCGCCTTCGCGCGCAGCTGGGCCAGGATCGCGCTCAAATGCTTGAGATCGTAGACTTCGAGATCGATCGTCGTCTCCGTGAAATCCGGTGAGCGGCGCTGCATGCTGATGTTGTCGATGTTGCCGTCGTGCTCGGCGATCACGGTCGCGATCTGCGCCAGCGCGCCGGGCTCGTTGACGTTCTCGACCTTGATACGGGCCGGAAAGCGCTGCGGCGCGGAGTCCTCGATGTCCCAGCGCACGTCGAGCCAGCGCTCCGGCTCCTCCTCGAAATCCTTCAGGGCCGGCGCCTGGATCGGGTAGATGGTGATGCCCTCGCCCGGCGTGACGATGCCGACGATGCGGTCACCGGGCACCGCGCCGCCGTTCGGCGCGAACTTCACCGGCAGGTCGGAATTGATGCCGCGGATCGGGATCGCGACCGGGCTGCGCGGCGGTTCGGACGACTTCTCCTTGAGCTTGGCGGCAAGCCCCTTCTTGACGCCGTAGCGCGCGATGCGCTCCTCCTTGTAGTCGGGATACATCGCACGCGCGACGTGAGAGGCCTTGATCTCGCCGCGCCCCACAGCCGCCATCACGTCCTCGATCGAGGTCCGCGCGAGCCGCGGCAGCGCGCCCTTGAGCTTGTCGTCGGCATATTCGATCTTGGCGCGCTCGAACAGGCGCTCGACGATCCGTCGGCCGAGACCGACATATTGATCGCGCACCGCGGTCCTGGTGGCGCGGCGGATCGCGGCGCGCGCCTTTCCGGTGACCGCGAGTGTTTCCCATGCGGACGGCGGCGCCGCTTGCGCTTCCGAGGTCAGCACCTCGACTTCGTCGCCGTTCTGGAGCTCCGATGACAGCGGCGCAAACTGGCCGTTGATCTTGCAGCCGACCGCGCTGTTGCCGACGTCGGTGTGTACGGCATAGGCGAAGTCGATCACGTTGGCGTGGCGCGGCAGCGCGATCAGCTTGCCCTTCGGGGTAAAGCAGAACACCTGGTCGTGAAACAGCTCGAGCTTGGTGTGCTCGAGGAATTCCTCGGGGTTGGCGCTCTCCGAGAGGATGCCGATGGTGTGGCGCAACCAGGCGAACGCATTGGACTCGCGCTTGAGGAATTCGGTCGGCGAGCCCACGCCTTCCTTGTAGAACACGTGCGCGGCGATGCCGCGCTCGGCGATCTGGTCCATCGCCTCGGTGCGGATCTGCAACTCGACGCGCTGGTTGCCGGGGCCGATCACGGTGGTGTGGATCGAGCGATAATCGTTCTGCTTCGGCGTCGAGATGTAGTCCTTGAACCGCCCGGGCACGACCGGCCAGTTGGTGTGGACGATGCCGAGCGCGCGATAGCAGGCTTCGATATCGTTGACGACGACGCGGAAGCCGAAGATGTCGGACAATTGCTCGAAGCCGACCGACTTGCGCTCCATCTTGGTCCAGATCGAAAATGGCTTCTTGCGGCGGCCATAGACCCGCGCCCCAAGACCCCGGTGGCGCAGATTGTTGGAGAGCTGGTCCTCGATTTCGCCGATCAGATTGCGGTTGCGCTCCGCCAGCGCATCGAGCCGCTGCATCACCACCGAATAGGCTTCCGGGTCGAGGGTCCGGAACGACAGGTCCTCCAGCTCCTCGCGCATCTCCTGCATGCCCATGCGCCCTGCCAGCGGCGCATAGATGTCCAGCGTCTCCTCGGCAATGCGCCGTCGCGATTCCGTCGGCACGAAGTCCAGCGTGCGCATGTTGTGCAGGCGATCGGCGAGCTTCACCAGGAGCACGCGAACGTCGTCGGCAATCGCCAGCAACAATTTGCGCAGATTTTCGGCCTGCTTGGCCTCCCGCGACACCAGCTCCAGCCGCTTCAGCTTGGTCAGGCCCTCGACCAGCGCGCCGATCTCGGGCCCGAAGATCTGGTCGATCTCGGCCCGCGTCGCTTCGGTGTCCTCGATCGTGTCGTGGAGCAGCGCAGCCACGATGGTGGCGTCGTCGAGCTTCAGGTCGGTCAGAATCGCCGCCACTTCGAGCGGATGGGAGAAGTACGGGTCGCCCGAGGCGCGGGTCTGCGAGCCATGCGCTTTCATGGCGTAGACATAGGCGCGGTTCAGCAAATCTTCGTCGGTGTTGGGATTGTAGGACCTGACGCGCTCGACGAGGTCATATTGACGCATCATGCGGGCGCGAGGCTTCGCCGGGCGTGCCACCGGCGCAGTCGGGGCCACGGCAACCGATTCGGTTGCGGCCTGCATCTGCGCTGGTGTGCGGCGTCGATATACCATGCCGTCCTGCCTTCAAACGGGCCACGACACAGCCCGTTGTATACATCTTAGCTCCGATCGCGCGCGTGTCCGATCAATTCAGTGACAGGGACAGGCGCGAACCGACGACGCTATGGTAACCACGAAAACGCCAACAAAAGCAAAGGCCCGAACGACGGTTCGGGCCTTATCAGATCACAAAGAAGTCGATGAGCGCGACGGGACGATTTACTCGTCTTCCTCGGGCTGCTCCTCGGGCGGCGCGAGGCCTTCGAGACCCTTCAGGAGCTCTTCTTCCGTCATGCGCTCCACGGCGACTTCGGTATCGTCTGCATCCACGCTTGCACCGGCGGAACCGATCAGCGGCACAGTGTCCGGCTCGGGCTCGTCGACCTCGACGAACTTCTGCAGCGAATGCACCAGCTCCTCGCGGAGGTCCTCCGGCGAAATGGTGGTCTCTGCAATTTCGCGCAAAGACACAACAGGGTTCTTGTCGTTATCGCGGTCAACCGTTAGTTGTGAACCAGACGAAATCATGCGGGCACGGTGGGCGGCCAGCAGGACCAGGTCAAACCGGTTGTCGACCTTGTCGATACAATCTTCTACGGTGACGCGAGCCATCGACTGTCGCTCCGTTGTGGGTGGGACGAAATATGTGGATGAATGCCGCTAGTTATAGGGGCCGGGAGGGTTTCGCAAGGCCAATTTGTGATTTGGCCTCGCCAAACGGCTCTGCTACCCCCACATTGGGGCTGGGATGGTGGTTTCCCGGGTTGTTGGCGACGGCAGCGCCGGGTCTATGCAAGTTGGCCATAACTATACCTTGATTGCCCCGACTTCTCCGGATTTGCGGTTTCGACGGGTTTCGGCGGGACTTTAGAAGTGCGCGGCTTGCTGTCGCCGCGCCAACAATAAACGATCAATCACGAACTCTACGCGAGCAAACTGAATGTCACCTTCCTCTACCGACAAGATCGCGCTCTTCATCGATGGAGCCAATCTCTACGCGACGGCGAAAACTCTGGGCTTCGACAT
>NZ_JBVVPR010000048.1:0-53456 GCF_055811835.1 Bradyrhizobium sp. WSM4874
TGGCGAAGATAGGTGGTGACCAGCTCGCGCTAATAACTCACACTCGGCGTATGGGTCCCGGCCTTCGCCGGGACGACGAGGTAGAGTCACCGCATCTCCGCCCGTATCATATCCGCCGCCTTCTCCCCGATCATGATGGTCGGCGCATTGGTATTGCCGCCGATCAGTGTCGGCATGATCGAGGCGTCCACGACGCGCAAGCCTGCCATGCCATGTACCTTCAATGCCGGATCGACCACGGCCATCGCGTCGGTACCCATCTTGCAGGTGCCGACGGGGTGATAGACGGTGTCGACGCGCGCGCGCAGGATGGCGCGGATGTCGTCGTCCGTTCTCACATCGGACGTGAACATGTCCTTCTTCTGCAACGCGCGCATCGCGGGCGTCTCCATCGGCCGTCGCGTGGTCTTGAAGCCCGCGACCATCGTCTCGAGATCCTCCGCCTCGCCCAGAAAGTTCGGATCGATCATCGGCGCTGCCAGCGGATCGGCGCTTTTCAGCCAGACGCTGCCACGGCTCTTCGGCCGCAACAGGCAGACATGGCATGAGAAGCCCGCCTCCTTGTGCTTCTTGCGGCCATGGTCGTCGAGCATCGCGACGATGAAGTGCAGCTGGATGTCGGGCACATCGAGGTCGGATCGGGTCTTCAGGAAGCCGCCACACTCGGCGAAATTGGTGGTCATCAGGCCGCGCCGCTCCCGGCGGTATCGCTGGATGGCGCGGAGCAGGGACGGCAGCCGGCCGAGTGATGAATGGACGAAGTGCGGATAGTCGGAGGCGTAGACGAACACGAAATCCGGATGATCCTGCAGATTGCGTCCGACGCCCGGCAAATGATGCACGACGCCGATCCCGTGCGCGGCAAGCGCCTCGCCGTCGCCGACGCCCGACAGCATCAATAGCTGCGGTGACTGGAAGGCGCCGGAGGCGAGGATCACCTCGCGGCGGGCGCGCAGCTGCTTTGTCTGCTTGCCCTGGACATATTCGATGCCGACCGCGCGCCCACCTTCGAACAGGATGCGCGTGGCATGCGCCTGGGTCTCGACACGCAGATTCGCGCGCTTGTCCATGTGGGGATGCAGATAGGCGCGCGCCGCGCTCCAGCGCTCGCCATTGTGCTGCGTCACCTGGTAGCTGCCGAGCCCTTCGTGGTCCTCCGCATTGAAGTCCTCGCGGATGCGAAACTGCGCCTCGCGGGCGGCCTGATGGAAGATTTCGTGGATCGGATTGTCCGCGCGCAGCCTGTTGACATGCAGCGGGCCGCCCTTGCCATGATACGCGCCGTCAAAATCAGCGTTGTTCTCCGACCGCTTGAAGTAGGGCAGCACGTCCGCGTACGACCAGCCGGCATTGCCGAGCGAGGCCCAGTGGTCGTAGTCCCATTTGTTGCCGCGGATATAGACCATGGCATTGATCGCCGAGGACCCGCCGAGCCCCTTGCCGCGCGGTTGATAGCCGATACGGCCGTTCAATCCCTTCTGCGGCACGGTATCGAAGCCCCAGTTCGCTGCCTTGTATGGCAAAGCGAGCCCGAACGGCGTGGTGATCCGCCAATTGTCGTTCCGTCCGCCGGCATCGATCAGCGCCACGGATGTCCCCGCATCCTCCGAAAGCCGCCCCGCAACCGCGCAGCCGCCGGAGCCCGCGCCCACGACGACGAAATCGAATGTGTCCGTCACTGATGTTTCCCCCTCTTGCATTTTTCTTCTCGTCATTGCGAGCAAAGCGAAGCAATCCAGACTGTCACCGCGGAGGGATTCTGGATTGCTTCGCTGCGCTCGCAATGACGGAATGCTGAGACCCTACGACATGAACCGCATCAACTTCTCCAGCCGCGCGATCTTGCCGCCGTAGGGCGGATAGAGGTCGGCGAGGCGGTTGAATTTCGAGCGATAGAACACCGGCTTCAACTTGCTGAATGTGCGAAAGCCCCATTCGCCGTGATAGGCGCCGGTGCCGGATGCGCCGACGCCGCCCATCGGCTGGTTGATTTGCGCGAAGTGGAACAGGCAGTCGTTGATGGTGACGCCGCCGGAGACGGTGCGCGCCAGCACCTCGTCGCGCGCATTGCTGTCCTTGCCGAACCAGTACAGCGCCAGCGGCCGGTCGCGTGCGTTGACGAAGGCGATGGCGTCGGCCGGTTCGCGATAACCAAGCACCGGCAGCACAGGACCGAAAATCTCCTCCTGCATGACCGCCATGTCTGCGGTTGCGCCCACGATCAGCGTCGGCGGGAATTTGCGGTGCGCCTTCCAGTTGGGATCGTCCGCCTTCGCCGGCTGCAGGATCTTGGCGCCGCGGCTTGCCGCATCTGAGACGAGAGTCTCCAGCCGCGCATAATGCCGGTCGGAGATCACGGAGGTGTAGTCCTTGTTGGCGGAATCGGTGCCGAACATGCGCCGCATCTGCGCGCGCACTTTTTCGGCGAAGGCCTGCAGCGCGCGCTCGGGCACCAGCACATAGTCGGGCGCGATGCAGGTCTGCCCGGCATTGAGCAGCTTGCCATAGGCGATGCGCTCGGCGGCCTCTTCGAGGTCGGCGGAGGCGTCGATGATGACAGGCGACTTGCCGCCGAGCTCGAGCGTGACGGGCGTCAGATTGCGCCCCGCGGCTTCAGCGACCAGTCGTCCCACCCGGGTCGAGCCGGTGAACACCAGATGATCGAACGGCAGCGATGCGAAGGCCTTTGCGATCTCGTCCTCGACGCCGGTGACCAGCAACTCCGCAGCGTCGAATTTTTGCGCGACCGTCTCCTTCAGCAGCGCCGAGAAATGCGGCACAAGCTCGCTCGGCTTGATGATGACGCGGTTGCCGGCGGCGAGCGCGCCGATGGCGGGCGCGAGCGTCAGCTGGAGCGGATAATTCCAGGGCGCGATGATGCCGACGACGCCGAGTGGCTGCGGCATCAGCCGGTTGCGGGCGGGCAGGAATTGCAGCGCCGTCGAAACGCGCTGCGGCGCCATCCAGCTCTTGAGGTGCTTGGTGGCATGACGGATCTCGGAGAACACCATCATGGTCTCGGCGATGGTAGTCTCGACTGCCGAGCGGTGGCCGAAATCGGCCGAGATCGCCTGCCGGAAGCGCTCCTCGTTGTCGGCGACGACAGTGCGCAGCCGCGTCAGCCGGTCGAGCCGCTCGGCAAGGCCAGGCGCCGGCTCCGCCCGCGACCGCGCGACCATGGCATGGAAGGCGTCTTCGAGGGCCCGAAGCGGGGCGCTCGTCGGGGGGCGGTTCAAGGGGCGGTCCGAGGGACGGTCCAAAGCGTGGTCCATGGCGTTCTCCCTCTTTAAGTGGCGTTTCCGCCTAGTTTTGTTGCCGCAAGCTGGCCCCTTGTGGGACTTCTGGCAAGGGCGGGCCAAAGAGGCCGCAAATTCGTCCACCGCGCTGTCATAAAGTCGAAAAAAACGTCCGCGCAGCCCTTTCCAAAGCCACCCCGGGTTGGTACATACCGCCCGCACCCAACGGGCTTTGCCCGGGGTTGCCTTCCAAGGAAGCCTTCGGGACGAACGAAGCAAGCCACGCGAACAGCGCCGGCCCTTCATTCACCGTCCCCGGCACTTTCACGAAGGCAAAGCAACGGTTAACGCGGGGTGGAGCAGCCCGGTAGCTCGTCAGGCTCATAACCTGAAGGTCATAGGTTCAAATCCTATCCCCGCAACCAAGTTCGGACCTTACCGGTCCCGATCCGAAAATGGCCCGCGTTGAGCGGGCCATTTTTGTTTCTGGTGTCCTCAAAACTCTTTGATCGCCTTCCCGTCCGCCCCGACCAGCATCGACGGCGCTTCCCCGAACACCAGGCCCTCGGGCTGAAACTTGATCGTCTTGCCGCCCTCGACGAACTCGGCAAAATTTCGTGGCGTCGCCGAGTGCACGCCGTTGGTGAGGAAATCGCCGATCTCGTAGCAGGTGTCGGGCTTGCCGCCGGAGCCTTCGCCCAAGAATTTCTGGAAATTCTGGCTCGTCACCTTGGCCTTCTTGCGGGCCGACCAGTTGGCGTAGCGGCGGTAGAGCTTTGGCAGCATCACCGGGCCCTTGTCGGTCGCGAGCACGCCGGTCTCGTTTGTCTTGGGCTCGCGCAGGTCGAAGTCGAAGGCGCCAATCGTCCTGGCGAGGTGCTTCCAGACTGGCAGCTTTTTCGCGCGCGCGGTCTTGGCGAGCGCGAGGAAGGCGCGGATCTCGTCATCATTCATCGAGGAGTAGAACGTCGGATAGGCAAAGCCCTGCTCGACCAGCCAATGGTTGACGTCGACCTTGTGGCCGCGGACCGTCACCTCGATGTCGCCGACCAGCCGTCCATACGTGTCGAACACCTCGTTCGGGGCATCGACATGCGTGAACACCCGGCAGGTGAGCGTCGGCTCGGCGCTACTGCCGAGAAAATCATGCAGCGCCTTGCTCGTCGTCGCGCCGAGAAACTGCCGGTAGGGATGCGTGAGCTCGTGATAGGCCTGTCGCCTGGCGTCGGTCAGCCCCGTCTTCTCCGCGGGCGAGAGCGGTGAGGGCTGGTAATGCAGCTCCGGCGCGTCAATGCCCTGGAGGCGAATGGTAAGCTTGCCATTCTTGATCGCCGCCGTGTTGGTGCGGCCCTTGACCTTGGCGTTGTCGAACACATGGGTCGGCTGGAACGGCGCGGTATCGTTCTTGCGAAAGCGGATCGCGTCCGGCGCGACATTCACCACGACCTTTGTGGTGTCGGCGTCCGACCGCCCCTCCGGCCAGAACTGGCCGACATCAATGGTGCCTTCGACCTCCAGCAGTCCAACGGGCATCGGCCGCTCCTCTCATGGTTCAGAAGGCAGCGAATCATCTTCGCACGACAAGCCCATGACGGACGATGCGACAGGCACGACACGCCGGAGGTTCTAACCCGCACGCTTGTAGCGCCCGGGCGGAGATGATCTTCTGAATGAAGCAGAATGTGTCCGAAGCTCAGGATCTGTGCGGGCAGACCATCGTCAGATTGAGCAGCGTCGGCTTGTCCGAACCCTTCTTGTAGTCCCACTCCAGCCGGATCTCGTGCCGGTGCGCGAAAGCGTCGCTGGCCTCGTGGGTGATGATCTTCGTCTTCATCGGAATCGGCGGCTCGGAATTGAAGCATTTCCGGACGCAGGCATCGAGCAGATCGCATCGTGTCAGCGGAATGACGCCCGGCTCATCTCTGGACAGGGGGACTGTGTTCGGCTGGGTGCTGAGGTCGACGCGGGCCCGGCCCTTTTCCTTGTGCCAGTACTTGGCGCTGCCCTGCGGCCAGTTTGATGCCGGGTTCAAAATCAGGTGGTACTGGCCGTATTCCAAGGTCGGCAGGTCGATGTCCTCGGACGCCTTGAGCTTCGCGACGCTCTTCTTCATGTTCGCCAAAGGATAGTAATTGCTATTCATCAAGTCTCGAAATGCCTTGCCGCTATATACCAGTCCGGCCATCGCCTCTTTCCTTCATATGTCTGTTTGTCAAAATCTCTGGTGCGGTGGCCGAAAATACGCGTCACGCTACGGCCGATCACGCTGTTTGTTGTGCGCAGTCAACGCTACCACTCAGGAATGTATTTCGTCCAGAGAGCCTCCATCCCGTAACGTCGCCTATGTCGCAAGCCCAATTGCCATGCACTTTCCTATAGGTATTGTTAGGTCGAACGCCTCGCGGGGGTTGGGGTGGGGCTGCCGAGGCAGTGGTTGAAGGCGCTGGAATGCATTGCTTCGCTTGTCAGTCGGCGATTGGTCCGGGCGACAGCTGGTGCTCCAAATGCGGAGCGGCGGTGCGCCAGCCCGTCGACCCCGACAGCGAACGACGCTTTGTGACGATTCTGCGCGCCGACGTCGTCGATTCCACAGGTCTTGTTGCCGAACTGGAGCCGGAGGCGGCGGTGTCGCGCCTCGAGCCTGCTCTTGCGGCGATGAGAGGCGCGGTGCGCCAGTTCGGCGGCATCGTCAGCAAGGAGTTGGGTGACGGGTTGGCCGCCGTCTTCGGCGCCCCGATCGCCGACGACAACCATGCGCCGCTGGCCTGCCACGCGGCCATCGAGCTGGTCCGGCGCGTTGGCAGTCTGGGCGATCCAGGACTTCAAGTCCGGGTCGGCCTGCACTCGGGTCATGTGGTGGCCTACATGGTCGCGAGCGAATTTTCCAAGGTCTACGAGATCGGCGGCGCAGCCCAGCACCTCGCGGCTCGGCTGGAGACGGCAGCCGAGGCGAACCAGATCTACGTCTCCGAAGCCTGCCAGGAGCTTGCGGACGGACACGTCCGCTTTGAATTCCTTGGCCGCAAGGCGCTCCGTGGTTTCGGCGAGCCCCTGCCTGTCTACCGGGTCATGGGGGCGAGTGATCTGTCGAGCTGGCGGGTCCGACGTGCGCGGAGCGTTTCCAGATTCGTCGACCGCACGACGGAGCGGGCGTTGTTGTGGCGCGCTGCGGATAGGGTTGCTGCCGGCCGGCAGACGGTTCTGCTGATGGGTGACGCCGGCATTGGCAAGTCTCGGCTTGCGCATGAATTCGCGCAGGATCTCCGGGCTGGCGGCTGGCGGCTGATCGATGTCGAGTGCAGTCCGAATCTCCAGGGTGCGCCGTACAGCGCGCTCAAGCGCCTGTTGCTCTCGATCCTTGATACAGCTGCGAGAGATCAGACCAGGACGGATGATCCGAGAGACGCGTTGCCGGTGGTGCAACAGCGGGCCGTCGACGCGATCCTGGATTTGCCGGTTTCCGATCCGCAATGGGATGAATTGGAGCCTCACGCGCGCGGTCGTGCGATTTCAGACGCAAGCTGTGCGATCGTCGAGAGCGTCGCCCGTCGTCAGCGTACGATCCTTTTGATTGAGGACCTGCACTGGATGGATCGGGCCAGCGATGCGGTCGTCGCGACCCTTTCGGGGCTACAATGCCCTGATCTGCTTGTGCTGCTGACGACGCGGCCCAATGGGATGCCGGTTTGGATCGCGAGCTGCCGCGCGGAAATCGTGGCGATGCGGCCTCTCGATGACGATTCAGGCTTGGCCATGCTCGCGGACATGCTTGGTCCCGCCACGACCAACGAAGACCTGAAGAACCGGATCATCTCTCATACGGCCAACGTTCCGCTGTTCATCGAGGAGGTCTGCCGCAGTCTGAAGGACAGCGGCATGCTTCTTGGCCAGTGGGGCGACCTTTCCCTTGCGCGTCCTGTGGACGAACTCGGCATCCCCAGCAGCATTCAGGGTGTGATCGCGGCGCGGCTGGATCGTGTGTCACGACAGGAACGGTCGCTTCTCCAGATCGCCGCGGCGCTTGGACCCCGGGCCGACCAGGCCACACTGCGAAGAGTAGCGGCCGTGCCGGAAGACGTCCTGCAGGATTGCGTTACCGCGCTCGACCGGGCCGAGCTGCTCGTCAGGATCGACAGTGAGTTGGAGGATTCGCTCGAATTCCGCCACGAGATGGTCAGGCAGGTGACCTACGATTCGATGGTCGAGAAGGTGCGGGAAAGCATCCATGCCAGCATTCTGGCGGCTCTCGAGACCGACGAGGCGTGGACCGACGGTCCGGATACGCTCTGCTATCACGCGGCCCGAGCGAAGGATTGGGGGAAGGCTTTTCAGCATGGCAGGAGCGCGGCTCGAAAATGTCTGGTGCGCTCGGCCTTTGCCGAAGCGGTCGATTATTTCGAGATCGCGATGGGTTCTCTCGACAAGACCCCAGTGACGCACGCGCGCGAAACGGACGCCATTGACCTGCGGATGGAGGCGCGGTTGGCCTTTGCCGGGTCGGGGCGTGTCGCCGAAGCCCTGGATTTGGGGAGCGAGGCCGAACGGCGAGCCGATGTGATTGGCGACATTGAACGCAAGGTCGCGGCCATGACCATGAGAGCGGGTGCCCAGAATTTCTATGGAACGCCGGTCGAAGCTGTCGCGATCGGAGAAGATGTGGTGCATCTGGCGGAAAATTCGGGCAATCCCGCCTGGCGCAATCTCGCGCAATACAGTCTCGGGCAGGCCTATTTTCTTTCCGGCCGCTACGATCGCGCCGAGAAGATGCTGGTTACCACCCGTGCCCATCTCTCGGGGCCGGCAGCAAGTGCCCCGATCGGCACGACCCCACGATCTTTGCTCCTGCTCTGCTGCATGATGAACAGCATCACCCACACCGTGATGGGTGAGCTCGATCTCGCCGAGCAGCTCCAGCAACAGGCTGCCGCGATCGCGGAGGAGACGGGTCGCCCCTACGACCGCGTCGCCGCGGCCTATAGCGGCGGCTGGCTGATGCTCGGCCGCGGCGAGCCGGCGGCGGCCGCGGCCATTCTCGAGGACGGTTTCGTCCTGGCGCAGAAGCACGGCATCCGGTTGTTCGTGCCGGTGCTCGCCTGCCACCTCGGGATGGCCTATCTGGAGCAGGGGCTGTTCGACCGGGCGCGCGGCATGCTGACGGAGGCGCGTGAGGAGGCGAAGGCGGTCGGCTATACCTCGGCGGTGCTGCGCAGCTCGATCTATTTGGCGCTCGCCACCCACCGTCTCGGCGACGTCCAGGCCGCGCAGAACATGCTGCGCGAGGCGCGCAACACGGCGCGGCAACAGGGGTTCTCCGGCCTGGAGGCGGAGGCCCTGTTCGGCGAGGCCGTGGTGACGCCGCCGTCGGATGCGGAGGTCAAGGCAGCCATCCTTGGGGCCTTGCGCGCGACCATCGCGATCGCCGCCGAGAGTGGCGCGCTGCCGCTGCAGCACAAGGCCGCGGCGATGCTCAACGAGATGCAGGCGACGGGCGACGAGCTAAGCTGACGGCAGCGGCGGCCGGGCCGCCATCGCGGCCGAAATCTGCCCAACGCGTCGAATAAATCCAGTAGGCTTTGCAAAGACTTAGCTACTGTGCATGGGGTTGTTTTTGGCGTTTTTTGAAGAGGCCCCCATGGTGCAGCGCGAATGACGGCACCCTTGTGCGGCCCGCTCCGATGACTATGCCCTTGCACGCGCAGCAAGGTCGGCTACCGTCGGCCCTGGCCGCACGGCCAGGTGACTTTTGATTTCAATTTTTTAGCATCCGATTTTTCGGCGCCGCGACGGCGCGACGCCCACCGAACGAGGCGGGGCCATGATCACACGGGACCAGTCAGCGCTGCTCGCGCCGGTCGACCGCGACCTGCGGCTCGATCTCTTCCGCGGCATCGGTCTGTGGATGATCTTCCTCGACCACATCCCGCACGACGTCGTGGCCTGGCTGACCTTGCGCAATTACGGCTTCAGCGACGCCGCCGAATTCTTCGTCTTCATCTCCGGTTATCTGGTCGGCTGGATCTACGGGCCGATCGTCGCGGGCGGCTGGTTCGTCGCCGCGCTGAAGCGGCTGTGGCGGCGCGCGGTCGAGATGTATGTCGCCCACATCATGCTGTTCCTGCTGTTCACGGCGCAGATCGCCCGCACCGCGCGCCGCTTCGACAATCCGATGTACGAGCACGAGTTCAACGTGTTCAATTTCCTGTCGCATCCGGACGAGCTGATCGGGCAGGCGATCCTGCTGAAGTACAAGCCGGTCAATCTCGACGTGCTGCCGCTCTACATCACGCTGGTGTTCGCCTCGCCTTTCATCGTGTGGTGCCTGGTGCGGCGGCCGAACCTGACGCTCGCCGGCTCCGTGGTGCTCTACGTGCTGGCGCGCTGGTTCAACTGGAACATCGCCTCCTATCCGCCGGGCACGACCTGGTACTTCAATCCGTTCTGCTGGCAGCTGATGTTCGTGTTCGCGGCCTGGTGCGGCATCGGCCAGATCGACAAGATCGCGAGATGGGTGTGGTCAAAGGCGGCGATGGCGCTGGCCGCGGCCTGGCTCGCCTTCGCGCTCCTGATCGTGATGACCTGGCACGTCCCTGCGCTCGAAGCCCTGATCCCGAAGTGGATGATCAAGGCGATCTACCCGATCGACAAGACCGACCTCGACATGCTGCGCTTCACGCATTTCCTGGCGCTGGCGATCTGGGTGACTCACCTCATCTCGCGCAAATGGCGGACCCTGCACGGGGCCTGGCTGCGCCCTGTGATCCTCTGCGGTCAGCATTCGCTGCCGATCTTCTGCCTCGGCGTCTTCCTGTCGTTCTCGGCGCACTGGATCCTGACGCAATACACCAGGGGCGTCTGGGAGCAGCTCGCGGTCTCCGTCGTCGGCATCGTCATCATGATCGCAGCCGCGTGGCTGCTCGACCGGGCCGAACGGGTGCCCAACCTGTTCGTGAAGGTGACGGAGATCGAGGAGGCCGACACCGTCCTGGAAAGTGCGCCTGCGGACAGGTCTGCCGTGGCGCCCGCGGGTCACTGACTATCGCCGGCCTGCATTCGCGGAGAGATCCAACGGAGAGGTTCATGCCCAGACTTGTGTTGACGATCGCCGGCGCCCTCCTGCTCCTGATCTCTGGTGCATCGGCGCAAGCGCCGCCGGCGGAGGCGATGAGCGCGGCGCGCAAGCTCGTGGTCACCTTGAAGATCGCGGACCAGTATCGCGCGCTGTTGCCGCAGCTCCTGCTCAAGCTGAGGCCCGTGGTCGCGCAGGACAGGCCGGAAATCGAGCGCGACTATGACGCGGTGACGGCACCCGGCTCCGAGATTTACACTC
The DNA here is from genome assembly GCF_055811835.1 of Bradyrhizobium sp. WSM4874. NCBI lineage: Bacteria > Pseudomonadati > Pseudomonadota > Alphaproteobacteria > Hyphomicrobiales > Nitrobacteraceae > Bradyrhizobium > Bradyrhizobium sp. WSM4874. Next base: position 10,564 of record NZ_JBVVPR010000048.1, read on the forward strand.
CAGCCCTCACTTCGATGATCGACCAGGTCGCCGCTCTCTATGCCCAGAGCTTCAGCATCGATGAGCTGCGCCAGATCGAGACTTTCTATGCCCAGCCGGCCGGGAAGAAGCTTCTGGAGAAGTCGGATGCGCTGGCGCAGGCAAGCGCGCGGATCAGCCAAGACGTCAGCCAGAAGACGGCCGACGAGTTGAAGCAGCGCCTCATCGAGGCGCTGCGCCAGAAAGGGCACAAGCTCTGAGCTCAACTCTTGCGTAATGGCGCCGCGCTCGCTGGCTGATTTGACGTGGCCGGTCGCCCCGACTACGCTTTTGCGAAGACAAGAAGCGCGTGAATGCCATGGCCTGACTGGGTTCAGGCTGGCAATTCACGCAAAGAGAAAATTCAGGGGAACGGAAATGACCCGCGACATCGCAGCCACCATCTCGAAGGCCCGCGAGCATTCCATCGGCGACATCCTGCGGCGCGCGGCGGGCCGCGATCCGGGCAAGCTCGCGGTGAGCTGCGGCAATGTAAGCTGGACATTTGCCGAAATGGACGCGATCTGCAATCGGCTGGGCCGCGGCCTGCTTGGCCTCGGCGTGAAAAAGGGTGACCGCCTCGCCGTGCTCTCGCGCAATTCGCACGCCTTTGCGGCGCTCCGGTTCGCATTGGCCCGGATCGGCGCGGTGCTGGTGCCGATCAACTTCATGCTCAATCCGGACGAGATCAACTTCATCCTGAAGAGTTCTGGTGCAAAGCTGCTCGCGGCCGGCCCTGATTTCGTCGAGCCCGCGCGCGCGGCCAGCGCCAGGGATTGCGCGGTCGAGAAGATGATCTGGCTGCCGGGTGAGGATGCCGCCACGGCGCCGGCGGGCCTCACCACCTTCGACGATCTTCTCAGCGCCGATGGCTCGTACCTGGAGTCGTCGGTCGACAGCCGCGATCTCGCGCAGATCGTCTACACCAGCGGCACGGAGTCGCTGCCCAAGGGCGCGATGCTGACCCATGAAGCGGTGATGTGGCAGTATGTCAGCTGCATCATCGATGGCGGCATGAGCGTGGACGACAAATTCCTGCACGCGCTTCCGCTCTATCATTGCGCGCAGCTCGATGTATTCCTGGGGCCGCAAATCTATCTCGGCGCCTCCGGCGTGATCACGGGCAAGCCTGCGGCCGACAACATTCTGTCATTGATCCAGACGCACAAGATCACGTCGTTCTTCGCGCCGCCGACGATCTGGATCGCGATGCTCCGCTCGCCCAATTTCGACAAGACGGATTTGTCGACCTTGCAGAAGGGTTATTACGGCGCCTCGATCATGCCGGTGGAGGTGCTGCTCGAGCTCCAGCGCCGCCTGCCCAATGTGAAGTTTTGGAATTTCTACGGCCAGACCGAGATCGCGCCGCTCGCGACTGTGCTCGGACCCGCGGACCAGCTGCGCAAGGCCGGCTCGGCGGGCAAGCCGGTGCTCAATGTCGAGACCCGCGTGGTCAACACTTCGATGGAGGATGTGAAGGTCGGAGAGGTGGGCGAGATCGTGCACCGCTCGCCGCATCTTCTCTCCGGCTATTATAACGATCCTGTCAAGACGGCGGCTGCGTTCTCCGGCGGCTGGTTTCACTCCGGCGATCTCGCCACCGTCGATGAAGAGGGTCACATCACCGTGGTCGATCGCGTCAAGGACATGATCAAGACCGGTGGCGAGAACGTCGCGAGCCGCGAGGTCGAGGAGATGGTCTACCGCATCCCTGCAGTGTCGGAAGTTGCTGTGGTAGGCCTGCCCGATCCGCGCTGGATCGAGGCGGTGACTGCCATCGTCGTGGTCAAGAGCGGCGAGAAGCTCGACGAGGACACGGTCATCAAGCATTGCGCCGGCCAGATGGCGCATTTCAAGGTGCCCAAGCGAGTCATCTTCGTCGATGCCCTGCCCAAGAACCCGAGCGGCAAGCTGCTCAAGCGCGAGCTGCGCCAACGCTTCGTCGGTGGCGAAACGCTCGACAAGGCGATCCAGAAGAATTTTGGGACCTGATGCATTCCTCTTCTCGCTCTCCCGCAAGAACGGGGAGAGCGAGAAGGAAGCCTCAATACTTCTTCACGTGGGCGCCGAACGCGAACCACAGCGCCATGGACGCGAGGCCAAAACCGCCGAGCAGCAGGAAGGTCGGGCCGTAGCCGATCCATTGCGCGATCCAGCCGCCAAGCGCGGGACTGAGGCTCGCGCCGATGCCCTGCACGGTGATCACGGCACCCTGGCCGAGATTGATGCGGCCGGTGCCGTTGAGCGAGCGCGCGACCATGCCGGGGACGGCAACCGTCTGGAGGCCCGTACCGAGGCCGTCGAGCACCTGCATCGGTACGACGCCCCACCATCCCGTGACGAAGAATGCGAGCACGCCGCGGATGGGCAGGAACATGAAGGAGACGAGGATGATAGGCCAGTAGTTGCGCTTGGTCGCCGCCTTCATTGCGATCAGCGACGTGATGACCATGACGCCTTGTGCGATAACTACGGTGGTCGCGACGAAGCTCGGGCCGTTGGCCTGGCCTTCGGCGACCGCCGCCAGGCCATAGAGCGGCACGATGGCGGCATTGCCGAGATGAAACACCGCGAGCGCCAGTGCCAGCACCAGCAGCGCGCGGTGCTTGAGCAGCATCGTGAACGCGTCCGGCGCGCTGTCCGGATCGTCCTCCTTGCTGCCGCGCGCGGCGCGATCGTCGATGGCCTTGGCTGGGATCATCATCACGCAGGCGATCGCGATGGCGCCGAATATTGCCGCGAGCACGAACACCGAGACGTAGCCGAACTTGTAACCGAGATAGCCCGACAGCGCGGCGCCGACCATGTTGCCGGCATGGTTGAACGCCTGGTTGCGGCCGTTGAGCGCGTTGAAGCCCTTCTGCTTGGCGATGCCGAGCGTGATGCCAGTTACCGCCGGCACGATCGCGGCGCTCGCCAGCGATTGTGCGACCTGCGAGAACGTCACCGCCCAGAAATTCTGCGAGATCAGGATGATCGCGGACGCGAGCACTACGCAGATGCCGGGAATGACGACCCACATGCGCTTGTTGCGCGTGGCGTCGATGAAGCCGCCGATCGGCGTCGTGACCAGCATGCCCGCGACATTGCCGATCGTCATGGCGGTGCCGATCAGCCCGGTCGCCCAGCCGCGCTCCTGGAGGAAGACGCCGACGAAAGGGCCGATGCCCGACTGCATGTCGGCCATGAAGAAGTTGAGAGCGAACAGGGGCCAGATACGAGACGAGGAGGGGGACCGCGATGTCATCGATACCAAAACGGGGTCTCAGCCGGAATACGGCGGGTGGGACATGATCCTTTCAGCCAATCGTTCTGGCGCGGACGAGAGTTTAACGAACGCTGATCGGGTTGGTTCCAGGCCTTGCCGGGGCGGCGGGCCCCATCATCCGTCATGAACGCCGGCCGCAGGCGGGCTTCCAGCCATATCGTTCTTCATATGCAATCGCCCTGCTCACATCTGGGAGGACATGGTCATGACGTTGTCGTCGGGCTTCGTTGCGCGTCTTGCTGTCGCGGTCCTCTCGATTGGATTGCTGCTGTGCGGCTTCAGCGGCACGGCGAAAGCGCAACCGACCCACCACTCGCGGCTGCGGCGGCCGTCAGCCGGACGCAGCCGCATCATGATGGATCGTGACATGCGCAACGACATCCTCGTGGCTCTCGCAGCGACCGCATTGGCGAACGTCGTGACAACCCTGAACGCGACGTCCATCGTCCGCGACCACCGCCACTAGACGTCTTTGCGACCGGGCCGAACCAAGTCGGTTCGGCTCCGCTTCGCGGATCGGCTGCGCGTGGGGCCTATGTCCATTCCCGATTGTGAGGCTTGAGAACGAGCCACGCCCGCGCTCTCATGCTATTGCTGCCTCGCAACGATGCGAGGACACCCATGCTCCCCCTTCCCGCCGATATCTTCACCGAACCCGAGGACGTCTCGCCCGACGGCCTTGCCAATCTCGGCCCGCTCCGCCCTCTGGCCGGCGTCTGGCAGGCCGACAAGGGGATCGACATCAATCCGAAGGCGGAGGGGCCGGAGCGGCGGACCTTCATCGAGCGCATCCGGATGGATCCGATCGATCCCCAGGCCAACGGGCCGCAGCTGCTCTATGGGCTGCGCTATCACATCCACATCAACACGCCCGAGGAAGACATCACCTTCCACGACCAGGTCGGCTACTGGTTGTGGGAGCCCAAGACCGGGCTGATCATGCAGACGCTGGCGATCCCGCGCGGGCAGGTGCTGCTGGCGTCGGGCAAGGCCGGGCCGGACGACAAAGAGATCTCCGTCACCGCAAAGCGCGGCGACACCGCTTACGGGATCTGCTCGACTGATTTTCTGGAACAAGCGTTCCGCACCGATGCTTACCGCTGCGACATCACCTTCAACGACGAGGGCAGTTGGACCTATCTGATCCAGACCGAGTTGTTCGTGCGCGGCGCGCCGTTCAACCACCGCGACACCAACACGCTCAAACTCGTCGCGCCGCCAAAGCTCAATCCCCTCGCGGTGATCGTGAACGATCGCGCCAAGGGAAATGAGAAGGGCAGTGAGCCGGCAGCCTGAGCGCGGCCTGGAGATGCGCATGAAGCCTTACGTCATCTGTCTGATGCATTCGAGTCTGGACGGCCGCACGCATCCGAGCCGCTGGCGCCCGCAGGGGGCAGGGACGGACTGGTTCGAGAAGATCCATGACGAGCTCGGCGGCGATGCCTGGGTGATCGGCCGCGTCACCGGCTCGGAGTTCGCCAAGGGCAAGCCTTATCCCACGGTAGACGCGAAATTTCCGCGCGAAAACTGGTTCGCGCGACGCGACGCGAAAACCTATGGCGTCGTGCTCGATGCGCAGGGCAAGATCGGCTGGGGCCGCTCCGATATCGGCGGCGATCAGATCGTCGTCGTGCTGACCGAGAGCGTCTCCGATTCGCATCTCGCCGGGCTCCGCGGCGAGGGGGTATCCTATATCTTTGCCGGCAAGTCCGAGATCCATCTCGCGCTGACGGTGGACATTCTCAACCGCGAGCTCGGCGTGAAGCGCCTGCTGGTGGAGGGCGGTGGCGTTGCCAACGGCGCGTTCCTGCGCGCCGGCCTGATCGACGAGTTCAACCTGATCCTCAGTCCCGCGATCGACGGCGCCAAGGGCGCGCCCTTCGTGTTCGATTCCACGGACGCTGACGGGGATCGGCGTGCACCGCTGACCGCGATGACGCTGGAGAGCACGCGGGATCTCGGCGGCGGCGTCCTGCTGCTGCGCTATCTGATCCGGAACGATCCGCGGGCCGTGGGCAAGTAACAGCACCGAGATGTCCGCAACATCAGAGCATATCGTCATCGTCGGTGCCGGCGCGGCCGGCCTGATGGCGGCGCGCGAGCTGGCGCGCGCCGGGAGGACAGTGACGATTCTGGAGGCGCGCGAGCGCTGCGGCGGCCGCATCCACCCGCTGCCTGCTTCGGAGTTCGGCTACCCCGCTGATGGCGGCGCCGAATTCGTCCACGGCGAGGCGCCGGTCACGCGCGCGTTGCTGCGTGAGGCCGGGATGGTTCTTCAAGAGATCGAAGGCGAGCGGTGGAGCTTTGATGGCGCTGACATCATGCGCGAGGATCGTCACGATCCGCATGAGGCTGAGCTGCACGCCGTGGTTCGGGAATTGAACGACGACCTCACCGTCGCCGAATTCCTGCGCCGGCATTTTGCCGGGGATCAGCATGCGCGGCTGCGCCATTCGATCGAGCGAATGGTCGAGGGCTACGATGCGGCCGACCCCGAGCGCGCCTCCACGCTGGCGCTGCGCGAGGAATGGATGGCTGGCGGGCACTCACCCCAGGCGCGGGTCCAGGGCGGCTATGGAGCCATGATCGACTTCCTGACGGCCCAGTGCCGCAAGCTTGGCGTGATTTTTCGCTTCGGCTGCGTGGTGTCGGCGATCGAGGAGGAGGGCGGCGCGATCGCCGTTCGCTGTGTCGGCGGCGACGTGCATGGCTGTGATCGCGTGATCCTCACTGTTCCGTTGCCGTTGCTGCGCGAGATCGGGCTGCCGGGCCGCGCGCGCGCCAAGGCGGCGGCGGCCGACGACATCGGCTTCGGTAACGTGATCAAGATCCTGCTGCGCTTCAGGCGGCCATGGTGGCGCGAACGCAAGGAAGAGCTCGCGGACATGAGCTTCCTTTTGTCCGACCAGCTCATCCCGGTGTGGTGGACGCAATACCCGGACCGGCATCTCGTGCTTACCGGATGGTTCGGCGGCCCGCGCACGGCAGCGCTGGCGCACCTCGACCCGCAAGCGCTGATCGATGCGGGGCTCGATTCGCTTGCTGCTGTCTTCGCCCTGTCGCGCGAGGACCTCGCGCGCGGGCTCACTGCGGCCGCTGCGACAAACTGGGCGCACGATCCCTACGCGCGCGGCGCCTATTCCTGGGCGACGCCGCGAACACGCGAGGCGCAAACGATCCTAGCTCGCGGCGATGGACCGGTGCTGTTCTCCGGCGAGGCGCTTTATCGCGGAGCCGACATGGGCACGGTCGAGGCCGCGCTGGCGAGCGGTCAGCAGGCGGCGGAGATGATCTTGCGGGGATAGGCTGACGAGCAAAAAGGCCCGCATTTCGCGGGCCTTTCGTGTTGCTGCCTTTCGTCTTACCAGCGGCTGCCGCCGAAGCCGAACGTCACGCTGGGACCGCCGCCGCCGTAATATCCGTACGGTCCGCCGCCGTAATAGCCGTGGTGCCGAGGATAATAGCCGTAGCTCCGGTAGTGCGGACGATGAAATCCGTGATGGTGGTGAGGACGCCAGTGATGGCGATGGCCGTGATGGTGGTGCCTGTGCTGCGCGCTGATATCGGTTGACTGGGCGGCTGGCGCGTTCTGTTTCGCGCTTGAATAATTGGCCGCGTTCGCCGCCGATCCTCCGGCAAGCGCCGCAGCACCGACGGCTATCGCGACAATGAGATACTTCATGTCATCACTCCAGTTGAATGTCGTGTGACAACACATGGTCGTCAGGTGCGTTCCGGCCAGTGCGGGCGTCGAAACGACGCAGTTTCATGGGCCTCCGATTCGCGCGGCTGCGTGCATCTCGTGGGATTTATTGTCGCATCACGGGCGTCGATCGCAACGCTGCCATCACTCTGCCGCGAATGACGCAATCACGTCATCGGTGGTGACGATGCGCGCGAATTCGCCGTTCAGGTTCGACAGCGTCATCGCATGGATCTCCTCGGCAGAATGCCTGTCGCCATCCGGCCCGACCTGTTCGAACGTCCAGGTCGCGTCGCGCACCAGCTGTGTGTCGAAGCCGAGATTGCCGGCCATCCGCGTCGTCGTCTCGACGCAATGATTGGTGGTGGCGCCGCAGATGACGAGCGTGCCGATGTTGCCGGCGCGCAGGCGCTTTTCCAGATCGGTGCCGATGAAGGCGCTGTTGACGCGCTTGACGATCACGATCTCGCCCGGCCGCTCGCGCGCCTCGTCCTTGACGGCATAGCCGGAGCTCTTAGGCAGAAATGAGGAGGACGGCTTGGTGCCCTCATGACGAATGTGGAACATCGGCGCGCCGCTCGTTCGGAAGGCCGTCAGGAGATCGGCAATACGCGCCACCGCCTCCGGATTGTTGCGCTGCTTGCCCGCCGCCTCCCATTCGTCGAACGCATGCTGGACGTCGACGACGATGAGGGCGGGAAGGGCGAGGGACATGAGGGGCGGCTTTCAGACTTACCTGCAGATTTGCTTACTGCGCCGACTATGCGAGGCGATAGTGACAACACGCAATGCCAATCTTCCCTCGTTTCGCGACGCCTCGTGCCCCGGACGCAGCGCAGCGTCTCTTCGACGGTGCGCTGCAGAGCCGGGGCCCATGTCTCCAGCGGGATCTTGTGCGGCATGGGGTCCCTGCTCTGGGTCCCTGCTCTGCGCAGCACGCCGAGAGCATTGCAGCGCGTCCGGGACACGAGAGTCGCGCTGCCGGGGTTGATCAGTCGATCGCTCAACTCAACGTGATCCTCATGCGCGTTGCGCTTGATCCAGCGCAACTCAGGCCAGTGTCTCCCCATGCAATGTCGCCGCGAAAATTCGAAATTGCAGATCGAGGCAGGACATGAAGGCGTATTTCATCGGTGGCGGCATTGGATCGCTCGCGGGCGCGGCGTTCCTCGTTCGTGACGCGCAGCTGCCGGGGCGGGACATCGTGATCTACGAGGCGCAGCCGCTGGTCGGCGGCAGCCTCGACGGCGCGCTGCTCGCGAACGGCGCTTATTCGCTGCGCGGCGGGCGCATGCTCATCACCGATCACTACGAATGCACCTGGGACCTGCTATCGAGCATTCCCTCGCTCGAACATCCCGGCCTCAGCGGTGGTGCTGTATCACCAGCCGCATTTCGCCGGACAGCCGAAGAACGTGCAGGTGTTCTGGGGCTATGCGCTGCATCCCGACCGCGTCGGCAATTTCGTGGCCAAGCCGATGTCCGATTGCGGCGGCGCCGACCTCCTGAAGGAGCTTTGCGGTCAACTGAATTTCGACCCTGGCGTGTTCGAGGATGCGATCTGCGTTCCCTGCCGCATGCCCTACATCACCAGCATGTTCATGCCGCGCACCGTGACCGACCGGCCGCTGCCGGTGCCGAGGAAATCCGTCAATCTCGCCTTCGTCAGCCAGTTCGTCGAAATCCCCGATGACGTCGTGTTCACCGTCGAATATTCGGTGCGCGCGGCCCAGATGGCGGTCTATCAGTTGATGAAGATTGATCGCCCGGTGCCGCCGGTGACGCGGCACGACAAATCGCTCGCGGTGATCTTCGCGACGCTGGAAAAGGCGTTCACGTGACGGGTGGAGCTACTCGAACGGATCCTGGATCGACGGCGCCGACTGATGGCTGACGTCTTCCGGCAGAAGGCCCCGACTCACGATCGCGCCACAGCCAGTGGCAGGCTGATATGAAAGACGGCGCCTCCTGTCGGGACGTTCTCGGCCCAGATGCGCCCGCCATGTGCCTCGATGATGGTGCGCGTGATCGAGAGGCCGATGCCCATCCCCTGCGTCTTGGTTGTGAAAAACGGCTTGAAGATTTCGGTTATCTTTTCTGTGCGGATGCCGTCGCCGGCATCTGCGATCGAGATCATGGCCTGATTGTTCGCAAGGCTGGTTCGACCGACGATGCGTCGCCGATCCTCCGGCAGATCGGTCACCGCTTCGATGGCATTCATGACCAGATTCAGAATAGCCTGCTGGAGCTGCCCTTTGTCGGCAGTTACGCGGATATCCGAGGACGATCGATCCGTCGCGAGCGCAACGTCGTAGGTCAGGGCCTGTACGGAAAGGAATCGAAACACCTCGCCGACCGTCGCGTTGAGATCGAGTTCGCGCCGCTCTGTGCGGGCCTTCTTCAGAAATGAGCGCACCTGAACGACGATCTCGTTGGCGCGCATATCGTCTCGGCGAATGTCACCCAGTATGTCCTTGATCACGCCGAGGTCAGGTGCCGGTGTCTGCAGCACCTGCTCGGCGGTCTCAGCATTGATCAGAATGGCGGCGAGCGGCTGGCTCAGCTCATGCGCGATCGTGGCAGACATCTCGCCCGCGGTCGCAAGGCGATTCATGTGGGCTAGCTCCGACATGCGTTGGCGTGCCTCGATCTCCGCCAGGAATCGCAGTCTGCGCTCGCGCAGGAGGATGGCGATCATCGTCGTCTGCACCAGCAACGCGCCGACACTGATCATGACGCGCCAGTAATACTGCTCCCAGAAGCTTGGTTCTCGGAAACGCACCTCGCTGCCCGGAGGCAGATGGGCTTCGTCCACATTCCAGAGCTTGAGCTGCCGCCAGTCGAAGATCGGCTTCACGTTGTCCCCGGCAACGGGCGGGATGCTCGACGGCGATTCGCCGCCGAGAATACGCATTGCCAATTGGCCGGCTTCCTGTCCGATGGTTTCGGGCAGCAGCAGGAAGCCGCCAACTCCCGTCCGCCCGAGAAATGTATCGGAGGTGATGATGATCGGGCGGTTCGCGCGCTCGGCGACACGCGCAAGCGCCGCGGCCGGCAAATAGTGGGTGCCTTCGCCGTCGGAATACATCGCCGAGGTCAGAATTGCAGAGCCGGGGGGCAAGGAGCCGACCCGTTCGCGCACCTCCCGCAGCACCATGCCGGACAGATCGATAATCTTGAGATCCGGCATCGTGGCCGCGAATTCCTGTTTCCAGTGGCCATATATCAGCGGATTTTTCCATGCATCGCCAACGAGGACGACACCGGTCAAGTCGGGAACGACCGCGCGTGCCGCAGTCAGTATCTGCGCCGGAGACACCTTGGCAAAGATTGCGGTCGTGCCGGGCAGGAACAGTGCGCGCGTCTCGGGCAGATCGGGCACGAAGCCGTAAACCACGGGTGCGGCGGGCCAGATGTCGTGCTTGCGCCCCTGAAGGAATCTCGCCGACGCGACGCCGATCGAGACGATGACGTCAATCGACCGGTGCGCGTATTTGGTCTTGAGATGACCGACCAGGCTCTCCTCGTAGTCCGGTCCCGGGAAACGGGCGAGATCCAGGCTTTCGCCGTAGATCACGGTATGGATCTGTCCATTTTCCTTCGCCGCGGTGCGGATACCGGCAAAAATCTCCGAATAGAACGGCGAACGAAAGTCGGCGTCTTCCAGCACCAGGATCGAGCGCTGCCCCGGACCGTCGGCTGCAGGGCAATCATGTGCCAGGGTTGCGAACAGGCAGACGATCAGGAGCCGCTTGATCGCTATGACCATCCGCATTGCTGGACTCTGTGCCTGCCTGTGTCTGCAACGGGCGCCTCCTCAATGAGGACGCATCCGAGCATACCTGCCGGTTCCGAAGTTTCAACGAAAGGATTTGATCCGGCTGAGCCGCGCAGGCGGCAGTTCGCCTCGCCCGCCTCCAGAGCGAAGAAGGGTCGCTACTTGAACGGATCCTGGATCGACGGCGCCGACTGCCTGATACGACGCACGCTCACGGGCGTGCCGTCGGAAACGAACAGCAGTTCGTAGCTGCGGCCCTCGCTGTCGGTGGCAGAGCAGGTGACGTCAGTCACCTTCTTGGCGGCGAAATTGCCGGTCCGGCGGCAGAGGCCGGTGGAGGTCTGCTCGGCCGGCACCGGCAGGCCGTCGACCTTGGGGCGGTCCTTGGAATTGAGCAGCATGCGGTCGATCGGCAGCTCGTAGGAATTGTCGTCGGCGCGCTTGCCGTTCTCGCCGGAGAACGACACGACGTGATTGTCATCGGCGGGATCGTCGACCGCGACCGCGAAATTGACCCGGCCCTTGTCACCATGGGCGTAGGCGACCGTCTTGCAGGCGAAGGTACGCCCGGCGACCTTCAGCGTCTTGCAGTGGCCGGACATTAGCGCCAGCAGGTCGACGTAAGCGTTTGGGGCCTGAGGGTTGTTGACGGGAATCGACAAGGAAGACTCGGCAAAACAAGGGCTTGCCAAGGCCATGAGGGCGGCGGTGAAGACTGGTCGGCAGAGGCGCATCGGAAGGCTCACATGCCAGGGAACCCCGGAAAAGTTCCGTCCGATAACCAGCGAACCGCAAATTGGTTGCGATCCCGTTTGTTCTGCCGAATCCGTCTGAAATACCACCGCGCCACCCCCAACGGCGATTCGTCCATATCGCCCAACCTATTCCCGACCGGCAATTGCCGCCCGGCCGGTGTTTTTTTCGTGGCGGAGCTAGCCCATCGTCGCCCGCCAGCGCGTATCGCGCAGGGAGGGACGGCGGTGCAGGCGCGCGTCGAGCAGCGCGCGGGCGCGCCGCAGGTCGCCGCCCCGCATGAGGGCAACGACAAAAGTGTCCTCGATCAACTCGCGCTGGGCGTGGCTGCCGCCGACGCGCACGACCTCACCGAGAACCGGCGCGAGCAGTTGCACGCATGCCGCGTAATCCTCGTCCGCAAAGGCTGCCAGCGCGCGGCAGACCGCGGGCACCACGGGACCGGCCGGAAGCTTGCCATCGGCGAGCCGCTGCTCGATCGCGGCAAGACGTGTGGCGAGTGCCTCGCGATTTTGCGTCGCTGCCGCGAACAGCGCCATGTGGATATCGGCGAAGGGCAGGCTCGATTTCGGAAACAGCTTTTGCGCGGTGGCATCGCCTTCGACCCAGAGCGCTCTCGGCACGGCGTGGCCGTAAGCCGAAAGGCGCCAGAGCAGTGACGCGCTGTCGGTGACGGCATTCAGCGGCGGCGCCGGTGTCGCCTTCGGCTGCAGCACATCGGCATAGATCGCGAGCGCCCGCGCGGCATCGCCATGCTCCAGTGCGCCGAGCGCCTGATGCCAGCAGATGTGGCCGTGCAAGATGCCGGCGCGGTCGTAACTGGGGATCCAGTCGTCGACGAGCCGGTCAGCCGCTTCGATCGAACCGTCCTCGAACATCGCATGCAGCACGGCGTGCGCGGCATGGGCATTCTGCCGGCGCAGGTCGAAGCCGCGCTCGGTGACGCCGCGGCCGCGACCGACATTGCCGTTCTCGGTCATTGCCCAGCCGTACATGGTGAGGAACCACCAATCCTCGCCATAGTGATGCGCGACGCGCTCGCACAGCTCCTGCCGCGCGCGATCGTGATCGGCCATGCCGGAGAACGCGAACAGGCCGAACGCGCCGAGCGGCAGCGACAGCACTAATGCATCGCGCGGCCACGCCTGGACGTGCTTCATCGTCGCCGCGATTGCCTCGGGCAGCCGGCCCTCGATTGCGAGCGCCAGAGTCTCGACATGCGAACGCTCGCGTTCCGTGCCGCGTGTCACCACGAGCTCGCGCGCGAGGGCCGCCTTCTGCCGTGCCAGATCGCCTTGCTGATAGAAGCCATGCAGGCGGGCGCGGGCGATATGGGCCAGCGCAAAATCCGGATCGGCCGCAATCGCGCGCTCCAGCATCTCCGCCGTGCCGGTCCAGCCCGAGAGCATGAGGTCAACGCCCTCGCGATAAGCGGATGCCGCCTCGGGCGAAGAGGTAGTGATCGGTAGGCCGTAGCGATCTTCGAGGGCCATTCGTGTCTCCGTCTCAAGCCGTCCGCGCGCGACGTCCTTCGATCGGATAGGCCGGGTCGTTGTAGCCCGGCGTCGACGGATGACCCGGCACGACCAGTCTGTCGATCAGCGCCTCGTCCTCCGCAGTGAAGCGATAGTCGAGCGCGCCGGTGTAGCCGTCCCATTGCTCCTCGGTGCGCGGGCCGGCAACGATCGAGGAGACAAAGGCGGAGTTCAGCACCCAGGCGACCGCGAACTGGCCGGCGGTGATGCCCTTTTTCTCGGCGTGAGCCTTGATCTCCTGCGCCAGTTGGAGCGATTCCGGCCGCCATTCGGTCTGCATCATGCGGGTGTCGTTACGGCCTGCGCGCGACTCCTTATCAGGAGCTGCGTCGGGCTTGTATTTGCCCGTCAGCACGCCGCGCGCCAGCGGGCTATAGGGCACGATGCCGAGGCCGTAATAGGAGCAGGCCGGAAAGTGCTCGACCTCGGGCATGCGGTTCATGGCGTTGTAATAGGGCTGGCTCACCGCGGGCCGGTCGATGCCGAGCCGGTCGCAGATGTTGCAGATTTCGGCGACACGCCAGGCGCGGTAGTTGGAGACGCCGAAATAGCGCACCTTGCCGGCGCGGATCAGATCGCCCATCGCGCGCACCGTCTCCTCCAGCGGAGTCGTGTGGTCTTCCTTGTGCAAATAATAGATGTCGATGTGATCGGTGCCGAGCCGCTTGAGGCTCTCATCCGCTGCCTGCAATACCCAGCGCCGCGACAGGCCAACACGGTTGGGATCGGTGCCCATCGGGTTCGCAAGTTTGGTGGCGAGCACCCAGGCGTGACGGTTGTTGCCGATCGCGCGTCCCACGACCTCTTCGGATGCGCCCTTCGAATAGGCATCCGCGGTGTCGATGAAATTGATCCCGGCCTCATGCGCCTTCGCGATGATCCGCTTCGATGCCGCCTCATCGGTCGGCCCGCCGAACATCATGGTGCCCAGACAGATCGGCGATACTTTCAGGCCGCTGCGGCCGAGCTGGCGATATTGCATAGGGCGCGTCCTTGCTGCTTCTTGTGGCATCAGCATAGCGGCCCAGTGCTGTCATTGCGAGCGCAGCGAAGCAATCCAGAAATGCGTATACGGAAAGATTCTGGATTGCTTCGCTGCGCTCGCAATGACGAGCTTGGGAGCACGTCGCTCGTCAACGTCGACCTGGACAAGCGGAGCGCCGATCCAGGACCCATTACCCCGAGAGGAGATTTGACGAAGATTCGCGGTGAGCTGCTCGCGGCACGACGTCTCCCTGGGGTAATGGGTCCTGGCTTTCGCCAGGACGACAGTGGACCCTACCCCGGCCCCTTCAAAATCTTGAACACACCATTGGCCATCACCACGCAACGGCCGTCCACGCTGACCTCCGTGCTCATGAAGATCAGGCTGCGCGTCGCGCGCACCACGCGCGGGCGGGAGATCAGGATATCGCCGATCTGGCCGGCTTCGACGAAATGGGTGTCGAGCTGCACCGTTGCCATGAACTCTTTGCCGGAGACGTAGCGGGCGGTCATGCCGCAGGTACGGTCCGCGAACGTCATCATCACGCCGCCCTGGACCATGCCGCGTCGATTGTGATGCTTGTCTTCTGTCGCCAGCGCGAATTCGTGTTGGCCGTCGACCTTGCGCTCCCACAGAGGGCCGATCAGATGCATGAAGCCCGTGGTCTCCAGGATGGTCCAGCCGTCTGCTTTCAGCCGTGCGGCTGTCTTATTGGTCATGTCGTCCATTCCTGAAAGGGTCTTGCGAACTCATTTCATCGGGGCCGGACGTGGTGTAGTCAAGCATCATGAGACCGTTCGACGATGCCACACGGCGGAATATCGCGGCTGCCTGCGCGGCCTTCACGCGACTGCCGGAGGACGAGCAGCCGGCGGCGTTGAAGCGTGCTGCGGTGGTGATTGCGCTGACCGCGGCCAGCGAGGGCGATGACACGGCGTTGCTGCTCACGTTGCGCGCATCGCATCTGCGCGCCCATCGTGGTCAATGGGCTCTGCCCGGCGGACGCTGCGATGCCGGCGAGACGCCGGTCGAGGCGGCGCTGCGCGAACTCGACGAGGAGCTTGGCCTGCGCCTCACCGGCGCGGAGGTGCTCGGCACGCTCGACGATTATCCGACCCGCTCCGGCTATCTGATCACGCCGGTCGTGGTTTGGGCCGCTGATAGTGCCGCGATCAAACCAAACCCGGACGAGGTCGCGTCCGTCCATCGCATCGCGCTTGGGGCGGTCGAGCGCGAAGATGCGTTCGATTTCGTCGCGATCCCCGAGAGCACGCGCCGTGTGATCCGCTTCCATCATCAGTCGAGCTTGATCCACGCACCGACGGCGGCCCTGATCTACCAGTTCCGCGAAGTGGTGGCAGGACGGCACACCCGCGTCACCGAGCTGGAGCAGCCGGTGTTCGCCTGGAAATGATGCAAGGGGCGAAAAAGAGGTAAACGGCGTGTTAACGTGACGGTTACCGGATGCCTGCTAAGAGGGCAGCATGCATCGATCGATTCGAAATGCCGTGGGACTGGTTCCACTCGCGCTCGTCCTGCTCGCGCCTGCCGCGCGCGGTGGCGAATCCGACGCGCTGCCGCCGGCCGTCCGCAATGCCAAAGCCCAACTGTTGTCGCAGTTTTTCGCGCAAGGCGGCGCGTCGCCCGCCGTGCTCGAATATCGCCGCAAGCTGCAGGAGTATCAGGCGGCGCGTGCAGCCTTCGACGAGGAGGCCGGCGCCTATTGGAGCCAGATCTCCGAGAAGCGGAAAGGTCGCAACGCCAAGCGGCGCAACGGTCAGCAGGTCACGCTCGACGACTACGTGCTGGAGCATCCGCCGCTTTATAACGGGCCGAAACGGCCGGTGAATCCGGAGCCGGAGGAAACCCCGGACCGCCCGACGAAAAAGCCGATCCCCGTGGTCGCCGATCTGCTGCGCGCGGCGCAGGAACTCTATCAGTTCACGCCGCAGCGGCCGGCCAGCGAAGTCGAATTCAAGCGCGTCTATGCACGCTACGCGCTGGCCTCGGGGCTGACGCGCGAGCAGGCGGTGCGGGTCTATGCGTTCGAGACCGGCGGCACCGGAAGTTACGACGTGCAGGCGGGAATCGAGCATGGCGGCAAGCGCGCCATTTCGACCGCGATGGGCTACAACCAGCTGCTGACGACCAACAGCGTCGAGCTGCTGGCCGAGCAAGGCCATGAATTCATCCGCGCGCTCTCTGATAAGGTGGCGAGGAGCTCGGGCCCGGCGCGCCAGTCGCTCGAGCACAAGCTCACCGTTCTGAAAAAAATGGTGGCGCACGCCAAGTCGGTGCCCGATACCTGGTCGGAGCACGAGAAGATCGGCAATACCGCGCAGGGCTGGGCCATGCATGCCATGGTGCTCGACATCGATATCGGGCCGATGCTGCAGACCCACAAGCTGCTCACCTCGGTGCTGTTCGCGCGCGCCAAGGGCTATAGCCGCCCGCTCAGCGCGGCCGAACTCGAGATGATGAACCTCACCGGCGACGGCACCGGCCTCGACATGGTGACGATGCCGCAGGCCATGCGCGAGCAGGTGCCGACCTCGAACTTCTTCCAGCGCGGCGGCTACGAGCGCAACCCGGTTGCGATCCGCCACAACACGGTGGCGAAGCTGCTGGCGGTGACGGATACGAGGATGGACAGCAACAGCAACAACGCCGGCGCGCGGGAGCTGGCGGGGGCGTTTTAAAAGCTGTCATCCCGGCGCAGGCCGGGACCCATCACCACAGGGCGTGGTTTGGAAGGACAGTCCTTCGGTACTGCGACCGTCCGCAATCGAGGGATCACGCGGTATGGGTCCCGGCCTTCGCCGGGACGACAGCAATGCGTGGCGTCGCCGCGACCCGCCCTACTGATCCGACCCGAACTTGAATTTGCCGTCGCCTTCCAGGTACGGGCCGCTGCGCATGTAGAGCTGACCGTTGTGGCCGAGGAAGAACAGCGTGCCCTTCGGCACCTTCTTGGCGCCTTTCAGGAGTTCGCCGGCATTGCTGGTGCCCATCTTGTAGGAAAGGGTCTTGCCGTCCTTGTCATAGGCGTAGCCGGTGTCGGGCTTGAGCTCCCAAGGTGTTGCAGCGGTCTGCGCCAATGCGGGTGTAGCGAACGCGCCGAGCACGGCCGTCACCAAAAAAATCCTTGTCGAAAATGCCATCACCCTATCCTCCCCATCGAGGCTCCCGGCTTGAACAAATCACGAACGGCGTTTCCAGGTCAATTTGCGAAAGCGCCGCAGCGCATCACGTCTTGCCGAGCAGTTTGTGATTTTCCCTTCGTCCCCGCGCGACTATGTTCCGCTTTCCGTCTAGAACGCAATTCGACAAAACATTGGGTAGGGGATGATTCGAATGAACCTCGTCATTAAAGCTTGCTGGGCCGCCGGCCTGTTGCTGACGGCACTCGCGCCGGCCGCCCGGGCCGATGATTACCAGCTCAGCCACAACCAGCGGATTTCGTGCAGCCGCGGCCTGGCTCCGGGCAAGCTGAACACCGCGACCTGCAAGTCATACACTTACCTCTTCAACACCAAGACCTCGGAATATTTCCGCTGCCAGGTCTCGCTGGCGCTGACCCGCGACAACAAGGAAGTCATCAACGTCCAGACCGACGGCGCCTGCACCAAGAAGCCGCGCATCTTTGAGACCGATGGCCACTACGATTTCGACGCCACCGAGACCGAGCCGCCGAACACCAATTCGTTCTTCGGCCCCGGCGGCTACTCGGTGTGGGCCGCCGACGTCAGCGCGCAGAAGGTGCGCGGCTGCATCATCATCTCCTCCGGCCTCGGCTCCGACATCTCCAAATGCCTGGACATGACCTTCCAGTGAGGGGCGGCCCCGACTTGGCTGCGCCACCTCGCCGCACCCGCCGGGTTCCCCAAAAATCGAGCCAGGACAGCCATTTACCGCAGTCCTGTTTTGACTTTTGGATGGGTTGACCCGCACCCGTCGTCCGGCCAACTTCCCGGCCGGTTTGGGGAGTAGAAAGATCATGAAACGGACGATTTTCGGCGTGGCCACGGCTCTTGCTCTGGCGGCGTCGGCACCTTGCGCGCAGGCGCAATCCTTCATCAACGTGCTGACCGGCGGCACCTCCGGCGTCTACTATCCGCTCGGGGTCGCGATCGGGAAGATCTACGGCGACAAGATTCCGAACGTGAAGACGCAGGTGCAGGCCACCAAGGCGTCAGTCGAGAATCTGATCCTGCTCCAGCAGGGCCGCGGCGAACTGGCGTTCACGCTGGGCGACTCGCTGAAAGCCGCCTGGGACGGCGAGGAGGAGGCGGGCTTCAAGACCAAGCTCGACAAGCTCAGGACCATCGGCGCGATCTATCCGAACTACATCCAGATCGTCGCGACCGCCGAGAGCGGCATCAGGACGCTGGCGGACCTCAAGGGCAAGAGCCTGTCGGTCGGCGCGCCGAAATCGGGTACGGAGCTGAATTCGCGCGCGATCCTGGCGGCGGCCGGCGTGAGCTACAAGGATCTCGGCAAGGTGGAGTATCTGCCGTTTGCCGAATCCGTCGATCTCATGAAAAACCGCCAGCTCGGCGCGACGCTGCAATCGGCCGGCCTCGGCGTGGCCTCGCTGAAGGATCTGTCGACCTCGAGCCCGATCGTTGTGGTGTCGGTGCCGAAGGAGACCGTCGACAAGATCGGCCTGCCGTTCATCGCGGCAACCATTCCCGCAAATACTTACACCGGGCAGGACAAGGACGTGCCAACCGCGGCAGTGGTCAACTATCTCGTCACCAGCTCGGCGGTGTCGGACGATCTCGCCTACCAGATGACAAAACTGGTCTACGAGTCGCTGCCCGAGCTCGCCAACGCGCATGCGGCCGGCAAGGAGATCAAGCTCGAGACGGCCGCCAGCGGCAGCCCGGTTCCGCTGCACCCCGGCGCGATCCGCTATTACAAGGAAAAAGGGCTGATCAAGTAATCAGCTTTCATTATCGGACGTCATGGCCGGGCTTGTCCCGGCCATCCACGTTCTAAGAGCAGGCGAGAAAGTCCGTGGATGCCCGGGACAAGCCCGGGCATGACGGTCTGGAGGCGCTGTGCAATGTTATAAGCGCCACGGCGATCGGCGCGGGGACATATCGATGTTGCAAGCAGAGGGCAGCGAAGCGCCCATCAAGGTCGAGTTCGACAATTTCGAGCACGGTTTTCCGGAAGGCTTTGGCCCGGGCTGGTGGGGCGCTCTTGCGTACTGGATCGGCATCGCCTTCGCGACCTTCCAGCTTTATGTCGCAGCCTTCAACTATCTGCCGAGCCAGGTGGTGCGCGGCGTCCATGTCGGTTTCCTCATTCTCCTCACCTTCG
Organism: Bradyrhizobium sp. WSM4874; assembly: GCF_055811835.1. Taxonomy (NCBI): domain Bacteria; kingdom Pseudomonadati; phylum Pseudomonadota; class Alphaproteobacteria; order Hyphomicrobiales; family Nitrobacteraceae; genus Bradyrhizobium; species Bradyrhizobium sp. WSM4874. The sequence goes on from NZ_JBVVPR010000048.1 coordinate 29,932, forward strand.
GCCTGATCGGCAACTTCACCGCCAAAAGCGATTTCGGCCGCGCGATAGGCTGGCTGATTGGCGGCGCCGGCTTTCTGTGCGGGCTTTATCAGTGGATCTTCTATGCGGATCTCATCGCGCGTGACGGCGATCCGACGCGCCTCGATCTTGTGGTCGGCACGCTGCTCGCCGTCCTGATCTTCGAGGGGACGCGGCGGCTAATGGGCGCGGCGCTCCCGCTGATGTGCGGCGCCTGCCTCGTCTACTGGTTCTTCGGCCAGTATCTGCCGTCGCCGCTCAACCATCGCGGCTATGATTTCGACCAGATCGTCACGCATCTGTCGTTCGGCACCGAGGGCTTCTACGGCGTGCCGATCTACGTCTCGGCGACCTATATCTTCCTCTTCATCCTGTTCGGCTCGTTCCTGGAGCGCGCCGGCATGATCCAGCTCTTCACCGACGTTTCTCTTGGGTTATTCGGCAGGACCCGCGGCGGCCCGGCCAAGGTCGCGGTGTTCGCCTCGGGCATGATGGGTACGATCTCCGGCTCCGGCGTTGCCAACGTCGTCACCGTCGGCCAGTTCACCATTCCGCTGATGATCAGGTTCGGCTATCGCCGCGCGTTCGCGGCCGGCGTCGAGGCGACGGCCTCAATGGGCGGGCAGATCATGCCGCCGGTGATGGGCGCGGTTGCCTTCATCATGGCGGAGACGCTCGGTGTCCAGTACTCGGAGGTCGTGAAAGCGGCCGCGATTCCCGCGATGCTCTATTTCGCCTCCGCCTTCTGGATGGTGCATCTGGAAGCCGGCAAGCACGGCCTCACGGGCATGAAGAAGTCGGAGACCCCGAGCGCCTGGAAGGCGCTGGTGAAGGGTTGGTACCTCGTGTTGCCGCTCGCAGCCCTCGTCTACATGCTGTTCGAAGGCTTTACGCCACTCTATGCCGGTAGCATGGGCCTCGCGCTCACAGTGGGGCTGATCCTTGGCACCGCCATCACGACGGGCGCGTCTTCGATGGCGATCCGCTACATTTTCTGGATCGGGCTCGCGCTCGTCGTTGCCGCGCTGTCGCGCGACGGCCTTCAGATCGTGCCGGTCGCCTGCGTCGTCGTCGCATTGATCGTGATCACCGCGTTCGTGCGTGGCGGATTTTCCGCCTTGCGCGCCTGCCGCGATGCGCTGGCCGAAAGCGCGAAATCCGCCATCACCGTCGGCATGGCCTGCGCCATCGTCGGCGTCATTATTGGCATGATGTCGCAGACCGGCGTCGGCACCATCTTCGGCGGCTGGGTGATCGGCCTCGGCGAGAAGAGCCTGTTCCTGGCGCTGATCATGACCATGCTGCTGTCGATCCTGCTCGGCACCGGCATCCCGACCATCCCGACCTACATCATCACGGCAGCGCTCGCGGCGCCCGCGCTGGCGAAACTCGGCGTGCCGCTGATCGCGAGCCACATGTTCGCGTTCTATTACGGCATCATGGCCGACCTCTCGCCGCCGGTGGCACTGGCAGCGTTAGCCGCAGCACCGATCGCGAAGGAAAACCCGGACAAGATCGGCTGGGAGGCGATGCGCATCGCGCTCGCCGGCTACGTCATCCCCTTCATCTTCGTCTATTCGCCGGCGCTGATGCTGCAGGCCGGCGATCCCATGGCCGCCAAGCTCGGCTTCTACGGCGCGGTGGCGCTGGCGACCTTGAAGGCCCTGGTGGCGATCGCGCTGTTCGGCATGGTCGCGATCGGCTTTTTGTTCACGCGGCTGACGCTGCTCGAACGTGTGGTCGCGCTTGCTGGCGCGCTGTGCCTGCTCGGCGACTTTCCGTTCAGCGACACCGCGGGTTTCCTGCTCGCCGCGGCGATCGTGCTGTGGCAGTGGCGGCGGCGTCCGCCGGCGCCCGTCGAGGCGGCGTGAGCCTCTGCTTCGTCACAGCCTTAGGCGTGAAGGCGCTGGCGCTGTCCGCGTTCACGCTGGTGTGGACGCATTCGATCGCGAAGGTCGAGTGGCAGGAAGACTGGCGCGTCACCACCGCCGGGCTCGAACTGACGCAGGCACGCGTGAAGGGCACCGGCCCCGGCATGGAGCCGCCGCCCGAGGCGCGGCTGGTCGACGGCTGGTTTCAGTGGAGGCCCGCGCGGGCGCCGATGCCGGAGGTCGTGCTGGGCAATTCGGGCGCGGCTGGCGAATGGCGGCTATGCCATGACGGCAAGTGCCGGACGTTGTCCGAGATTGTCGGTCATCCCATTGGTGCTAACGTCACAAAGATGAGCGTCTGCAAAGATCCGTAGCCCGGATGGAGCGCAGCGCAATTCGGGGAAAGCGGCCCCCGGATTACGCTGCGCTCCATCCGGGCTACAAGAACAACAACACGGGAGGAACGCGATGGATCGGCTCAAGGGCAAGGTTGCAGTGGTGGTGGGCGCCGGCTCGATCGGACCCGGTTGGGGCAACGGCAAGGCCACCGCGGTCACCTTTGCGCGCGAGGGCGCGCAGGTGTTTTGCGTCGATCGCAACGGCGCGGCCGCCGAGGAGACCGCGAAGATCATCACGGACGAAGGCGGCAAGGCGAGAGCGTTCACAGCCGACGTCTCGCATGCGCGCGAGGTCGAGGCGATGGTCGCAGCGTGCCTGAAGGCCTACGGCCGCATCGACGTACTCGACAATAATGTCGGCATCGCCGAGATGGGCAGCGTCGTCGAAGTGACCGAGGAGAGCTGGGACCGCGTCTTCAGCGTCAACCTCAAGAGCGCCTATTTCGCCATGAAGCACGTCATCCCTTTGATGGTGAAACAGGGCGGCGGCTCCATCATCAACATCTCCTCGATCGCCTCGATCCGCCACATGGGCATCTCCTACGTCACCTACGGCACCTCGAAGGCGGCGATGAACCAGATGACGCGCACCACCGCGATCGAATTCGCGCGTCACCATGTCCGCGTTAACGCGATCCTGCCCGGCCTGATGAAGACGCCGATGGTGGAGCATTCGGCAGGCCTTGCGAACAGCTATGCGAAGGGCGACGTCGAAGCGATGTGGCGCGCCCGCGATGCGCAAGTGCCGATGGGCCACATGGGCGACGCCTTCGACGTCGCCAACGCCGCGCTGTTCCTGGCCTCGGACGAAGCGAAATATGTGACGGGCATCGAGCTCGTGGTGGACGGCGGGATCACGTGCAAGGCGGGGGCTTAAAGCACTTCAGTCAGTTCCGTCATCCTGAGGCGCGAGCCATGGGGCGCAACGCGCGCCATGGGGAGCCTTGAAGGATGAGCGGCCACCATGCAGCCGGGCCGTCGCCCTTCGAGGGCGCTGAAGAAGCGGCCGCCTCAGGGTGACGGGTTACGTGGGCTGCTTTACTGCGCCAGCGCCAGAATCCCGCCGGCGAATGCATGCCACGCCGCAGTTTCGCTGACCGGCCAGTTCAAGATCTTCACCGCCAGCATCGCGAGCGTGCCGGTGATGTAGACGGGGTGCACCCGGCCTTCGGTGCGCCAGTCGCGCACCATGGCGACGACGAGCAGCAGCGAGGCGACCACGGCCGGCGCGATCGTGACCGGCACCGGCGGCGGCCCGGGCGGTCCGGGAGGTGCGAGGAAGGTGAGAAACCAGCGCGCGATCGCGGCATCAAGGATAGAGACCGCCGCGAGCAGCATCAGACGTTTGTGAATCTCAGGCTTTCGCGTGTTCATGATCGCCAGCACGAATACACCAGCGAAGAACGCGATCCCGCTCATCGGCACGATCGAGAAGGCGATGCCGGCCTCTTTCTGGCCGAGCGCCGCGGAATGCTGCATCACATGCACGGAGGCAAGGAAGCCGAAGATCGTCATCGCGGTCGCGAGCGAAACGCCGGCGATGCCGAGCGCACGGTGATTGACCACGCGACCTGAGGCGGCGAGCCAGGTCTGGATCACGAAATAGAGAGACCAGGTGAAGAACAATAGACCATGGACATGAATAACGGGGCTTGCGGACAGTGTCCGTTGCGCGAGCGGCACAAAATAGGTCGGTGCGAAGCCGAGAAAAGCGGTGGCCGCGCAGGCCATTGCCATGTGGAGATAGAAATATCGTGCGGGCGACGCATCTCGCGCGCGCACACGACGGTCGTCGATCAGGGTCGTCATCTGGAGTGTGTCTGAAGAGATGGCGTTTGGTTCAAGCCCCTAACCACCTGTGCAGGGCGCTGGTCGTGTCCAACAGGATTTTAACCGCCGGCGCTCAATTCTGCGCGATCGAGCTCTTCCTCAATCCGATGGAACGCATCGTCGCCGATCACTTCCTTGGCGCGAAGGTCGAAGATCGACTTTCTCGCGGCCGCGATGCCACGACGGCGCAGCGGGTCGGCGGGCAGTTCGCCGTTCGTGATGCCGCCATGGGGATCGTCGTCGGCCTGCATCAGGATGGCGCGATATTCGAGCCGCAGGATTTCCGCTTCCTCCGACGGATCGTCCTCGATCGCGTCGAGCGCCGCGCGATAGGCGACGGCGCGGGCGCGCGCGACCTCGATGCCGACGGGATCGTCGTCCTTGAGGCCGAACGCCAGGATCAGCGGCCGCAGCGTCAGGCCCTGCACGATTAGCGTGCCGAGCACGACGGCAAACGCCGAGAAGACGATGAAGTCACGATGCGGAAAGCTTTCCGGCAAGGCAAAGGCGGTGGCGAGGGTGACGAGGCCGCGCATGCCACACCAGGAGATGATGAGGCCGCCCTTGGCCGAGGCGACCTGCTTCGGATCCTTGGCGTGATAGATCCCGTGCGCGATCAGCGCGCGCAGCGTCGTGCGGTAGAATGTGATCCAGGCCAGGCGCACCAGGACCACCGTGAGCAGGATCCAGGCCGCGGCCACGCAATACTCCCAGCGCACGTCCGCATCGAGCCGTGTCCAGATCGGCCGCATCTGCATGCCGATCAGCATGAAGGCGAGCACGTTGAGCACGAACACCATGGTCTCCCACACCGCATAGGAAGGTACACGCAGCCGCGCAGGCATGCGTGCCCCCGCCGTGCGCGCGATGGTGATGCCGTAGACTACGATGGTGAGGATGCCGGAGAGCCCGAGATGTTCGGCGGCAATCCAGACCATGAAGGTGGTGGCGAACTGCACGATGATCGCGCTCGGCGCTTCCTTCACGCGTTCCATGAACAGCGGGATGATGCGGCCTGCGACCAGGCCCGCGACGACGCTGCCGACCAGCGCCAGCGCCATGGTCGGCGCGATCTGGCTCCATGCCAGATGCTCGGTGGCGACCGCGCCGACCGCGATGCGATAGATCAGGAGCGCGGTCGCGTCGTTGAGCAGGCTCTCGCCCTCCAGAACCTTGACCATGCGGTGAGGCAGCTTGACCTGGCTCAGGATCGCGACCGCGGCGGCCGCGTCTGGCGGGGCCACGATGGCGCCGAGCGCAACCGCGGCGGCCCAGGGCATGTCAGGCATCAGCCGGTGCGCGACGTAGGCCACAGCGGCCGTGGTCAGGCCGACGGCGGCGACGACCAGGGTGGCGACCGGAACCCAATTGTTGCGGAGATCGCGCAGCGAGGTGTCGAAGGCGGCATCGAGCAGGACCGGTGCGACAAAAAGAGCCAGTGCTAGGTCGGGCTCCAGCGTCCAGGACGGGCTCGACGGCACAAACGCAATCAGCGCGCCCCCAATCGCGAGAAAGGTCGGGTAGGGGACCTTGATCCGCCGCGCCAGCGCCGATAATGCAACGGCGCCGAGCAGAAGCACAATGATCCATTCGAATGTCGACACGTTGATCCCCGAAACCGATTTGAGCGGCGCCACAAGCTAGCACCAATCCGGCCGTATGATGGATAGTGCGGCCATAAGGCAAGACCTCAACCCGGACCTTAACTCAAGACTTTCCAACTGTGGCGAGCATGCGTTCTCTCATTCAATGGTCCGGCGTCGGGTTGCTCTTCGCGCTCTCGTTCGCTGCCGCTCATGCTGCGACCGGCGGCGAACCGGCCGCGGTCCCGCAGGTCGACATCGCGCCCTGCCTCGCGGCTGCCGCAGCCGACGACATTGACAAGGCCGCCACGGCCTGCGCTGCCGTGATCGACAACGAGAAGACGGCGAAGGCCGACCTGATCAAGGCCCTGACCGCGCGCGGCGCGCTGTTTTCTCGGCGTGATCAGGTCGACCGCGCGATAGCCGATGACAGCCGCGCCCTGGAGCTCGATTCCGGTCTCGCCGATATCTTCAACGCGCGGGGCGAGCTCTGGCTGAGGAAGGGCGACAAGCCCAAGGCGGTGCAGGATTTCGCCGCGGCGTTGAAAATCGACCCGAACCACGAGAAGGCCAAGGCCAATCACAAGGCGATGGCGCGCGAGATCGAGCGGATCGGCGCGCAGATGGCGGTCGCGGGCAAGCCCAGCTTCAATTGCAGGGGTGCGCGCCGCCCCGTCGAGAAGGCGATCTGCGTCAACCGCGAGCTCGCCGATCTCGATCGCGAGGTCTTTGCGGCCAACGCGCGCGTCTTGCGCGAAGCGCGCAATGCAAGCGAAGCGAAGGCGCTTCAACGCGAGCAGGACGATTTCATCGCCCGCCGCAATGCCGGGTTCGGCCGGCCGGGGTACGATCTGAAGAAGGCGATGCAGGAGCGGCTGCGGCGGCTGAACGGGGCTGACGGGTATTGAGGCTCCTCGTGTCCCCGTAAGAGCGGGCGAGCAAGGGAGGGGTCGATACGCCCCTGACACGCCTCGATTTGAACCGATTCTTTGGCCGCCGCGACAATGGTGAAAGCCTGATGTCCCGGAGTCCTATGCCATGTGCGGCACGCATCCTTCCGCGCAAATGTTCTCGTTTGCAAAAATCTCGTTTCGCTCGCTCCTTCTCAGCGCGGCCATGAGCGTCATCCTCGTCGCCCCCGCGACGGCTGGTGTCGATTGCGTGATGGGGAGCAAGGCCGCCCCGGCTGAGCTGATCCCGGCCTGCAGCGCTATCGTCGACCAGGCCTCAAATCCATCCTCCGATCGCGCCGCGGCATTGCTGGTGCGCGCCGACGCCAATGCGCGGACCTCGGGCGGCCTCACGCAGGCGCTGCGAGATATCGATCGCGCCATTGCGCTCGATGGCAAAAACGCAAAAGCCTGGCGCCTGCGCGGCGATCTCCTCCGGGAGGCTGGCGGCGATCTCAACCGCGCCGCGGCGGACCTCAGCAAGGCCATCGAGCTCGATCCGCAGGATTCGGAATCTTACGAGCTGCGCGGCGTCGTCTACACCAACCAGCGCCGGCTAGATCGCGCGCTTGCCGATTACGACCAGGCGATCAAGCTGAAGCCTGACAATGCACAGGCCTGGTCCGACCGCGGCGTGACCTATTATCTCGGCGGCGACAACGAGAAGGCAATCCGCGATCTCAGCGAGGCGTTGCGGCTCGATCCGAACCGGCCGCGCAGCTACACCAATCGTGGCGCCGCCTACAAGAAGCTCGGCCAGCTCGAGAAGTCGGTTGCCGACGACGGCGAGGCGATCAGGCTCGATCCGAAGGTGCCCGAATATTACGACAATCGCGGGCTGTCGCTGGCTGCGATGGGCGAGTACGACAAGGCGATTGCCGATTACGATCAGGCGCTGCGGCTGGCGCCGCGGCCGAACTTCTTCACCAACCGCGGCGACTCCTATCACCTCAAGGGTGAGCTTGGCGCGGCGCTGAGCGACTACGAGGCCGCGCTGAAACTCGATCCGAATTTTGCGCAGACCTACAACAACCGCGCCGTGCTCTACAAGAAGACGGGCGAGCGCAGGAAGGCGCTGGCCGACTACGAAACCGCGCTCAAACTCGATCCCGGCAATGACAACGCCGCCGCCGGCCGCCGCGCTATGATCGCGGAGATCGCGAAATTCGGCGGCGAGCTGCTGCGGCCGCTCGCAGCGAATTCCGGCAATGGCCCGTCGTTCGATTGTGCCACTGCGAAGCGCGAGGTTGAGAAGGTAATTTGTGCCGATCCACAGCTGGGCGTGCTCGATCGCCAGATCGCCGAGACCTATGAGCGCGTGCTGAAATCGGCCAGGTCCCGCCCGGCCGGCGACCTCCGTCGCACCCAGCGCGATTTCCTCGCCGCCCGCAATACCAGCTTCGGCCGCCCGGGCTATGATCTGAAGAAGGTCATGCAGGAGCGGCTGCAGCGGCTGAATGCGATGGATAGCTGAGCATTGTTCTTTTGAGCTTGAACCGCGGCCCGTTCCCGGGAAAATACCCCTCAAACAAGGCCGGTACTTGATCCCTGTCATGGCGGAACGTTTGTCCTGCCACAAGGTCAAGGCCAGGCGGATAAGGGAACGGGAGCGCGGGAATGAACGTCCGAGGAAACGTCGACGGAAAAAGCCTCTATCACGAGGTTTATACGCGTTCGCTGGCCGATCCTGAGGGCTTTTGGGCCGAGGCGGCCAAGGAGATCGACTGGATCGAGCCGCCGAAAAAGATCTTCGATCCCTCGCAGGGCGTCTACGGCCGCTGGTACAGCGGTGGCGTCGTCAACACCTGCTACAACGCGCTCGACCGCCACGTCGAACGCGGCCGCGCCGACCAGATCGCGCTGATCCATGATTCGCCGCTGGCAAATAGCGTCACCAAACTCAGCTACGCCGAACTGCTGGCCGAAGTGCAGGCGCTCGCCGCCATCATGCAGGATTTTGGTGTCGCCAAGGGCGATCGCGTCATCCTCTATATGCCGATGGTCCCGGAGGCCGTCGTCGCGATGCTCGCCTGCGCGCGCATTGGCGCTGTGCACTCCGTGGTGTTCGGCGGCTTTGCCGCGAAAGAGCTCGCCACCCGCATCGACGATGCGCAGCCAAAGCTGATCCTGTCGGCGAGCTGCGGCATCGAGCCCGGCCGGATCGTGCAGTACAAGCCGCTGCTCGACGAGGCGATCAGGCTTGCGGGCGCAAAGCCGAAGGCCTGCATCGTGCTGCAACGTCCGCAGCTCGTCTGCGCCCTCACGCCCGGCCGCGACTATGATTGGGCGGGCCTGCGCCGCAAGGCGATGAACGACGGCAAGCAGGCGCCTTGCGTGCCCGTCGCCGCTACCGATCCGCTCTACATCCTCTATACCTCAGGCACGACCGGCATTCCCAAGGGCGTCGTGCGCGACAATGGCGGCCATCTCGTCGCGGTGAAATGGTCCATGTTCAACCTCTATGGCGTCAAGCCGGGTGAGGTCTGGTGGTGCGGCTCCGACATCGGCTGGGTGGTCGGCCACAGCTACATCGTCTACGGCCCGCTGCTGCACGGCGCGACCTCGATCATGTATGAGGGCAAGCCGGTCGGCACGCCCGATGCCGGCGCGTTCTGGCGCGTGATCAGCGAGCACAAGGCTGTCGCCTTCTTCACTGCGCCGACCGCGTTCCGCGCGATACGGAAAGAAGATCCGGAAGGAAAATTCATCCGGCAATACGACCTCTCGACGTTCCGCACGCTGTTCCTGGCCGGCGAGCGCGCCGATCCGCCGACGGTGGAATGGGCGGAGCAGCAGTTGAAAGTGCCTGTCATCGACCATTGGTGGCAGACCGAGACCGGCTGGTGTATCGCCGGCAATCCGGTTGGCTTAGGCCAGCTGCCGGTGAAGCACGGCTCGCCCACAGTGCCGATGCCGGGCTATCAGGTCGACGTGGTCGACGAAGCGGCAAAGCCGGTCGGTCCGAACACCATGGGCTCGATCGTCATCAAGCTTCCGATGCCGCCGGGCTGCCTGCCGACGCTGTGGAATCAGGACGACCGTTTCAAGGAAGCCTATCTCACCGAATTCCCCGGCTACTACAAAACGTCTGATGCCGGCTACAAGGACGAAGACGGCTATGTCTTCGTCATGGGCCGCACCGACGACATCATCAACGTCGCCGGTCATCGGCTCTCCACCGGCGGCATGGAGGAGATCCTGGCTTCGCATCCCGATGTCGCCGAATGCGCCGTGCTCGGCGTCAAGGACGCGATCAAGGGCGAGGTCCCCTGCGGCTTCCTGGTGCTCAAGGCGGGTGTGAAGCGGGCGCCCGCCGAGATCGAGAAGGAGATCATCGCGCTGGTGCGCGACAAGCTCGGGCCCGTTGCCGCGTTCAAGCTCGCCATCACCGTCGGCCGCCTGCCCAAGACGCGATCCGGAAAGATATTGCGCGGCACCATCAAGAAGATCGCAGATGGTGAAGCTTGGACCATGCCGGCGACGATCGAGGACCCCAAGGTGCTCGACGAGATCGGCGACGCGCTGAAGGGGCGGGTGTGAATTTGCTTTGCGAGGATAGCCATTGAGGCGCGACGCCGCCTCTCCAATCCCGCTGTCATCGCCTGCGCAGGCAGGCCATTCCCCGCTTTCGCGGGGATGACACTGGTAGCGGGAACGGCGTCCAGGGACTTACATTCTCCTCATTCCGCGCTAAACAGAGCGGGCCAATAGGGGACCTCGTATGCCACTCGCCGCTGCGCCGCGCCTGCTTGCAGCTGTGCTGCTTGCCATCATTCTCTCCGCCTGCTCCGCGCGCTACCAGACACCGGTGGCGATGGGCGGCGATGATGACGACGCGGTCTGCCAGGGCCGCGGCTATGCGGCCGGCTCGCCCGAATACGTGGCCTGTCGCAAGGACCGCGACGTCCAGCGCAGTGCCGCGACCACCCGCGCCGACCGTCGCCAGCGCGACCTCGGCGAATACATGCTGAACCATCCGGACCGGCCATAATGTAAGCTGCGGCATTATCCTGCCGCGACACATCTGCAACGCCGCAGTCGAATCGCAATCGCATTTGTCCTGATTTGATCGGCATCAAATCCTTCACCATCGCCTTTCTGCTCTGACGCTGATGTCGCGCAACGAAGCGCGCACATGGCTGAAGGGGAATGCAATGGACGAAATGCTACGAAACGTGGCGCGGCTCGCGGCGCTGGGTGCGGCGCTGGTGGGGGCTATTGCCTCGGCGCGGGCCGCCGATTTGCCGATCTACAAAAAGGCGCCGCCGTCGGTAGAAGCCTTCAATCCCTGGATGGTGCGTTTGCGGGTGCTAGGCGTTTTGCCGGATGCGGGCGGCTCCACCGTCAATGTCGCCGGCGTTCCATCGCTGTCGTCGCCGAATTCGGGCCTCTCGATCAGTGATCAGGTCGTGCCTGAGCTCGACATCAGCTATTTCTTCACCAGGAATATCGCGGCCGAGCTGATCCTCGGCGTGACCCGGCATTCGATCAGCGGCACCGGCTCGCTTGCAAATCTGCCGATCGGCAAGACCACGCTGCTGCCGCCGACGCTGACCCTGCAATATCACTTCGACAATTTCGGCGCGTTCAAGCCGTACATCGGCGCCGGCGTGAACTACACCGTGTTCTTCAACAATTCCGCCGCCAACGCGCCGGCCGCGATTGTCGGTCCGCCCGCGATCGTCGCCACCACCACGAGCTTGCATGTCAGCAACGCCTTCGGTGGCGCGGTGCAGTTCGGCTTCGACTACATGCTCGATCGGCACTGGGGCTTCAACGTCGACGTCAAGAAGCTCTGGTTGCGGCCGGACTATTCGGCGACGGTCAGTGGTCTGCCGGTCACCGGCACCGCGCATATCGACCCGTGGCTGGTCGGCGGCGGCGTGACGTATAAGTTCTGAAGTTTGCGGAAGCCACAAACAAAAACGCGGCGGGTTGGCCCCGCCGCGTTCGCATTCCCATTCGATGACCAGCAGGGAGCGAAGGATTACTCCTCCTCCTGGTCCTGCTTCTTGCCGCCGAGCGTCTTCAGCTTGGCGAACACGGCATCGACGTTGAGATCGTCGCTGGACCTCTCTGCAGGTTCGTACTCGTCCTTCTTGGTGGTTTCGGAGGCCGGCAGCAGGGTGGCGCCGCCATAGGCTGCGTCGATCGGCTTTTCCTTGGCCGCGCGCGCGACCTCGAAATCGAGCTCGATCTGCGAGCAGAGGCCGAGGGTGACGGGATCAATCGGCGTCAGCTGGGAGGTGTTCCAGTGGGTGCGATCGCGGACACTGGCGATCGTGCTCTTGGTCGTGCCGACCAGGCGCATGATCTGGGCATCCTTGAGCTCGGCATGATTGCGCAGCAGCCAGAGGATGGCGCTCGGGCGTTCGTGGCGGCGCGAGACTGGGGTGTAGCGCGGGCCCTTGCGCTTGGGCTGCGGCGGCAGCACCACCTTGCTCTCCTGGAGGCGGAGCCGGTAGTCCGGGTTGTTCTCGCCCTTCTCGATCTCCTCGCGGGTCAGCTGGCCATTCGAGAGGGGATCCATGCCCTTGATGCCCTGGGCGGCGTCGCCATCGGCGATCGCGCGCACCTCGAGGGGGTGCATTTTGGTGAAATCGGCGACCTGATCGAAGGTCAGCGCGGTGTTGTCGAGCAGCCAGACGGCGGTCGCCTTGGGCATCAGAGGTGCGTTGCTCATGGCAAATCTCCTTTGTGCTTCGCCCACCCCTTTGGAGGCGAAACCGGTGGTCATCAGCGATGACTGGGAATTCGGGCTATATAAGCCCGGAGGGGGTAGCCACGCAATGGTTCTGCTATAGATAGTGCCTTGACAGCGCCCGAAAGGGGGCCCAATTCCCTCTGAAGTCCCTGTAAGACCGTACCCAAGCCCTATTCATCCATCGACCGCTGCCCGCCCATTTGGCGAGGTGATTCGGTCCCGAGATCGCTCAATGTCAGGCAAACCAGACCTCAAGATCGTGCTTTGTTCTCCCCGTGGCTTCTGCGCCGGGGTGGTCCGGGCGATCGATACCGTGGAACGGGCACTCGATAAATACGGCGCCCCCGTCTATGTTCGCCATGAGATTGTGCACAATAAATACGTCGTCGATGGGTTGAAAAAGAAAGGCGCGATCTTCGTCGAGGAACTCGCCGAGATCCCGGAAAACACCACCGCGCCGGTGGTGTTCTCGGCCCATGGCGTGCCGAAATCGGTTCCGGCCGACGCCACGTCCCGCAATTTGTTCTCGCTGGATGCGACCTGCCCCCTGGTCACCAAGGTGCACCGCGAGGCCGCAATCCATTTCAAGCGCGGCCGTGAGATCTTCCTGATCGGCCATTCCCATCATCCGGAGGTGGTGGGCACGCTCGGGCAGCTCCCGACCGGCGCCGTGACCCTGATCGAGACCGCGGAGGACGCGAAGACCATCGCCCCGAAGGATCCGAACAACCTCGCCTTCGTGACCCAGACCACGCTGTCGATCGACGACACCGCGGAGATCGTGGCGCTCCTGAAGGAGCGCTTCCCGAACATCAACGGGCCGCACAAGGAAGACATCTGCTACGCCACCACCAACCGCCAACTCGCGGTGAAGAAGGTGGCGCCGGTGGTCGACGCCCTGATCGTAGTCGGTGCGCCTAACTCGTCGAACTCGCAGCGCCTGCGCGAAGTCGCCGAGCGCGAGGGTTGCCCGATCGCCGTGCTGGCGCAGCGCGCCACCGAAATCGACTGGAAGCGGTTCGAGAACATCACCAGCCTCGGCATCACCGCTGGCGCCTCGGCACCGGAAGTCATCGTCGAGGAGATCATGGACGCGTTCGCCGAGCGCTTCACGCTGCATGTGGAGACGGTCTCGGCCGCGGAAGAGAACGAGTTCTTCCCGCTGCCGCGCCAGGTGCGCCCCGAAGCCGCCGCCGAGTAGACCTTCATGGCGGTCTACACCGACGTTGCCGCCGACGAGCTTGCGGACTTCCTCAACCAATACGATCTCGGCGAGTTGCTCTCCTACAAGGGCATCGCCGAGGGCGTCGAAAATTCCAACTTCCTGCTGCATACGACCAAGGGATCGTTCATCCTCACGCTCTATGAGAAGCGCGTGGCGAAGAACGATCTGCCGTTCTTCCTCGCGCTGATGACGCATCTGGCCGAGCACGGCGTCAACTGTCCGCTGCCGGTGAAGGGGATGGACGGCGAGGCGTTGCGCGAGCTGTCGGGCCGGCCGGCCGCGATCATCACCTTTCTCGAAGGCGTCTGGCCGCGCAAGCCGAACGCGGCCCATTGCGCCGGCGTCGGCGAGGGGCTCGCCATGATGCATCTGGCCGGCGCGAATTTCGCGATCAGGCGTGCGAACGCGCTGTCGGTCCCGGGCTGGCGGCCGCTGTTCGATGCGGCGTCACACCGGGCCGACGAGATGCAGCCCGGCCTGCGCGCGTTCCTGAGCCACGAGCTCGACTACCTCGAGAGCGGGGTCTGGCCGACACAGCTGCCCGAAGGCGTGATCCACGCGGACCTCTTCAACGACAATGTCTTCTTTCTCGGCGACAAGCTCTCGGGGATCATCGACTTCACTTTCGCCTGCAATGACTGGCTTGCCTATGATGTCGCGATCTGCCTCAACGCCTGGTGCTTCGAGCCGGATCATTCCTTCAACGTCACCAAGGCGCGGGCCTTCCTCAATGCCTATGGCCGCGTGCGAAAGCTGTCCGAGGGGGAAGAGGCAGCGCTGCCGCTGCTCGCGCGCGGCGCCGCGATGCGCTTCCTGCTGACGCGCCTAGTCGACTGGCTCAATGTTCCGCCCGGCGCGCTGGTTCGACCGAAGGATCCGCTGGAATATGTCCGCAAGCTGCGCTTCCACCAGAGCGTTTCCAGCGTGCGCGACTACGGACTGTCGCCGTCGGGGCTGGTGGCGTGAGCGAGCTCCCGATTGTCACGATCTACACCGACGGCGCCTGCTCGGGAAATCCGGGGCCCGGCGGCTGGGGCGCGATCCTGAAGTTCGGCGACAAGGAAAAAGAGCTGAACGGTGGTGAGCGCCATACCACCAATAACCAGATGGAATTGATGGCGGCGATCTCCGCGTTGGAAGCGCTGAAGAAGCCGTGCACTGTCGATCTCTACACAGACAGCCAATATGTCCGTCAGGGCATCACCGGCTGGATCCACGGCTGGAAGCGCAACGGCTGGCGCACCGCCGACAAGAAGCCGGTGAAGAATGTCGAGCTATGGCAGCGCCTCGATGCCGCGCTGAAGGCTCACGACGTGCGCTGGCACTGGGTCAAGGGCCACGCAGGGCATCCCGAGAACGAACGCGCCGATCAGCTCGCGCGCGACGGGATCGTGAAGGCACGGTTGCAAGCACGCGTGGCGGAGTAGGCGCGCGGTCGGCGCTCCACTCTCAAGTGTCATCGCCCGCGAAGGCGGGCGATCCAGTACGCCGCGGCGGCTGTAATGAATCTCGACGTCTCTGGAATACTGTCATGCCCCGCTTTCGCGGGGCATGACAGTGTCACTGGTGGCTGAGAGCGGCGTCTAAAACCTACAGCTGCCCGAGCAGCGTATCGCCGCCGGACACTTCGACTTTGCCGGGCATCGCCTCGAGGTTCAGCTTCTTGACCACGCCGTCCTCGACCAGCATCGAATAGCGCTTGGAGCGGATGCCGAGACCGTTGCCGGAAGCATCGAGCTCCATGCCGATCGCCTTGGCGAAGTCGGCATTGCCGTCGGCCAGGAAAATGGCCTCGTCGCGTTGGTCGGTGTCGCGCTTCCACGCGTTCATGACGAAGGCGTCGTTGACGGAGACGATGGCGATGGTGTCGACGCCCTTGTCCTTCATGGCGTAGGCGTTGAGGAAGATGCTCGGCAGATGCATCTTGTGGCAGGTGCCGGTATAGGCGCCGGGCACCGCGAACAGCGCCACTTTCTTGCCCTTGAATATCTCATCGGTGGTCTTCACCTGCGGACCTTCCGCCGTCATCACGCGGAATTTCGCCTCGGGCAGCTTGTCGCCAGTCTGGATCGCCATCGTTAGTCTCCCTGAAAATCGGTCCCGCTTTTTAGACCGTGCGGCGGGCCTGCACAATATTGCCGACACGGATAGTGATACGGGAAGCGGTGAGGGCGGGACCCTTCACCGTTATGTCATCAGCCGGCGAACCCGCCGCCGTCGAGGAAGGCCTGCTCGTCCGGGGTGGTGTCACGGCCGAGCAGACGGTTGCGGTGAGGAAAGCGGCCAAACCGCCGGATGATATCGGCGTGCTCACGCGCGTATTTCAGGTTTTCGGCATTGTCGGTGTTTTGAAACAGCGCGACGCAGTGCAATTGGTCGGGCAGGTGCTCGGAATGCATGAAAGGCAAATAGAGGAATTCGAGCAGGACCGGGTCGATCCTTTGATCTGCACCCCGCGCAATGGCGCGGCGGGCGACGTCGCGCGCCAGCGCGTCGCTGGCAAAGGCCTGCGACGTGCCCCGAAACATATTGCGTGGAAACTGGTCGAGCACGATGACGAGCGCGAGTGCGCCCTCGTCGGTCTCCTCCCATGACGCGAGCTCGCCGGCGACCGCCTTCTGCCACAGCGCGAGAAAGCGGCGCCTGACCTCCGCGTCGAATGCGTCGTCGCGCTCGTACCAGGCATCGCGGCCGGCCTCGTGCCAGAAGGCGAGGATGCCGGCCGGGCTGATGTTGCCGAAATCAGTCATGAACGAAAGAGGCGCTTAGGCCGCCTCCGCCTTCTTCTCGTCGCGCAGCTGCCGGCGCAGGATCTTGCCGACATTGGTCTTCGGCAGGTCGGTGCGGAATTCGATGTGCTTGGGCACCTTGTAGCCCGTCAGTTGCTCCTGGCAGAACTTGACCAGGGCCTCCGCCGTGAGGTTCGGGTCTTTCTTGACCACGAACGCCTTCACCGCCTCTCCCGACTTGGAATCGGGAATGCCGATGACGGCGCATTCGAGCACTCCCGGGTTGCTCGCGATCACTTCCTCGATCTCGTTTGGATAGACGTTGAAACCGGAGACCAGGATCATGTCCTTCTTGCGGTCGACGATCTTGGTGTAGCCCCTCTCGTCCATGATGCCGATGTCCCCGGTGCGAAAATAACCGTCCGCGGTCATCACCTTGGAGGTCTCCTCCGGCCTGTTCCAGTAGCCCGACATCACCTGCGGGCCCTTGGCGCAGATCTCGCCGGGCTGGCCGAGCGGCATCTCGTTGCCGTCGTCGTCGCGGATCGAGATCCAGGTCGAGGGCACGGGGATGCCGATGGTGCCGTTGAACTCGGGATCGGTCGTGGTGTTGCAGGTCAGCGTCGGAGATGTCTCCGACAGGCCGTAGCCTTCGGCGATGGAGCAGCCCGTGATCGCCTTCCACTGCTCGGCGACCGGGCGCTGCACCGCCATGCCGCCACCGTTCGAGATCTTCAGCTTGGAGAAGTCGAGCTTCTTGAAGTCGGGATGGTGCATCAGGCCGTTGTAGAGCGTGTTCACGGCCGGGAAGTTGTTGACCTGATACTTCGCCAATTCCTTGATGAAGCCCGGGATGTCGCGCGGATTGGGGATCAGGAGATTGCAGCCGCCGGCGCGCACGGCGAGCAGGTAGCAGGCCGTCAGGGCGAAGATGTGATAGAGCGGCAGCGCGCAGACGACCATGAGTTGATCGACATGCGGCGGCGCGGCCATCGCCGGCTGCAGCCAGGCGTCGTTCTGCAGGACGTTAGCGACGATATTGCGGTGGAGCAGGGTGGCGCCCTTGGACACGCCGGTGGTACCGCCGGTATATTGCAGGAAGGCGACGTCGCCCGGCGACAGCTTCGGCTTGTTGAAGGCCAGAGAGCGGCCGGCGGAGATCGCGTCGTTGAAGGACACCGCGCCTGGCAGCGACCAGGCCGGCACCATCTTCTTGACGCGGCGGACGACCAGATTGACGATCACGCCCTTGAAGCCGAGCAGGTCGCCCATGCTGCCGACGATGACGTGCTTGACCTGCGTCTTCGCGATCACCTGCTCGACGGTGTGGGCGAAATTCTCCAGCACGATGATGGCTTCGGCGCCGGAATCCTTGAGCTGGTGCTCGAGCTCGCGCGGCGTGTAGAGCGGATTGACATTGACCACCGCGAAACCGGCGCGCAGCACGGCTGCGGTCGCGACCGGATATTGCAGCACGTTCGGCATCATGATCGCGACGCGGGCGCCGCGTTGCAGGCCTCGCCCTTGCAGGTAGGACGCCATCGCCAGCGACATCTGGTCGAGGTCGCGATAGCTGATCGACTTGTCCATACAGATGAACGCCTTGCGGTCGGCGAACTTGGCGAAGCTCTCCTCCAGGAGGTCGACCAGCGATGAATATTGCGTCGGCTCGATATCGGCGGGGACGCCGGGCGGATATTGCTTAAGCCAGATGCGCTCCATGGAAACTCCCCTCATTGACCAGAGCCCGTTGTGTCTCGGGCTTGCCTCATTGCCGTCAGTATCGAGCCTGCCGGAACGGGTGGCAAGCGGTCGAGGCTTAAGACAAACGTCAGGGAGTGGCTACCGGAATCCTCGCAAACGGCGCTGCCGCAAGTGCGAAGTGCGGCGCGGTCTCGCCTCGCGTCGGCGTTAACTGTTGTTGGCCGGCTTGGCGGGCTTGGTGGCGGCCTTGGGCTTGGCGGGCTTGGCCGCCTGCTCGCCGCTTGCCGCAGGCTTTGCCACCGCATCGGGCTTGGCTGCGGCATGCTTGGTGCCGGCCGGCTTGGCTGCGGACTTGCCGTCCGCCGGCTTCGCATCGGGCTTCGCTGCCGCCGTCTTGGCATCTTTCGGCTTGTCTGCCGCGTCGGGCTTTTTGGCGACGCGCGACTTCTTGCCACGCGGCTTTGGCGTGGCCTGCTGGTCGGCATCCGCCGCGACCGCCGCGATCAGGGCGGTCCCGGTGCGGGTCGGACCGGTATAGACCAGCACGGGTTCGGCCGCCGCCGGGGCCGAGGCCATCAGCTCGGAGGCCTTCATCAGGGGCGGCTGAAGCCCGGCCGTGAAGAAGGTGACCTGGGCTTCGCCCCCCGTGGCGGAGGCCGATCCGGACATGCCGCCATTGGTCGCGATCAGCGCGTCGTCATCATCGCTGGCCGGCCGCTTGCGGTGGCCGCCGCACATGTCGTCACGCAGGTTCGGCGGCGAGGCGTCGACCGGCACCAGCTTGTCGACGGTGCCGAGCGAGGGCCGGAGCCAGGTGAGATTGTCTTGCGAGAAGCCGCGTTCCAGCAGCTGCGCCGCCTTCACCGCGCGCGCGGTCCCGGAGTTGGCGCCCAACACGACGGCGATCAGCCGGCGGCCGTTGCGGGTGGCCGATGCGACGAGATTGTAGCCGGAGGCGCAGATGAAGCCGGTCTTGAAACCGTCGGCGCCGGGATAGCGACCGATCAGCTTGTTGAAATTGCCGGTGACGCGCTTGCCGAAGCGGATTGCCGGAATGTGCACGAAATACTCGTACTCGGGCAGATCGCGCAGGAACGAGCGTGCGAGAATGCCGAGATCCCGCGCGGAGGTGATCTGTCCGTCGGCGGGCAGGCCGTTCGGATTGACGTAGCTCGTCTGCGTCATGCCGAGCTTCTGCGCGGTGTCGTTCATCAGCGCCGAGAAACCGTCGATCGAACCGCCGACGCTTTCGGCGAGCACGACGGCCATGTCGTTCGCCGATTTCACCATCATCATCTTGAGTGCGTTGTCGACGGTAAGCTGCGTTCCCGGGCGAAACCCCATCTTCGAGGGCGACTGCGAGGCTGCCGTCGGCGACACCGTGAGCAGTGTGTTGAGTGTGAGCCTGCCGTCCTTGACCGCCTTCAGCGTCACGTACGCGGTCATGATCTTGGTGACGGAAGCCGGATACCAGGGAATGGTCGCGTTTTCCGCCTGCAGCACCTTGCCGCTATCGGCCTCGATCAGGAGCAGCGCTTCGGCGCTCGCCGCGCGCGGCACCAGTAATGCGGCACACGCGAGTCCCGCAGCAAGCAGGTTGAACAGGGATTGACGAAGCAGCGGGCGAAGAGCGTGCACTATCCGATTCCGGTCCTTGGAGACCCGCCGGTTCCGGTCGGCTCTCGTGATCTGATGTTCGGTTCTGAAATCCAGCGCCGCCGCTTGCGGCGCCGCAAACCTATACCGGCTCGTGCGTCGCGAATAGGGGCATCACCGGGGTATTCCGCAATGAAATAGGCCGAATTTCGACGATTCTATGAGAACTTGCCAAGGCGGCTTGCTAAGGCGATTTGGCTGCCGTCGCGGCAGCCTCAGCCGCTGTCACGCTGGCCCGTGCGTTCTCCTGAACCATGAACTGAGCCCTGGCGAGGTCGGCGAAATGGCCGCCTTTGGTCACGAGTTCATCAAAAGTTCCGCTTTCGATCACACGCCCGTTCTCGAACACCAGGATCCGAGTAGCATTGCGGATGGTGGAGAGACGGTGGGCGATCACGAAGGTGGTGCGGCCCTTCATCACTTCGTCGAGAGCGGTATTTACCTTGGCCTCGGTGACGGCGTCGAGTGCGCTGGTCGCCTCGTCCAGGATCAGGATTGGCGGATCCTTCAGCAATGCACGGGCGATAGACAGCCGCTGGCGCTCACCGCCCGACAGCATGCGGCCGCGCTCGCCGGCGTTGGTCTCGAAGCCGCCACTGCGCTCGATGAATTCGAGCGCCTGCGCGCGCTCCGCCGCCTTGCGCATCTCGGCCTCGGTGGCGTCCGGCTTGCCGACGCGCAAATTCTCGGCGATCGACCGGTTGAACAGCAGCGCCTCCTGAAAGACCACGCCGATGTTCCGCCGCAGCGATGTCAGCGTCACCCCGCGCACGTCCATGCCGTCGATCCTGATGAAGCCGGACTGCGGATCGAACGCGCGATGCAGCAGCGCAATCGCCGTCGACTTGCCGGCGCCGGTCGCGCCGACCAGCGCGATGGTCTGGCCCGGAAGCGCGGTGAAGGAGAGGTCCGCCACCGCCGGCCGCTTGCCGTCATAGGAGAAGGTGACGTCGTTGAATTCGACGAGGCCGGAGAGCCGACCCGCATCGATCGCGTCATGCCGGTCGTGCACCGCAGGCACCGCATCGAGCACGTTGAAGAACTCGCGCAGGCGCGGGGCTTCCATGAAAACGTTGTTGATGAAGCTCACGACCTGCTCCAGCTTCTGGATCAGCAGCGTCGCGAAGCTCACGAACATCACGATCTCGCCGACCGAGGTCAGCCCCTGGTCGTGCAGCGCGATGCCGAAAGTGAAGATCGCGAGCACCGTGATCGTAGTGGAGGCGCGCGTGATGACGGTGACGAGTGCCCACCACGACAGCACAGGCATTTGCGCCGCTAGCAACTGGTCGGCGACGGAGCGCAGGCCCTTCACCTCGGACTCGACGCGGACGAAACTCTGTACCAGCGCGACGTTGCCAAGCGCGTCGGAAGCGCGCGCGGAGAGCTCGCTGTAGTGCTCCTCCACCTCCATCTGCATGCCGAAGGTTCTGCGCACCACGAAGGTGGTCAGCGCGGTGAAGACGATGCAGAGCACGAACAGCAGGATTGCAAGCCGCCAGTTCAAGTAGAGCGACAGCGGCAGCAGCACCACGACCGAGAGGATGGCGGCAAAATGCTCGCGGAAGAAGCCCAGCCACAGCCGCCATAGTGCATCGGTGCCGTTGAGCATGACCTTCATCAGCCGGCCCGAATGGGTGCCGGAGTGGAAGGTCAGCGGCAGTTGCAGGATGTGCTCGAAATAGTCCGTCAGGACCGCCTGCCGCTGGCGGTGGGAGAGCCGGTCGGCCTGCAAAGCCACGAGCGCGCTGCAGGCAATGGTGAACAGCCCGAACGCGACCCAGGCAACCAGGAATGGCCAGGCCGAGTTGGAGCCTGCGACAGTCTTGCCGGAGAGCACATCGACGATCCGGCCGAACAGCACTGGTTCGGCGAATTGCGAGCCCGCAAGCAGGAGATTGACGATCGCGAGCAGCCAGCCCAGCCGTGCCTCCTTGCCGAGCAGCTCGAGAACGCGGGTGTAGAGGCGAAGAATGGGCATGGGCGAGGAGCTCGGGCGGATAGAACGGAGTGAGCCCATACTCTAATCAGGGATCGGCTGCGAGATATAGCGGAAGCTGTCGGTTTTGCTCAGTTGATCAACCGCCCTGCGACTGGCGGCAAGAACCCGCCGTCGAAGATGTCGCCCGCCGCCGGCCGTTTGCGGAATTTGAAATCCTGCCCGATCTGGTCGATCGAGCGATCCATGCGCGCCGGGTCGATGTCGCCGAGGCCGTTGCGACGGACCTCGTCAGTCAGGATGTTGTCGACCAGGACGGTGCGCAGGCGCTCCAGCTCAAGATCGCGGTCGCCGTCCTCGATGCGGCTCGCAGCCTCGCCCGCCGCGCGCGCCGGGTCCTTAACGGTCGCGTTGATGCCGGCGATCAATGCGCGGACGAATCCCTTCACGGTGTCCGGCTTGGCCGCGGCGAAAGCCGGGTTGACCACGACGGCAAAGCCGTAGGCCTCGCAACCATAATCGGCATAGCGAAGCACGACGAGATCGCCGCCTGGCACGCCGCGGTCGCGCAGGTTCACTGCCGAGAGATAGCTGAAGCCGGCGACGGCATCGACCTGTCCCGCGGAGAGGATTGGCTCGCGCACCGCGGCGCTTATCTTGTGGAATTTCACGTGATTCGTGTCGATGCCGTTCTGCTGCGCCAGCGCCGGCCACAGCCGCATCGACAGATCGCTATCGGCAACGCCGACGGTCTTGCCGTCCAGGTCGGGCAGGAGGTGGATACCACGGCTCCTGCGGGCGATGATCGCGTAGGGCGCGCGGTTGAACAGCACGAACACCGCCTTGACCGGTGCCGCATCCTTGTCGCGGAAACGGATCAATTCGTTGATGTCGACCAGCGCGAGCTCGCTGTCGCCCTTGGCGACGCGCGCAAGCGCCTCTGGCGATCCGGCCGCGCTGCTGAAGGAGACGTTGAGACGTTCGGCGCCGAAGCTGCCGTCCTTTGCGGCAAGAAAGAACGGCGCCATGCTCGCATCGATCGGGCGGTCGAAGGTGAAGTGGATCGCAATGGAAGGCACGGCGGTTTCGGCCGCCGAGACATCGCGCACCGTCAGCGCGGCAAGCGAGATTGCAGCGGCGAGCAGGCAGCGAAGGGCAATGGTCCTGAATCCGAACATCAGTCGCGCCGGTCCCGCATTGTTGTGGTTTCGTGACGCTCGCAGCGCCGGCGGGCATAGCAGTCTGTTTGCGCCAATATGAACGGCGGATGAGCGGCGGTTGCGTCACGATCACGCAACCCCGTCCAGCTTGTGTTGGGTAGGGGAACCCAACATGGGATGCGGGTGTTTGAGAGACACGAGCCTGTCATCAGGCACCATTCGAGGTCCCAAGGAGGGTCCAGGACATGTTTGATAGATTTTCGGGATTTGCCGGCCGTAAGGCCGTTCTCGCTACCACCGCGGTGCTGGCGCTGACCGCAATGGCTCCGACCGCTTCATACGCGGGCGGCCGTCATTGGCATGGTGGCGGCGGCGCGGCCTTTGCCGGCGCAGCCATTGCCGGTGCTATCGGCACCGGCCTCGCAATCGCAGCGACCCGTGACGCCTACGCTTATGATGCTCCTGCCTATTACGGCGGCGGCCCGGTCTACTACGACGACGGTCCGGTCTATTACGGCGGCGACTCGTATATCGGTCCGCGCCCGTATCACCGTTGCGGCGGCCCATACCAGTCCGCGCAGGGCGGCCAAGGTAACCTTTCGACTTGCTACTAGTTTTGGCTAGCAAGGTTTGACCAGCCGGGGGGGGGGGGGGGGGGGGGGGGGGGGGGGGGGGGGGGGTTGTGGGGGGGGGGGGGGGGGGGGGGGGGGGGGGGGGGGGGGGGGGGGGGGGGGGGGGGGGGGGGGGGGGGGGGGGGG
>NZ_JBVVPR010000049.1:0-53280 GCF_055811835.1 Bradyrhizobium sp. WSM4874
CCCCCCCCCCCCCCCCCCCCCCCCCCCCCCCCCCCCCCCCCCCCCCCCCCCCCCCCCCCCCCCCCCCCCCCCGGCCCGCCCCCCCCCCCCCCCCCCCCCCCCCCCCCCCCCCCCCCCCCCCCCCCCCCCCCCCCCACGATAGCAACAAAAAAGCCCCGGCTCGCGCCAGGGCTTTGATGCAGTGAAACCTGCGTTTCGCTTACTTGGTGTCGCGGTTCTTGAGCGCGGTGCCGAGGATGTCGCCGAGCGTCGCTCCCGAATCGGAGGAGCCGTATTGCGCGATGGCTTCCTTCTCTTCGGCGACTTCGAGCGCCTTGATCGACACCTGGACCTTGCGGGCCTTCTTGTCGAACTGGATCACGCGGGCATCGACCTTCTCGCCGACAGCGAAGCGTTCGGCGCGCTGATCGTTGCGGTCACGGGCGAGCTCCGAGCGCTTCACGAACGTGGTGAAGTCGGTACCGGTGATCTTCACCTCGATGCCGCTCTCCTTCACTTCGATCACTTCGCAGGTCACGACCGCGCCCTTCTTGACATCGCCCGGCTCGGCGAAGGGGTCGCCTTCAAGCTGTTTGATTCCAAGAGAAATGCGCTCCTTCTCGACGTCCACATCGAGCACCACGGCCTTGACCATGTCGCCCTTCTTGTAGTTGTCGATCACCTGCTCGCCCGGCTGCTTCCAGTCGAGGTCGGAGAGATGGACCATGCCGTCGACGTCGCCCTCGAGGCCCAGGAACAGACCAAACTCGGTCTTGTTCTTGACCTCGCCTTCGACCGTCGAACCGGTCGGGTGACCTTCGACGAAGACCTCCCACGGGTTGCGCATGGTCTGCTTGAGGCCGAGCGAGATGCGGCGCTTGACGGAATCGACTTCCAGCACCTGCACTTCGACTTCCTGCGAGGTCGAAACGATCTTGCCGGGGTGCATGTTCTTCTTGGTCCACGACATCTCGGAGACGTGGATCAGGCCTTCGATGCCCGGCTCGAGCTCGACGAACGCGCCGTAGTCGGTGATGTTGGTGACGCGACCGGTGAAGCGGGCACCCAGCGGGTACTTGGCTTCGATGCCCTGCCACGGATCGTCCAACAGCTGCTTCATGCCCAACGAGATGCGGTGCGTCTCGTGGTTGATCTTGATGATCTTGACCTTCACGGTCTGGCCGATCGAGAGCACCTCGGTCGGATGGTTGACGCGGCGCCACGCGATATCGGTGACGTGCAGCAGACCGTCGATGCCGCCGAGATCAACGAACGCACCGTAATCGGTGATGTTCTTGACCACGCCGTCGATGACCTGACCCTCTTCGAGGTTCTGCACCAGCTCCTGACGCTGCTCGGCGCGGGTCTCTTCGAGAACCGTGCGGCGGGACACGACGATGTTGCCGCGGCGACGGTCCATCTTGAGGATCTGGAACGGCTGCGAGTTGTTCATCAGCGGCGCAACGTCGCGGATCGGACGGATGTCGACCTGCGAACGCGGCAGGAAGGCCACGGCACCGTCGAGGTCGACGGTGAAGCCGCCCTTGACCTGGTTGAAGATGACGCCGTTGACCTTCTCGTTGTTCTGGAAGGCCTTCTCGAGCTTGCCCCAGCTCTCTTCGCGGCGCGCCTTGTCGCGCGACAGCACGGCTTCGCCGAGGGCGTTCTCGATCCGGTCGAGGAACACTTCCACCTCGTCGCCGACCTTGAGCTCGCTGTCACGGCCGGGGCCGGAAAATTCGCGCAGGGCAACGCGGCCCTCGGTCTTCAGGCCGACGTCGATGACGGCCATGTCCTTTTCGATTGCAACAACCTTGCCCTTGATGACGGAGCTTTCCTGCAGGTTGCCGCCTGCGAAGGACTCGTCGAGCATCGCGGCGAAATCGTCGCGCGACGGGCTATAGGTATCAGCAGAAGTCGAAGCCATTTGTTCTCCAGTTGCGGATGTCGTGCCGGCCGTTGGGTTCTTGGGCGCATCGTACGCGCAGTGTCGGAAGGTCCGCAGAACCTTCGAGCGACCGCTCGCTGCTCCGACCTGGAGGCGGAACAGCGGGAGCGGGCCGGCTGAGGCCCGCGCGTTCGATACGTGGAAATCTTTTGTCCGGAGCCTGGATCGCGTCGGCCCCAAGCAGGGACCGAGAGTATCGACCTCAAAGAGCGGGAGCGGGCGCTTCCTCCAATGACGGCAGCGGCTTAACCCCGCGACCGGCCCGCTCGGACGGCCTCGATAATGTCGATGGCGGCCCGGACGCCGCCTTCTATATCCAGTTGGGAGTTATCTAGCAAGTAAGCATCCGCGGCCGGCTTCAGGGGCGCGATCGCCCGGTTCTTGTCGCGTTCGTCGCGCTGGATGATGTCGGCGAGCACGGCCGCCTCGTCAGCCTCCTCGCCCCGCGCCTTGGCCTCCATGGTCCGGCGGCGGGCGCGGACCTTGGGGTCGGCGACGACGAAGATTTTCACGTCGGCATGGGGGCAGATCACGGTTCCAATATCCCGGCCATCGAGCACGGCGCCGGGCGGGTCGGCGGCGAATTGCCGCTGAAAACTGACCAGGGCCTCGCGCACCCTGGGGATCGCCGAGACGATGGAGGCGCCCTCGCCGGCCTTCTGGGTCTTCAGGGCGGGATTGCCGAACTTTTCGGGATCGAGTTCCAGCGCCGCGGCGACCGCCGCCGCCTCGTCCCGGAGATCATGCCCGGACTGCATCAGGGAATAGGCCACCGCGCGATAGATCACGCCGGTATCAAGATGACGGTAGCCGTAATGATGGGCAAGACGCTTGCCGAGCGTGCCCTTGCCCGACGCCGCGGGCCCGTCGATAGCGATGATCATGAAAACTCGGCCCCAAGCGAACGCATCATCGGGATGAAATCCGGAAAACTGGTGGCGATGAAGGCGGTGTCATCGACGGTCACGGGCTGGTCAGAGGCGCAGCCCATCACCAGCGCGGACATCGCGATGCGATGGTCCATGTGGGTGGCCACAACGCCGCCGCCGGGCACATGGCCGCGGCCTTCGACGATCAAATCATCGCCGGAGACCTCGACCTTGACGCCGTTGACCCGGAGCATCGCGGCAGTAGCTTCGAGACGGTCGGATTCCTTGACGCGCAGCTCCTGGAGGCCGCGCATGATGGTCGTGCCCTCGGCGTAGGCGGCCGCCACCGCCAGCACCAGATATTCGTCGATCATCGACGGTGCGCGCTCTGGCGGCACCTCGACACCGCGCAGTTTCGAGGCGCGTACGCGCAGCTTCGCCATCGGCTCGCCGGCGTCGCCGCGAACTTCGCTTTCCTCGATCGAGGCACCCATTTCGCGCAGCGTGGTGAAAAGACCGGTCCGCAGCGGATTGGTCATGACATCGGACAGGACGATTTCGGAGCCTTCGACGATCAGCGCAGCAACCATGGGGAACGCCGCCGACGAGGGATCGGCGGGCACGATGACATTGGCGCCATGCAACTCAGGCTGGCCCACGAGCGTGATACGGCGGCCGTGCTGACCTTCCTGCACCGAGGTGATCTCGGCGCCGAAATGCTTGAGCATCAGCTCGGTGTGGTCGCGACTGGCCTCGGTCTCGATGACCGTGGTGATGCCGGGCGCGGCCAGGCCCGCGAGCAGCACGGCGGATTTGATCTGGGCCGAGGCGACAGGCGTCTTGTATGTAATCGGGAGCGGATCGCGCGCACCCTGGACAGTCAGCGGCAAACGGCCGCCCTCGCCGCCGGAGACGACCTTCGCACCCATCTTTTCCAGAGGGTCCAGAATCCGGCGCATGGGCCGGCTCCGCAGCGAGGCATCGCCGTCGAAAATCGCAGAGATCGGGCAGCCCGCGACGGCGCCCATGACGAGCCGGCAGCCGGTGCCGGAGTTGCCGAAATCCAGCGGCGCTTTGGGCTCCGCGAAGCCCGCGACACCCACGCCGTTCACCTTCCAGGCGAAATCTCCGGTGCGCTCGACCCTGGCGCCAAGCGCCTGCATGGATTTGGCGGTGTTAAGGACGTCTTCGCCCTCCAGGAGGCCCGAAATCCGCGTCTCTCCCACCGCGAGCGCGCCGAGGATGAGGGCGCGGTGGGAGATCGACTTGTCTCCGGGCACCCGTACTTTCCCGGTCAGGGGACCGCTGGCGCGCGACTGAAGCGGCGTCGGCTTGTCGGAATCGGTCAAGTTTGTGTCCTTGGATAGGCACGAGACGTCCCTGCGGGACTCGCGGGGCAGGTACCACATGGTCTCCCCGCCGTCACGGGCATGTCGTTCTCCCGCAATGCGCTATTGACAGCGGGCCGCCAACTAGCCAAGTGAAGCACCGCTTTTCAGACATTTCCAGGATTCCTCTGCCGTGGCCAAGTCCGAACTCGGAACTAAACGTATTTGCCCGACCACGGGCAAAAAGTTCTATGACCTCAACAAGAATCCGGTGATCTCGCCCTATACCGGTGAAGTCGTGCCGATCGCGCCCATCGCGCCGGCTCGCGCGCCCCGTGGCGCCGAAGCTCGCCACGCAGCCGCTGCCGCCGACGCCACGCCGGAGCCGGCGGAGGTCGAGGAGGTCTCGCTCGAGGAGGCCGATGCCGAGGAGAACACCGGCAAGGTCAAGGCCGTTGTGCCCGAATCCGAGGACGACATCGAAGTCGATGAGACCATCGAGGACGACGACGACGATGATTCGACCTTTATCGCCGACGACGAAGAGGGCGATGAGGACGTCACCGACATCATTGGTGATGTCGGCGGTGACGAAGAGACTTGAGATAATTCCAGAACTGTGGTTCTGGGTCTTTCCCGACGCGTCGCCCAAGGCGCGTCGGACGGTTAAGGGGCCATAGCTCAGCTGGGAGAGCGCTTGCATGGCATGCAAGAGGTCGGCGGTTCGATCCCGCCTGGCTCCACCAGCCTTCGCAGGCTGCGCCTGCTTCGGCTAGGCAAGCCCCCTCGTAGCGAAGGCTGCCCCGCCATAGCCCGCAAGGGCGGAGGCGGGCCTGGGCAAATTCCCAATCGCGTCGATAGACTGGTTTTGTATCCTGTCCTCGTTGGGGGGTATGGGCCATGAAATACGTCTACATTCTCGAAAGTCTCGACCACGAGCACTTCTATGTCGGCATCACCGACGACCTGCGGGCTCGTTTGACGAAACATAACGCTGGCGAGGTGCCGCACACCTCAAAATATGGACCTTGGCGAATTCGCACCTATTTCGCGTTCGATGACGCCGCGCGCGCCCTCGCGTTCGAGCGCTATCTCAAATCTGGCTCTGGGCGCGCGTTCGCGAAGAAACATTTTTGAGGGCCGAACTCCCCCTACTCCCCTATCACCGCATTCAACCGATCGCGCAACGCCACAATCTCGTCCTTCATCGCGACCAGTTCCGCGACCGAGCAATCCGACGCCGCCAGGATCGATTGCGGCACGGCGCGGGCCTTGTCCTTCAGGGCCTGGCCCTGCGCGGTCAATGCGATCAGCACCTGACGCTCGTCTTCGCTCGAGCGCGTGCGCTTGACGAGGTGGGCTGCCTCGAGGCGCTTGAGCAGCGGCGTCAGCGTGCCCGAATCCAGGTGCAGCTTTTCGCCGATGCTTTTGACCGGCACGTCGTCGCGCTCCCACAGCACCAGCATCACCAGATATTGCGGATAGGTCAGGCCGAGCCGGTCCAGCAGCGGCTTGTAGACGCGGTTGAAGGCATGCGCGGCCGAATAGACCGCGAAGCAGATCTGGTTGTCGAGGCGCAGCGGCGCGTCGGCTGCTGAATGTTTCCGGGGCATCGAGAATCTCACAGGACCAGCTCCATTCTGGGGCCGGCCGGCGCCACATTCAATTGCGAACAATTAAATGTGAGACGCCATAATTTCAATTGTGCGCAATCTAATTGTTTGCGATAAGGATCGCGCCCCACCCGAAACACAGGGAGACCAAAATGTCAGTGAATGTCCTCTACAAGACCAGCGCAAAGGCCACCGGCGGCCGCGACGGCCATGCTGCGACCCTCGACGGCGCGCTCGACGTCAAGCTCACCACGCCGAAGGAGCTCGGCGGCGGAGGCGGCGCCGGCAACAATCCCGAGCAGCTGTTTGCGGCGGGCTATGCCGCTTGCTTCATCGGCGCGATGAAGTTCGTATCCTCGCAGGGCGGGCCGAAGGTTCCGGCCGACGCCTCCGTGACCTCCACCGTCGGTATCGGCCCGCGCGCGGCCGGCGGATTCGGTCTCGATATCGACCTTGCCGTCTCGCTGCCGGGCCTCGCCCGCGCGGAAGCCGAGGCGCTGGTCGAGAAGGCGCACCAGGTGTGCCCGTATTCCAACGCGACGCGCGGCAATGTCGACGTTCGCCTGACGGTCGTCTGATCAGTTACGCGAAGCGGTTGGCCCGGGATCCCCTCGGGCCGGCCGCTTCCCTTGATTTGCCATCCCGCGGGATTGCGGCCACCCGCTGCATGACCCTCTACCCGGGAAGCCATTGCCGGCTCGGACGAACCTCGTTAGGCCTGTGATCACATCGACACAGGGGACGCGAAG
The DNA here is from genome assembly GCF_055811835.1 of Bradyrhizobium sp. WSM4874. NCBI lineage: Bacteria > Pseudomonadati > Pseudomonadota > Alphaproteobacteria > Hyphomicrobiales > Nitrobacteraceae > Bradyrhizobium > Bradyrhizobium sp. WSM4874. The sequence continues at coordinate 6,487 of NZ_JBVVPR010000049.1, forward strand.
GCATGACTGAAGCCGTCAGTTCTGGAGCTGCCACGGGCGCAATGAGCGGCCTGCGCGTCATCGATCTCACGCGCGTGCTCGGCGGTCCCTATTGCACCCAGATCCTCGCCGACCATGGCGCCGACGTGATCAAGGTCGAGCCGCCCGCAGGCGACGAGGTGCGCGACTGGGGCCCTCCCTTCCACGAGGAAGACGCGGCCTATTTCATCGGCATCAACCGCAACAAGCGCTCGATCGGCCTCGACCTCGCCTCCGAGGGCGGCCGGACCGTGCTGCTCAAGATGCTGGAGAGCGCCGACGTCCTGATCGAGAACTTCAAGCCGGGCACGCTGGAGAAATGGGGCATCGGCAACGAGGTGTTGCGCGAAAAATTCCCGCGCCTCGTGCATTGCCGGATCTGCGGCTTCGGCGCCGACGGCCCGCGCGGCGGCAATCCCGGCTATGACGCCATCATCCAGGCCATGACCGGCATGATCGCGGCGACCGGCTCGCCCGAGAGCGGACCGATGCGGATCGGCGTGCCGCTGGTCGATATCGGCACCGGCCTCTATGCGGCGATCGGCATCTTGATGGCGCTGGCGGAGCGGCAACGCTCGGGCCAGGGCCAGTTCTTGGAAACCACGCTGTACGAGACCGGTCTCGCCATCATGCATCCGCACACCGCGAATTATTTCATGCATGGCAAGCCGCCGTCGCTCACCGGCAACGAGCATCCCAACCTCGTGCCCTATGCGATCTTCCCGACCAAGACCGACAATATCTTCATCGGCGTCGGCAACGACGGCACCTTCCGCAAGCTCGCCAAGGAGATCGGCAAGCCCGAGCTCGGCACCGATCCGCGCTTTGCGCGCAACAAGGATCGCATCGCCAATCGCGAAGCGTTGCGCGCCGAACTCGCCGCCGTGTTCAGCCAGCACGAGGCCGAGCCGCTGTGCAATCGCCTGCTTGCCGCCGGCCTGCCCGAAGGGCCCGTGCAGAAGATCGACCAGGCGTTGACCAACCCGCACACAATCGCGCGCGGCGATATTATCGAGAAGGACTGGTACAAGGGCGTGGCGTCGCCGATCCGGCTCGATCGCAGCAAGCCGAGCCTGCGTCGCCTGCCGCCGAAATTCAGCGAGCACGCCGCCGAGGTGCTGGGCGAGTTCGGCTACTCCAGGTCCGAGATCGACGCGATGGTCGAGCAGGGCACGGTCTGCGGACCCGAGCGCAAGCGGTAGGGCCCTCCCCTCCAAATCCGACGGCAATGCCGCACTGCGGCGCGGGCGCTCTGTGCACCGCGAACGGAGGACGCTGCGCGCGCGGCATTCGCCTATTTGACGGCTTCCCTTTTGCCGCGCTTGCCGCTTTCGTTTCGGCCGCTTACACAGTCATGTGAACGTCATATGGCGCTGCTAGCGCAAGCGATCTTTTTGACGGCCAAGGGAGGTTTACTTGATGGCTCTTCGACACTTTGGAGCGGCTGCCGCTATTGCACTCACGGTTGGACTCTCGGCCTCGCCGGCCTTGGCCGCGACCGAAATCCAGTGGTGGCACGCGATGACCGGCGCCAACAACGACGTCATCGTCAAGCTCGCCACCGACTTCAACGCGTCGCAGAGCGACTACAAGGTGATCCCGACCTACAAGGGCAACTATCCCGATACGATGAACGCCGGCATCGCGGCATTCCGCGCCGGCAACGCCCCGCACATCATGCAGGTGTTCGAAGTCGGCACCGCGACCATGATGGCCGCGACCGGCGCCGTGAAGCCCGTCTACAAGCTGATGGCCGACGCCGGCGAGAAGTTCGATCCCAAGATCTACCTGCCCGCCATCACCGGCTACTATTCGACGTCGAAGGGCGAAATGCTGTCCTTCCCCTTCAACTCGTCCTCGACCGTGATGTGGGTGAACCTCGACGAGCTGAAGAAGGCGAACGTCGAGATCCCGAAGACCTGGCCCGAAACGTTCGAGGCTGCCAAGAAGCTGAAGGCTGCCGGTCATGACACCTGCGGCTTCTCCGGTTCCTGGGTCACCTGGGTCAATCTCGAGCAGCTCTCCGCCTGGCACAACGTGCCGCTCGCCAGCAAGGCCAATGGCCTCGACGGCTTCGACACCGTGCTCGAGTTCAACGGACCGCTTCAGGTCAAGCATCTCGAAACCCTGGTCGAGCTGCAGAAGACCAAGACGTATGATTACGCCGGCCGCACCAACACCGGCGAGGGTCGCTTCACCTCCGGCGAGTGCCCGATCTACCTGACCTCGTCGGCGTTCTTCGGTAACGTCAAGGCGCAGGCCAAGTTCGCCTTCACCGCCGTGCCGATGCCGTATTATCCGGACGTCAAGGGCGCACCGCAGAACTCGATCATCGGCGGCGCTTCGCTGTGGGTGATGGGCGGCAAGTCGGCCGAGGAATACAAGGGCGTCGCGAAGTTCCTGACCTTCCTCTCGGACACCGATCGCCAGGTCTATATCCACAAGGCCTCGGGCTATCTGCCGATCACCAAGGCTGCTTATGAGAAGGCCAAGGCCGAGGGCTTCTACAAGGATCAGCCCTATCTCGAAACCCCGCTGCTCGAGCTGACCAACAAGGAGCCGACCGAGAATTCGCGCGGTCTGCGCCTCGGCAACATGGTTCAGCTGCGTGACGTCTGGTCGGAAGAGATCGAGCAGGCGCTGGCCGGCAAGAAGACCGCCAAGCAGGCGCTGGATGCCGCCGTCGAGCGCGGCAACACGATGCTGCGGCAGTTCGAAAAGACCGCCGTCAAGTGAGGCAATGAGCGGCAGGCCGCGACCCGGCCTGCCGCTCTGCTGGCATCATGCAAAAGCAAGCCATTTTCCAGTCAAGGCTGTTGCCGTACGCGCTGGTTGCGCCGCAGCTCGCGATCGTCCTGATTTTCTTCTATTGGCCGGCCCTGCAGGCGGTGATCCAGTCCTTCCTGCTCCAGGATGCGTTCGGTCTGTCGACCACCTTTGTCTGGTTCGAGAATTACGTCGAGCTGTTCAAGGACGCAGCCTATTTCGAGGCGATCGTCCGAACGTTCTTGTTCTCATTCGCCATCGCCGTCTCGTCGCTGTCCTTCGCGCTGCTGCTCGCCGTGATGGCGGACAAGCCGCTGCGTGGCTCGATGCTCTACCGCACGCTCCTGATCTGGCCCTATGCGGTGGCGCCGCCCGTGGTTGGCGTGCTCTGGATCTTCATGCTGCATCCCTCGCTCGGCGTGCTCTCGCGCTATCTACGCAACATGGGCATCGACTGGAATCCGCTGCTCGATGGCGACCAGGCCGCGGCGTTGATCATCCTCGCCGCCGCCTGGAAACAGATCTCCTATAATTTCCTGTTCTTCCTCGCCGGCCTGCAGGCGATCCCGAAGAGCGTGTTCGAGGCCGCCGCGATCGACGGCGCCCGTCCGATGCGGCGGTTCTGGACCGTGACCTTCCCGCTGCTGTCCCCGACCATCTTCTTCCTGCTGGTGGTCAACATCGTCTACGCCTTCTTCGACACGTTCGGCATCATCGACACCATGACCCGCGGCGGTCCGGGAACGTCGACGGTCACGCTGGTCTACAAGGTCTATTCCGACGGCTTGCTCGGCGGCAATCTCGGCAGCTCGGCGGCGCAGTCGGTGATCCTGATGGTCATGGTCATCGTGCTCACCGGAATCCAGTTCCGGTTCGTCGAACGCAAGGTGACCTACTGATGGTCGAGGAAGAGGGCTTCCGGCGCTACATCGCCCATATCATCCTCTGGATCGGGATCGCGATCGTCGCCTTCCCGGTCTACATCGCGTTCGTTGCCTCGACCCAGGACAACGCGCTGATCGCCAACGGGCAGATGTCGCTGCTGCCGGGCGGTCATTTCTTCGAGGTCTACTACCAGACCATTTTCGTCGGCACGAGCGGCTCGACCCGCGAGCCCGTCGGCAACATGATGCTGAACTCGCTGGTGATGGCGCTGCTGATCGCGGTCGGCAAGATCGCGATCTCGATCATCTCGGCCTATGCGATCGTCTATTTTCGCTTTCCGTTCCGGATGCCGATCTTCTGGATCATCTTCATCACCCTGATGCTGCCGGTCGAGGTGCGCATCTATCCGACCTACAAGATCGTCGCGGATCTGCACATGCTCGACAGCTATGCGGGCCTGTCGCTGCCGCTGATCGCCTCGGCCACCGCGACGCTGCTGTTCCGCCAATTCTTCATGACCGTGCCGGACGAGCTGCTGGAGGCCTCGCGCATCGACGGCGCCGGTCCCCTGCGCTTCTTTTGGGATACGCTGCTGCCGCTGTCGCGCACCAACATGGCGGCGCTGTTCGTGATCCTCTTCATCCTCGGCTGGAATCAGTATCTCTGGCCGCTGCTGATCACCACCCGCGACGACATGCAGACCATCCAGGTCGGCATCCGCAAGATGATCACCACCACCGACGCGCTGACCGAATGGCCGATCGTGATGGCGACCGCCGTGCTCGCGATGCTGCCGCCGGTGTTCGTCGTCGTCGTGATGCAGAAACTGTTCGTGCGCGGACTCGTGGAGACGGAAAAGTAAATCCCATGGCTAACGTCACCCTGCGCAACGTCCGCAAGACCTATCCCGGCGGCTTCGAGGCCATCAAGGGCGTCAATGTCGATGTCGGCGACGGACAATTCTGCGTGCTGGTCGGTCCCTCCGGCTGCGGCAAGTCGACATTGCTGCGCATGGTCGCGGGCCTCGAGACCGTCACCGGCGGCGAGATCGACATCGGCGGCCGCATCGTCAACCAGATCGAGCCCGCCGACCGCGACATCGCGATGGTGTTCCAGAACTACGCGCTCTATCCGCATATGAGCGTCTTCAACAACATGGCCTATGGCCTGCGCAACCGCGGCATGAAGGAGGCCGAGGTCAAGACCCGCGTCGACGAAGCCGCGCGCGTGCTCGAGCTCACCTCGATGCTGGAGCGCAAGCCGCGCCAGCTCTCCGGCGGCCAGCGCCAGCGCGTCGCCATGGGCCGCGCCATCGTGCGCCAGCCGAAAGTGTTTCTGTTCGACGAGCCGCTGTCCAACCTCGACGCCAAACTCCGCATCGCGATGCGGGTCGAGATCCGCAAATTGCAGCGCCGGCTCAACACCACGTCGATCTACGTCACCCACGACCAGCTGGAGGCGATGACGCTTGCCGACATTCTCGTGGTGATGAACGGCGGCCAGGTCGAGCAGGTCGGCAATCCCTTGGCGATCTACGAGAAGCCGGCGACGACTTTCGTCGCCTCCTTCATCGGCGCGCCGCCGATGAATCTGATGTCGACGCGGCCCGAGGAGATCCGGTCGCAGCTCGCCGGCAGCGGCGCGGCTGACGCCGGAATCCTCGGCATTCGCCCGGAGGATTTCGTCATCACCGACCAGACCCCCGCCGACGGCGTCGTGTTGCCGCTGACCGTGGAAGCGATCGAGCGCGTCGGCGCCGAAACCTTCGTCTACGGCACGCGGGCCCAGGACGAGCAGCGCATCGCCGCCAACCCCGGCGAGCTGCCCCCTGGCGAGGTCATCGTCCGCATTCCCGGCTCAGAGGCGCCGCCGATCGGCGAGAAGATCCGCGTCGCAGCAATGCGCCAAAAGCTGCATCTTTTCAGCGGCGACGGCCGGACGCGGATCGAGGCCTGACCCGGTTCCGCGGGCCGTCGATTAAAAACCGCGAAAACAACCCCATGCACAGTAGAAGGGGGGGTCTGTTTTCGTTGAGAAAAATCGCGCCGCGATTTCGTCGTGCCGGGCTTGTCGCAGGCGTTTCGCGCCATGACGATAAGTCAGCCTTCGTGCATGGCAGAGTGGGTGAGCTGGCAATCCACAGCCTCCGCTACGTCCTTGAACCCACACGCGGATATGCCCATATTGCTGGTCAAGGGGCGCCTGTACGGGCCCTGATGCACCAAAGTCGCTTCGAGAGGACTTTGTAAACTATGTCTCGTGTTCCCACGCTTTCCAGTCCGTTCCTTCTGGGCTTCGACGAGATCGAGCGCGTGCTCGATCGGGTCGTCAAAGGCGCCGACGGTTACCCTCCCTACAACATCGAGAGGTGCGACCGATCGGAGGGCCAGCCCGAGCGTTTGCGAATCACGCTGGCGGTCGCCGGATTCACCCGCGACCAACTCGATGTAACCATTGAAGAAAACCAGCTCGTCATTCGCGGACGGCAGCAGGACGACAAGACCCGGCAATACATTCATCGCGGCATCGCCGCGCGCCACTTCCAGCGCACTTTCGTGCTGGCGGAGGGGATGCTGGTGCTGGGTGCGGATCTGAAGAACGGATTGCTGGCGATCGATCTTGCCCGACCGGAACCGGAGAGGATCGTTAAGACAATCGCTATCAATGAGCACGAATAATGGAACGAGTAGCGGACTCGACCGCTTAGTTTCTGTGAAGGAGTCGAGACCATGAGTGAAGGTCACGTTGCGTTCGAATACGAAGCCAAGAACGTCTCGCCAGAGACGCTGGCAACCCTCGGCGAAGGCCATATCGCCTATGTGAAGCAGATCCGCTCCGAGGATGTGCCGGGCCTGTTTCCCGAAGCGCCGAAGATCGCGCCGGGCCTCAAGCTCTTCGCGCTCCACGCCGCCGACGGCACGCCGATCATGCTGACCGACAGCCGCGAAGCCGCGATCGCCAACGCCTGGAGCAACGAGCTGCAAGCGGTGAGCGTGCACTGAGAACGCGCACGTCGCACGAATAGAGTTCTAAGCGGGCATGCCTTCGAAGGGAGGCGTGCCCGTTTTTATTTCGACGACGGATCGCTGCAATCTCCACGTCATTGCGAGCGAAGCGAAGCAATCCAGAATCTCTCCGCGGAGACATTCTGGATTGCTTCGTCGCTTTGCTCCTCGCAATGACGGAGTGTGAAGCTAAGGCGTGCCTAGCACTCGTGTCCCGGAAGCGGAGACGCTTACGCCGCGGTCGCCGGCGGCAGCGCGAGCACCGAATAGATCGCCTGGGCGTCGCGCGAGGCGCGGAGTTTTTTCGCGATATCCTGATCGCGCAGCAGGCGGGCGATGCGGGCCAGTGCCTTGAGATGATCGGCGCCGGCGCCTTCGGGGGCGAGCAGCAGGAAGACGAGATCGACCGGCTGGCCGTCCATCGATTCGAAATCGATCGGACGATCGAGGCGCGCGAACAGGCCGAAAATCTTTTCCAGCTTGGGCAGCTTGCCGTGGGGGATGGCGACGCCGTAGCCGACCGCGGTGGTGCCGAGCTTCTCGCGTTGCAGGAGCACCTCGAACACGGAACGCTCGTTCTGCCCGGTCAGCTCGGCGGCCTTGGCCGCGAGTTCCTGAAGCGCCTGCTTCTTGCTGTTGACCTTCAATGCCGGGAGAATCGCCTCGGGCGCGACCAGATCGGTAATCGGCATGGAAGTCTTCCGAGGTGAATGAAAACGTCAGGTTCCGAATTGGCCAGCCTGGACAAAGAACCTGGGCGGGCCGACGTCGAGAAGTTGAAGCAGGAAGCGGACTTAGCTCGCCCCTGATGTGGGGGGCTTCTACTCCAACGCAATCCCGGTGCCAACTCCCGCGTGCAGCTTTGCCCCGGTCATTGTTAAGGCCGAAAGGGGCCCCGGCGCGGAGCCCCAGGGGCGTCGCCCGACAGCCTCAGGCCTTGCCGTCCTTGCCGTCCGCCTTGGTGCCCGGGGGGTCGATCCAGCCGACATTGCCGTCCGCCCGGCGGTAAATGATGTTCACCCGACCCGAGGAACCGTGCTGAAACACCAGGCAAGGCGCCCCGCTGAGGTCGAGTTCCATGACCGCTTCGCTGACGGACAGCGGCTTCAGCGAGGTGGTGGCCTCGGCGATGATGACGGGGCTGTAGCCGGTGATCTCGTCCTCGTCCTCACCCTCGCCCGGTGCCTCCAGCACATAGCTGGTGGCATCCATGGCGGCCAGCGCCGCGGAGGCGACATGGGCCTTGCGGGCGGAGCGGTCCTTGAGCCGGCTCTTGTAGCGCTTGAGCCGCTTCTCGATCATCAGCAGCGCCTGGTCGGCACTGGCATAAGCGTCCGGTGCGTTCGAATCGGCCTCGAGCGTAATTCCCGAATCAAGATGCAGCGCACAGTCGGTGCGGAAGCCGAAGCCGTCCTTGCTCAGCGTGATGTGACCGGAGTAATTGCCGTCGAAATATTTGCGCAGAACCTCTTCAGTCCGGTCGGTGACGCGGCCGCGCAGGGCCTCGCCGACATTGACGCTCTTTCCCGAGATGCGGAGAGTCATGTGAACCTCGCTTGGTTCGTGCCTGGCCTGGATTTGGGCCCGATAGCAGATCGAGAGTAGCGCGATTTGGCGCCGGCGCAATCAGGCCGGTTCGGGATTGCGGGAGCGATCGGCCATGGCGGTGGAGAGGACGTTACCAAGAGCGCTCTGCTTGTCGCGACGGCGTTGCACCGAGGAAGGAATGCGCATGGCTTCGCGGTACTTCGCGACCGTGCGGCGGGCGATATCAATGCCCGAGCCGCGCAAGCGTTCCACGATGGTGTCGTCGGACAGGATCGCGGACGGCGCCTCCGCATCGATCAGCTGCTTGATGTGATGGCGCACGGCTTCGGCCGAATGCGCCTCGCCGCCATCGGCCGAAGCGATCGAGGCCGTGAAGAAATATTTCAGCTCGAACGTGCCGCGATTGGTCGCCATGTATTTGTTGGCGGTGACGCGCGACACCGTGGATTCATGCATCTGGATGGCGTCGGCGACGGCCTTCAGATTCAGCGGTCGCAGATGCGCCACGCCATGGGTAAAGAAGCCGTCCTGCTGGCGCACGATCTCGGTTGCGACTTTCAGGATGGTGCGGGCACGCTGGTCGAGCGCGCGCACCAGCCAAGTCGCGTTCTGAAGCGCGTCGGTGAAATAGGATTTGTCGCCGTCCTTGCCGATCTTCTTCGAGAGCTGCGAATAGTAGGTCTGGTTGACCAGCACGCGCGGCAAGGTGTCGCTGTTGAGCTCGACATGCCAGCCGCCGTCGGGACCCGGCCGGACATAGACATCGGGCACCATGGTCTGCAGCCGGGCCGAGCCGAACTTCATGCCGGGCTTGGGATTGAGCCGGCGGATCTCGCCGATCATGTCGGCAATGTCCTCGTCGTCGACGCCGCAGACCTTGCGCAAGGCTCCGATGTCGCGCTTGGCGAGGAGGTCGAGATGCTCGACCAGGGCCTGCATCGCGGGATCGTAGCGGTCGAGCTCGCGGAGCTGGATCGCCAGGCATTCGCTCAAATTGCGCGCGCAGACGCCGGGAGGATCGAATTTCTGCAGCACGGCAAGAACGCTCTCGACGTCCTGTTGCGACGCGCCCAGCCGTTCGGCGGCCTGGCCGAGATCCGGGGGCAGATAGCCGGCCTCGTCGACGAGGTTGATCAAATACTGGCCGATCATGCGCTGCGCGGCCCCGGTGAAGGCGACCGAGAGCTGCTCGGCGAGATGGTCGCCGAGCGTGATCTCGGCAGCGACGAAGGCTTCGAGATTGTAGTCCTCGTCACCGGAGGCGCCGCCGCCCCATTCGGTATAGGTGGTCGGCGCCGCATCCTGGGCGTTGCGGGCAGCCGCCTCGGCGGGTTCCTCGGAGAAGACGTTGTCCAGACCGGTGTCCATGGTCTGCTCGATCTCGGCGCGGGTGCCGAGATCCTTGCTCATCCACTCTTCCTGGCCGGGCTCGAAGGCTTCGCCCGGGCCGCCGCCGGGCTCGTCGTTGTGGCCGCCGTCGCTATCGTTGAACTGCCCGGTCTCGGCCGGGCCCTCGCCGGCGGGCGGCTCGTCATTAGCCCGTTCCAGCAGCGGGTTACGCTCGAGTTCCTCTTCGACGAACGTCGTGAGATCGAGATTGGACAATTGCAGCAGCTTGATCGCCTGCATCAACTGCGGCGTCATGACCAGCGACTGCGATTGCCGGAACTCTAATCTCTGCGAAAGCGCCATGAAGCAAGAACCGATCCCAAAAAGTTGGTCCGATTTTTGCTTATCCTAGTCCAAGCCCGATGTACACGTCTTGACGAAATGGAAAAACGGGCTAGAGGCGGAATTCCTCGCCAAGGTAAAGGCGGCGCACGTCCGGATCGGCGACGATCTCATCCGGGCTCCCCTCGGTGAGGATTTCACCGGCATAGACGATGTAGGCGCGATCGGTAAGGCCAAGCGTCTCGCGCACATTGTGGTCGGTGATCAGCACGCCGATGCCGCGGTTGGTGAGGTGGCGGACGAGGTCCTGGATATCGCCGACCGCGATCGGATCGATGCCGGCAAAGGGCTCGTCGAGCAGCATGTAGTTCGGGCGCGTCGCCAGCGCGCGCGCGATCTCGACGCGGCGCCGCTCGCCGCCGGACAGCGCGATCGACGGCGATTTCCGCAGGCGCGTGATGTTGAATTCGTCGAGCAGCGAGTCGAGCTGCTGCTCGCGCTTCTTGCGCGAGGGCTCGACCACTTCGAGCACGGCGCGGATGTTCTGCTCGACGGTAAGGCCACGGAAGATCGAGGCTTCCTGCGGCAGATAGCCGATGCCGAGCCGCGCACGCTGATACATCGGCAGCTTGGTGACGTCGTGGCCGTCGAGCTCGATCGCACCGCGATCGGCCTTGATCAGGCCGGTGATCATGTAGAACACGGTGGTCTTGCCGGCGCCGTTGGGGCCGAGCAGGCCGACCGCTTCGCCGCGGCGCACATAGATGCTGACGCCGCGCACGACCTGGCGGCTGCCAAAACTCTTTTCCACGCTATGCACAGCCAGGAAGCCCGGCCGCTTCAAGAGCTGAGGCCCGCCCGCGCCGTTGGGCCTGCCGGCGGCCCTCACGGGGTGAACCGCCTGGGCCCGGGGCTGCTCGGCCTGATAGTCGCCTTGGAACTGATCGGGTGCATGCATCGGCTGGTTACGGGCGATCGGCGGCGCGTCCCGTACGGGACTGGCCACGAGACCACCGACGCTGTCACCGAGTGCGGTGATGTCCTGGCGCGCAAATCCTGGCCGGCCGCGTTTGGCGGGGCGCCGACGGAACATGCTGAAGAGATCGACCATCCCCGCCTTCTAGCCTTTCGCGACGATCCTGCGCGGTCTTCGCGCGATCTGCCGCGCCGGCCTCAGGATTCGCCGACGCAGCATGAATGAAGGGATGTCTCATGCCCAGTGAAACACGCCCGAAGAGCGGCGGACCCCGCTTCGAAAGCCCTTCGCGCTAGATACAGTCTCGGCGGGCAAGCTTCAACCTCGGATCGGCAGCGCTCAACCCAACCGTCTGAAATCATTCTTCAAATTTACTTTGACTGGCTTGGGTTACTCTGACTCATTTGGGCTTAGTTGCGCCAGGCAATTGCAGAGGTCCCGCATTGGGCTTGGCCGCGCCTCCGGATCCGCAATCATTGCCGCCGCCCTGCGGCAGCAGCGCCTGCACCCGGCCGCTGTCGGATTCCACACGCGACACGCCGGTGGTCATGTCGACCGCCAGCCGGTCGCCACGCAGCACGTTCTTGCACTGCGTCAAGACGACGCCGCCAAGCATGGTGATGAGGTTGGTCCTGGTGTCGAACACGGCAGTCTCGCCCGTCACCACCTGGTCCTTCTGGGTGACGACGACATTGCCGCGCGCCTCCAGCCGCTTGATCGAGGAGTTCCCCCCCGGCCCCGGCGTCGCCGACTGCATCGGCGCCCCCTTTGCCGACTTCGCCGCAGGCTGCGGCGCGGCCGGCTTGTCGCCGCCCGAATCGTAAAACACCACCAGCGTCTTCGAGGTCATGGTGGTGTCGCCCTGGATGACCTTCACATTGCCGGAGAAGGTCGCCTCCTTCTTCTTGTCGCGCATCTCGAGCGAGGCGGCTTCGATCTGGATCGGCTGATCGCGGTTCTGCGAGAAGCCCTGCATCGCGTTGGGCACGCCTTGCATCGTGCTCTGCGCGCTTGCCGCACCTGTTGCGACCAGTGCGATGCCGACGGCGAGCGCGGCCGCACCAGGGATGACGCGCCGCTTGTCGTCGTTGCGCGGAAAAAACCTGATCATGAAAATCACTTTGAATTGGCGGACTTGTTCTGGGGCGTACGTGTCTTCGCTGGCGACGCGGGCTCGGCCGGCGCAGGCTGAGCGGCGGCGGGGTCGTCCAACTTGTCGAGGTGCATCACCACATTGCCTTCGAAGCGGATGACGTCGCCGCCTTCCGTGATCCGCAGCCGATCCGCGGTCAGCGTTCCGTTGGTCAGCTTGACGTTGACATGCTCATCCGAGGAGACCGTGCCCTTGCCCATGTCGACGAAAGCCGAGTTCAGCCGCGCCTCGTAACCTGTCGAAGTGCGCAGGAAGATGTCTTTGTGCAGGTCGAGCTGCTGCTGCTTGTTGTCGAACCTTCCGGTGCGGGCATCGAGGAACAGGGTCGATTGGTCTTCCATCAGCACCTTCGCGCGCAAATCATGGAGATCGACATGATCGGGATCGGTGATGTCCTGGGTCGCGGTCTTGGCCCAGAGCTCGTAGGGCCGTTGGTCCGGCGTGAAGCCGGACATGTGCGGCGATTCCATCGTGATCTTGGTGCCTGTCACCACGAGATTTCCGGAGTCGAGCTTCACGGGAATCTGGAACGGGTTGAAGATGGTCGAGATGAGGACGAGCAGACCCATTGCCGCAGCCACTGTCGCCGGCACCGCGATGCGCAGAATCCGCACCAGGCGGCTGTGGCGCGCCGCGCTGGCGAACTTCGCCGCAAGCGCGGCATCATAGGTGACATTATGGGCCGAATTCACCTGGGCTCCTGAGGTGTCGCTCGCCTTGTCCGGTTGGCGGGCGCCCCATTGTAGCCGGCAACGCCAAAATATGCAGCCCGCGACAGGCCGTTACGAAAGTGTCTGAAACGGGGCGACCGCCAATCCGGCCGCCACGCGAAAGCCTAGGAATGCGCGAAAATGTCCTCTTCGGCCCAGCCCTGGAGATCGAGCAAAGCGCGGGTCGGCAGGAAGTCGAAACAGGCTTTGGCCAGCGCGGTGCGGCCTTCCCGCACCAGCATGGCATCGAGCCGCTCGCGCAAGCCGTGCAGATGCAGCACGTCGGAAGCGGCGTAGGCGAGCTGCGGCTCGGTCAGGCTGTCGGAACCCCAATCGCTCGATTGCTGCTGCTTGGAGAGGTCGACATTGAGGACCTCGCGCACGAGGTCCTTGAGGCCATGGCGGTCGGTATAGGTGCGGATCAGGCGGGAGGCGATCTTGGTGCAGTAGATCGGCCCGGTCATGACACCAAACGTCTGGTACAGCACCGCGACGTCGAACCGCGCAAAGTGGAAGATTTTCGTGTTGGCGGGATTGGCCAGCAGGGCTTTCAGATTCGGCGCGTCGGTATGACCCTTGGGGATCTGCACCACGTCTGCGCTGCCGTCGCCGGGCGAGAGCTGCACCACGCAGAGCCGGTCGCGATGCGGGTTCAGGCCCATGGTCTCGGTGTCGATCGCCACCGCTCCGGTGTAGCGGGACAGATCGGGCAGGTCGCCGCGGTGCAGGCGTACGGTCATGGCGTTTCAAACCTCAATCGAATCGATGCGCCTAGGCAGGCTAATCCCCGGGACAGATGCTGGCGAGGGCCGGCCGCGATGTATCCGCTGGCAGCCGCCGGCGCAAGCGTCAGGCGCGGCTAGTAATTCAGGCGTACGAGTACGTCGTTGACGCCGAAGGGGCTGGCGGGCGCATCGCAAGCGCCGCGCCGCGCGAAGACGCAGGCCGGCTTGTCATCGCTCATTGTCGCGCAACTTCGTGGCGAGAAATCCGCCGGCAATTCGCTGGCCAGGCTCGCCGGGCCGATGATGCGGTTGAACGCGGCCTGGTGCATCTCCACCACAGCCGGAAGTCGTCCCTTGGCCACGGGGTCGTCCCGATAAAAGGAATAGATCGGCTTGCGGGCCGCGAGCTGCCCACGTCCGGGCACAAAGGGATAATTGATAGCGTACAGGGCCAGACCGCAGACTTCAGGATCGGCCTCGAGCTCCGCCATCAATTGGGCTACGCCGATGCCGCGCATCCAGTTGTCGCGCATGATGAGCGTAGCGCCCGACAGACCGAGCGAGAGCAGCAGCCAGCCGCCACATACGACGGCAAGTGCCCGGGAGCGCCACGCGCTTTGCCCGCGCATCATCTGGACCCAATCGGCGGAGCCAAGCGCCGCCGCGATGATCAGCAGCACGATCGACAGGAAAATGAAACGGTATTCCTTGTGCACGATCATGCTGTGAAACGCGACGTTCACGACGGCCGCGACGATCAGCAGAGGCGCGTGTCGCCAGCCGCGCCAGAGCGCCAGCAGCATCAGCAGCGTCGTGCCCGACCACAGAATTGAAGCCTGCAGAACGTACGCGGCCGCCGGCGCGTCACCGAATTCCGATGCGCGGTCATGCAGGAGGTTTTGCTGAATATTATGGACGAGCCACGCAAACGGCGCTGAGCCGTGAACCAGGTCGAGGGCGCCGGACAGCACCAGGACGACGCATCCGCCCGCGACCAGGGCGATCGCGTTTCGCGGGTCGCGCCAGCACGCCGCCAACGCAAACACCGCGCAAGCCGGCACATATTGAAAGCGCCAGACACAGGCGAGAGCAAGCAGTGCGCCTGCGGTGAAGAGCCGGTTTCGCGCCAGTTCGCCCGTCAGCAGATAAGCCGCCGGCAGGATCACGGCCGTCGCCAGCGGTTCGCTCAGCGTGTGGGGCGCGTAGTAGACCAGCTCGAACCAGACCGCGGCGGCAAACGCCGCCACGACGGCATGCGACCTGGAGATGCGTTCGCCGAAATGCCAGGCGGTCGCGACGATCGACAGCGAGGCAAGCCCGACCACCAGGCGAGGCACGACGAAGGCGCCCCACCCGCCCGGCGCAAGCCAGTCGCCGAGAGCGACAGGCCCTGCGAACAAGGTCGGCAGAAACCAGCTCCGGATGCCGTCGCGCCATTCCCAGGTGACGACCCCCTGGTTTCCAAGCAGGCGCCAGGCCGGCTCCAGATATTGATACAGCTCGTCGACGTGAACGATGTTCGGCCAAAAGGCGAGCGGCAGCCGGACTGCCGCGGCCAGCAGCAGCAATGCGCACAAGGCGCCGTACCGCATCGCGAAGCTCTCGGCTTTGACGGCGGGCGCGATGGCGGGCAGAGCTGCGGCGCTGGTCGTCATTGTGTTTTGGCTTCGCCGGCCAAACCGGATTGCGGCCTGACGTAAACGATCTCGTAAGCGCCGGCGTATTGCTCGCGCCAGCCTCGCCGCTCCACCAGGAACTGCCGCAGCTGTTGGTGCGCATTGACCCACAGCACGGCATCGATCCGGTATTTGTCGAGGACCATGTCCCACGCGGCTTCGTCGACCTCCCAGCTCACCAGCTTGAAATAGTCGCGCAGCAAATCGTCCGGATAGGCGGTCGCGGCGCGGCCATCGACGAACAGGGGAACGGTCCCGTGCGTCGCGAAAATCAGATAGCCGCCGACGTTCCAATTGTTCAGGACCCGCCGGCCTTCGAGATGCCTTTGCAGATAGCCGGCATCTTCGCTCGACAGCATCGGCGGAAGTGCGAGCGCCGGCGCCACGCGCAAGTAAGCCATCGGGAGGGTGCCGAGACCGACGATGCCGGCGGCCAGCAACGCTCCCCGCACGTCGCGACCAGTGAGACGCTCAGGCAGCAAGCGGCTGAGGTGAAGCGCCATCGGCGCGGTCGAGAAGATGAAGAAGAAGGCGATGTACCTGAACTGATACAGTCCCAGAATCAGGAACAGCCAGGACATCAATCTCGGCTCGAGCGGGATGGGCCTGGAGTTTCTGTAGCGAAGCTCGAGCGCGACGAAGGCCAGCATGTACAGGATGCCGGGAATGCTGCCCGGCATTTCCATGTTGTGATAGTAGGACAGCCATTCGCCGATATTGCCCTGGACGAAGTGCCCCATCGTCGCGGCGGCACCGGCATAGATAGTCCAGCCGAGCGGATTGACGAATGTCGCGGCAAGGCACGCGATCGCCGCGAGAGCAAGGACCCTGAGGTCGGCCCAGGCCCCTCTGAGCAAGGCGGCGCCGCAGAAGACGCCAATCACGAGAAAGCCGAGCAGAAAACCGCCGTGCAGATTGGCCCAGAGCACCATCAACACGGGAAGCACGAACCATCGCGTTCGTCTCAGGCATTCGCGATAGAAGACGACGCAGAACAGCATCGTGCATGTATTCGGCGAGACCGCGAGATACATGTTCGGCGAAGCTTCGTAAGCGGGATAGAGCAGGCAGGCCAAGAAGACCGAGACGCAGACTGCGATCGCCGACGCGCCGTAGCCGAGAGAGATCGCAGTCAGGATGCCGGCGATCGCCGCGCCACAGGCCACCGTCGACAGCACGAGGCCGCCGAAGCCTGTGTATTGAAACGTCGCACTGGCAAGCGCGTCCCAGAGCCAGGACAGATTGAGCCATGGCTTGTCGCCGTGGGTGAACGACCACGGATCCTGGAGCGGGATGGCGTTGCGTTCCCGGATGAGATCTCCGGCCGCGAGATGCCAGCCCAGATCGTAGTGACCGAGCAGAAGCGGTGCGTTCAGGACGTAGAACAGGCAAATGAACGAGATCAGGAACAGATAAATTCCCGATCTCAGGAAGAACGGGCTGATCGCGTTCGCAACCTTGTCGAATGCCGGCTCGTGCCAGACCTGGTGCTGATCCACCGCTTCCCTCACGACAAAGCGAGCCCGATGGCTCCGCGCTCGCCGACGGCCGGGTGCGAGCCTGCCCGCTGACTTAGGGCCAGTTTGTCTAAAGTGGGGTAAATTCGGACGGTGCAATCGAGGGAGTTTGGCGGAATGAAGTTTGGCGCGACGGCGGGCTTCCGAGGCCGCTAAGCAGCTGTTTAGACTTGAAAGTTTCAGCGCCCAATAGAAGTTATTAGACATTGAGCGGAGGGTCCGGCATGGCCGTGAGCGCCGATTTGGGAGAGACGCTCGAGAGCGTGATGAACGAACTCGTGGCGTCCGGCCGGTCCCGTCGTCATTGTTCGTCAGCGTCGCTCCTGTTCCACATTCAGGTGAACCAACGCTGAGCCTTCGATGACCAAAGTTGCATGTATCACCTATTGGTCGAAAATCTCGTAAGTCAGGTCAAGGCGCATTCAGAGGCATTGATTGGAGAGGGCGTAGCCGAAGCCGCATACCCCCTCGTGTTTCCTTCGCACTCGCCGTCCGGCCCTTCCGCCACACCCGCCGGTCTACCGTCTCGCTCAGCTTCATGCGCTCGCAGTGGTATTGTGTTTCATATCTTCGATGCGCCGAACGGAGATCTCCAATGAAGCTCAAACTTGCCGCCGCGATGCTCGCCGCAAGCCTCCCGCTCGCATCGATGGCTTTCGCCCAAGGCATCGCGCCAGCCGAACTTGCGGTGATCGATGGCTGCCTGAAGGCCGCGGAGAAAACCGGCGGTTTCGGCGGCGCGTGCGTCGGGCTCGTCGCCGACCCCTGCATCAAAGCGGCAGAGGGCGCGAATGACGATGTCGCCAAATGGAAAGCCTGCGCGGCGCGCGAACTCGCCATTTGGACGCAGAAAACCAATGAGGCGCTAAAGAAGGTTCAGGCCGGCGGGTTCGCCGACGTGATCAAGGCGGTCAATGACTCGCAGAAAACTTTCGCCGCGTCGCGTGATCGCTTCTGCGCGGTCTTCGACAAGGTCGAGCCCGGCATGTACCCGGGCGACGCGAGCTACTGCCGCCTGCGCGAGACCGCGAACCGCTCGCTGAGCCTGATCAAGCTCGGCGCTGCAGTCAACGAGCACTGAGACCTCTTAGGCGCTTGGGGTCATCAGCTTTGCCGACCTTTCGGCACGTAGCGCTTGCCTGAGCGACTGAAGCCAGCCGCCTCCAGATCGCCTGCGATCCGAGCCGACCCGACGAGCGATGTAGGCCATTCGGTACGCCATGAGTGCCGTGCCTCGGTTTTGTGTACCGGTCAGCAGCTCAATTCCCTGCAAAAGCGATTTCAATCGCTTGAGTAGGAGATGGTGCCCAGGAAAGGACTCGAACCTTCACGGCCGTTAAGCCACTGGCACCTGAAGCCAGCGCGTCTACCAATTCCACCACCTGGGCATGCCGGTTAGGCACGGAGGCGGTTACTACGGTTCGGTGACGCGGTTGTCAATTCATGCTTGAACCCCGCTTCGGGATGCGGATTGCGCATCGCAAACCGGCCCGATACAAGCCTGACGAGACGCACTCTTCCCGCAGGATATGGACCCCAGGAATGGATCCCATGGCATCGAATCTGGACACGCTCGTCACGGTTTTCGGCGGATCGGGGTTTTTGGGCCGGAATGTCGTCCGCGCGCTGTGCCGGCGCGACTACCGGGTCCGGGTCGCGGTGCGGCGGCCGGAGCTGGCCGGGTACCTCCAGCCGTCCGGCAAGGTCGGTCAGGTCCACACCGTCCAGGCCAACGTCCGCTATCCGGCCTCGATCGAGGCGGCGCTGCGTGATTCGCAGGTCGTGATCAATCTGGTCGGCGTCCTGACCGAAGGCGGCGCGCAGAGCTTCGATGCCGTCCAGGCCAGGGGCGCCGAGACCATCGCCAAGGCGGCCGCGGCCGCCGGGGCACAGCTGATCCATGTCTCGGCGATCGGCGCCGACGCGGAATCGCCCTCGCGCTATGCCAGGGCCAAGGCGGCCGGCGAAGCCGCAGTCCTGGCCGCAGTGCCGTCGGCGACAATCTTCCGCCCCTCCGTGATGTTCGGCCCCGAGGATCAGTTCACCAACCGCTTCGCGGCACTGGCGCGGATGTCGCCGGTGCTGCCGCTGATCGGCAGCGACACGAAGATGCAGCCGGTCTATGTCGGCGACGTCGCCACCGCGGTCGCGGATGCCGTCGACGGCAAGGCCAAGGCGGGCGCGACCTACGAGCTCGGCGGCCCGGAAGTGCTGACCATGCGCGAGATCATCGAGGCCATTCTCGAGATCGCCGATCGCAAGCCGATGCTGATGCCGCTGCCGTTTGGCCTCGCCCGCTTCAAGGCCAACTTCCTGCAATTCGCGCCGGGCGCGCTGAAGCTGACGCCGGACCAGGTCACGCTGCTCGCGCGCGACAATGTGGTGTCGGATGCGGCCAAGGCCGCCGGCCTGACGCTGGAAGGCCTCGGCATCACGCCCGACTCGCTGGAAGCGATCGCCCCGCAATATCTCTGGCGTTTCCGCGCCGCCGGGCAATTCCAGCGCAAGAGCGCGTAACCATCCCCGCCGTCATGGCCGGGCATGACGAGCTTCAGTGTCCGGACTGCAGTCGTTTGACGTTCGGGTTTACCGCCCCAGCGCCAGCGCGATCAGGCCGAGCGTGCCGACGATCACGCGCCACCAGGCGAACACCACGAAGCCGTGGCGGGTGACGTATTCCAGGAATGTCTTCACCACGATGATCGCGGTGACGAACGACACCACGAAGCCGATCGCGACGATGCCCATGTGGTCCATCGTCATCTCGGAGCGGTTCTTGTAGAAATCGTAGGCGAACGCCCCGATCATGGTGGGGATGGCGAGAAAGAACGAGAACTCCGCCGCCGCGCGCTTGTCGGCCCCCAGGAACATCGCCGCGACGATGCTGGCACCGGAGCGCGAGACGCCCGGGATCATCGCGATGCACTGCGCGATGCCGATATAGAGATACATCAGCAGCGGAAACCGGGTGGCGTCGTGCTCGCGCGCCTTGAGATCGAGCTTGTCGACCCAAAGCAGGATGGCGCCGCCGACGATCAGCGAGAAGCACACCACCCACGGATTGAACAGCATGCTCTTGATGTATTTGCCGGCGACGAGACCGACGATGACAGCGGGCAGGAACGCCACCAGCACGCCGATCACGAAGCGGCGTGCATAGGCGTCGCCCGTGAACATGCCGATCGCGACGTCCCACAATTTCTTGAAGTACAACACGACGATCGCGAGGATCGCGCCGAGCTGGATCAGGACCGTAAACGAATCCCAAAACGCGCCCTCGCCGAGATGGAAGAAGCGCTCCGCAAGCAGCAAATGGCCGGTCGAGGATACGGGAAGGAACTCGGTCACACCCTCGATGATGCCGAGGATCACTGCCCGTATTGCATCTGACATATTTACGGTCCATTTCGGCTGGAAAAGCGGGGCTCTTCTCGCCCATCCGCTCCCTTGCTGCAATCGCAAAATGCGGCGGCGCGCCCTTGCTTCGCGGTTTTGAATGACTAGTGTGGCGCCGCACAAACATTGATGGATTCTTAAGCACCATCACATAGTCAAAGGCTTCATGTTTACGCTGTTTCATCATCCGTTCTGCCCGCATTCGCGGTTCATCCGCCTGATCGCGGGAGAATACGGGCTTGAGCTGAAGCTGATCGAAGAGCGCAGCTGGGAGCGGCGCGAAGCATTTCTGCTGCTCAATGCGGCGGGCATGACGCCCGTCCTGGTGGACGACGAGCAGCCTCCGATCCCGGGCGCGGCGATCGTCGCCGAATATGTCGACGAGGCCTATGGCTCCGAGATGGGACTGAAGCGCCTGATGCCGGACACGATCGGCGAGCGCGTCGAGGTCCGCCGGCTGATGGCCTGGTTCAACGAAAAGTTCTTCGAGGAAGTCTCCCACCCGCTCGTCACCGAGCGCATCTACAAGCGCTTCATGAGCGAGGACAACGGCGGCGGCCCGCCCTCGGCCGACGTGATGCGCGCGGCCAAGGCAAATGTGCGCTATCATCTGGCCTATATCGGCTGGCTGGCGCAGACGCGTAATTTCCTCGCCGGCGACCGGCTCAGCTACGCGGATCTCGCCGCCGCGGCGCACCTCTCGGCGATCGACTATCTGGGCGACGTGCCATGGAGCGAGGACGACGCGGCAAAGGCGTGGTACGCACGGGTGAAATCCCGCCCGTCGTTCCGTCCGCTGTTGAGCGAATGGCTGGCCGGCGTGCCGGCGTCGCGGACCTACGTGGACCTGGACTTCTGATGGTGAACGTCATGCCCGGGCTTGTCCCGGGCATCCACGTTCTTTCTGTTATGCGACGCAAGGACGTGGATGGCCGGGACGAGCCCGGCCATGACGCGCGTGGATGCATCGATGATCAAATCCAGCATCGACATTGATGAGCTTCGTACGGCGCTTGCAAACGAGGCACGCGCGCTCGGCTTCGACTGTATCGGCATCACGGAGCCCGGCACGATCGAAAGCGCCGGACAGCATTTTCTCGAATTCATCGCATCCGGAGGCCATGGCGACATGGATTGGCTCGCCGCGCAGCCGGAGCGCCGGGTCGATCCGCGCGGGCTGTGGCGGGACGTGCGCAGCGTCATCATGCTCGGCGTCAATTACGGCCCCGATCAGGATCCGCTCGCGATCCTGCAACAGCGCACGCGCGCGGCGATCTCGGTGTATGCGCAGGGCGACGACTATCACGACCTCATCAAGAAGCGCCTGAAGGCGCTGGCGCGATGGCTGGTCGCGACCGCACCTTGTGAGGTGAAGCCTTGCGAAGTGAAAGTGTTCGTCGACACCGCGGCGGTGATGGAGAAACCGCTGGCGCAAGCCGCGCATCTGGGCTGGCAGGGGAAGCACACCAATCTGGTCTCGCGCGAGTTCGGCTCCTGGCTGTTTCTCGGCGCGATCTACACCACGCTGGAGCTGCCGCGCGACGATTCCGAGATCGATCATTGCGGCTCGTGCCGGGCGTGTCTCGACATCTGCCCGACCGCGGCCTTCCCCGCGCCCTACAAGCTCGATGCGCGGCGCTGCATCTCGTACCTCACCATCGAGAACAAGGGACCCATCCCGCAAGAGTTTCGTAAAAGCATCGGCAACCGCATCTATGGCTGCGACGATTGCCTCGCCGCCTGTCCTTGGAACAAGTTCGCGCAGGAGGGCCGTGAGGCAAAGCTTGCCGCCCGTGACGCTTTGCGCGCGCCAGGTCTTGCCGAGCTTGCACGGCTCGACGACGCGTCGTTCCGTGCGCTGTTCACGAAATCCCCGGTGAAGCGCATCGGCCGCGATCGGTTTCTGCGCAACGTGCTGATCGCGATCGGTAACTCCGGCGATGCGGCACTGGCGGACGAGGCGCGGCGATTGCTGGAGGATGAGAGCGCGCTGGTGCGCGGGGCTGCGGTGTGGGCGCTGGGGCAGTTGATGCCGCGGGATGAGTTCGAGGCGATGAGAGCAACGGCAATCGCGAGCGAGCGCGATGAGAGCGTGCGTGAGGAGTGGCGCACCGCCTCCTAATCCTCCGCTGTCATGCTCCGCGACCCGGCTATGCCAAGGCTTCGCCGGGGTTGAGATCCAGGGGCGCCGAAGCTTTAGCGTAGGCGGCAAGCGGGGCATCCAGTACGCCGCGGCCTCTCGATTGAACCACAGCCGTCTCGGAGTACTGGATCGCCCGGTCAAGCCGGGCGATGACACCGTTGTTGTGAGAGCGCTTCGCGCCTCCTCACCGTGAGGATTGAGCATCTTGATTTCCCCACACGTTCCTTCAAGCTCGCGCGTCATGACAAACATGCCTTTCTTCACCCGCGACGGCGACACATTCCATCCGACGGAAGTCGCCAACGGCCCGTGGGATCCGAAATCGCTGCACGGGCGCGTCATCGTCGGCCTGCTCGGCTTCGCCATCGAGGAGCGCCATTCCGGCCCCGAATTCGTGCCGGCGCGGCTGACCGTCGACATGTTTCGGCTGCCGACCATCGACAAACCGATCGAGGTGACGACGCGTCTCGTGCGCGACGGGATGCGCATCCGCGTCGTGGAAGCGGAGTTTGTCTCCGGCGGCGTCGGCATGGCGCGCGCCTCGTGCCAGCTGTTGCGGCGAACGCAGAATCCGGACGGCAATGTCTGGTCGCCGCCGAATTGGGACGTGCCGAAGCCGGCCGACATTCCCAAGCCGACCGATCCCAGGCTCGGCATGAACGGCAAATGGACCACGCGACCGATCGTCGGCCAGATGGGCTCGCTCGGGCCACGAAAACTCTGGATGAGCGAGGTGCGCGAGCTGGTCGCGGGCGTGCCGATGACGCCGTTCGTCCATGTCGCCACCGGCGCGGACTTCGCCAGTCCGTTCGCGAACGCCGGCGACAAGGGCCTCGGCTACATCAACAGCGACGTCACGATCTATCTGCACCGCCTGCCGGTGACGAACTGGATCGGCTTCGAGGTGGTGAACCACCAAGCCACCGACGGTGTGGCGATCGGCGAATGCTGGCTCTATGACGAGCAGGGCCCGATCGGCACTGCCACGGTCGCGGCGCTGGCGCAGCGCAAGCCGATGGTAAATCCGTCGAAGCGGTAAGGACGCGGAATGACGGCTAGGCGAGATGCCGCTTCATCTCGGGACGCGCCCTGAGCTCCGCGCCCTGCCTGGCGACGATCTTCGCGATCCGTTCCGGCGCAAACTTCAAATCGACAAACGCCGGCGCGGTGTTGGCGACCTCGTGATAGCTGACGATCCTGCCGTCGCGAAGTATCATGATCGCCACGCCCTCGAACATCGCCCGCGCGCCGTTCGCTTCCGGCAAGGTCGAGCGATAGCTGAACGTGTAGCGCGCGTAGAGCGTGGTGCCGTTCGAGACTGGATCATGCATGTCCCAGCGGAAGTCGGTTGCCGTACGATAGAACCAGTCGTCGATCATTGCGGCGATCTTTTCGGGGCCGGCGAAGGCGCCATAGAACACGTCGTGATAGACGCCGTCCTCGGTGAAGAGATCCGCGAAGGCTTTTCCGTTGCGTTGTTCGACGGCGTCGCAGAAGGCGCGCAGCATGGCGATAGTGGTCATCGGCGATTCTCCCCTCCCTTTCTCAGTCATGCCCCGGCTTGACCGGGGCATCCAGTACGCCACGGCTTCTCGGCTTGAGCACGAGCGCCTGGAATACTGGATCGCCCGATCAAGTCGGGCGATGACACCGAGTGCTAGGTCGCGATTTCACCCGATCTCGGCCACCGCGGCAAGAATGCGGGCGATGTCCTGCGGGCGCGAGAGGCGGTGATCGCCGTCCTGGATCATCGTCAGCACGACGTCGTCGGCGGGCAGGCGATGGGTCAGTGCGAACGCATGCTGCCAAGGCACGTCAGGATCCTGAGCACCTTGCAAGATGCGGACGGGACAGCCGAGATCGATGGCGCTGCCGAGCACGAGGTGGTTGCGCCCCTCCTCGATCAGATTCCGCGTGATCGGATAGGGCGAGCCGTCGCCATAATCCGACGGTCTCAGCCAGACGCCCTTGGTCTCGATCTCTTTCTTCACTGCGGCCGGAAAATTCTTCCACATCAGCTCCTCGGTGAAGTCGGGCGCCGGCGCGATCAGCACCAGGCCCGCCAGCGAGGCTTTGGCTTGCTGTTTCTGTTGCCGCTTTTTGATTTCGCGCGCGAGCAGGAGCGCCATCCAGCCGCCCATGGACGAGCCGATCAGGACTTGCGGGCCGTCGCAGAACCGCTCGAATACCGCGACGCTTTCCTCGAGCCAGCGCCCGATGGTTCCGTCGGCGAAATCGCCACCGGATTCGCCATGGCCGGAATAATCGAACCGGACCACGGCACGGCCGTGATCACGAGCCCAATCGTCCAGCGCCACAGCCTTGCTGCCCCGCATGTCCGATTTGAACCCGCCGAGCCAGACCAGTCCCGGTCCTTGACCAGATTTTTGGCTGGCGCGGCGGCGCACCGCGATCCGGCGTGCGGACGGGCCCTCGCCCACATCGATGAAGTCGAGCACGGCATCGGGAATTGCAGGGGTCATGGAACGTTTACTCTGGCTGTGCAGTTTGAGCTGTCCGGACGTGCTCCGCAGCAGCCGGACGTCGGCATTTGCCCTTTGGGACGCTTGCGGAACAGAAGCAAGGTGTCTATGTCGGTCTGCGTGCCCCGCCGTGGCCAAAATGCCTCGCATTTGAGGCTTTTTCGACCGCCGCACGAGCGATTGCTTGCCGGCAAGCGTATCTTCCTGCAAAATAGCCGCCTCTTTTCATAACTTTGGAGAACCACCCATTCGCCGTCCCAATAAAGCCCCGCCCACTGCCGCCAAAGACGGGCCGCGCATCAATGACGACATTCGCAATGCGCAGATCCAGCTGATCGATCAGACCGGTGACAACAAGGGCACCATCGAGACCGTCGCGGCTATCCGCCTGGCCCAGGAAGCCGGCATGGATCTGGTCGAGATCTCGCCGAACGTCAGCCCTCCCGTCTGCAAGATCATGGACTACGGGAAGTATAAATATTCCGCGCAGAAAAAAGCCGCCGAAGCCCGCAAGCGGCAGAAGATCGTCGAGATCAAGGAGATCAAGCTCCGCCCGATGATCGACGACCACGACTACGAAGTGAAGATGCGCGCCATGCAGCGGTTCTTCGAAGAGGGCGACAAGGTCAAGATCACCCTGCGCTATCGCGGCCGCGAAATGGCGCACCAGGAGATCGGTACCAAGCTGCTCGACAAGATCAAGACCGACGTGGCCGAGCTCGCCAAGGTGGAGCAGGACGCGCGGTTCGAGGGCCGTCAGGTCGTCATGGTGCTGGCGCCGCGCTGACGCGAGTTGTTCAGGATTGAGAGTTCAACGGCCCGTCCGGATGTCCGGCGGGCCGTTTTGTTTTCCCTGGGCACCCGTCCTGTTGGCGATAGTTACGTCCTCGTCGCCTGCCAGGTGCCGCTGCACTGATCGCCGGAGATGATACCCCTCCACGAACCGGCGCCCTTCACGCCGGCGAGCCGGCCGCCGCCGCTGGCATGGGACGCCCCGACCGAAACCTGGACCGCGACGGCACCGCTGCGATTGACCTTGCCGGAGACCCGGCCACCGCCTGCGGACGACACCCGGCTGCCGGCGACGGTGAAGGGAACGCTGTAGCCGGAGCTGCAATTGCCGCGGGTGGTGGCGAAGGTGACGTTCCAGACGCCGTCATAGCCGCGGATGCGCGCATCGGCAGTCGAGGGAAACGCAGCCATGGCGAGCACGGCCAACAGCGCCAGGCAGCGCAGACGAGCGACATCCGTCAAAGACGGAAGCGATTGGGAAAAATAGGGCATGTTAATCCTGCTCCGGGCGACACGGCTCGGACATGAAGATAGCAATCCCGGATAGTCGGCGGCTAGGTTCCACCGGTTCATCGTTGCCAATTCGCCCGTCCTCTGTCATAAGCCCAGCCTTCATTGCCCGGCTGATTAAGGGCTGCCGTGGCGGTGTCCGTGCGGGTTTCGCGCTAGTTCGTAAAACCTGAGCACAATCAACGCTCTAACGAGCATTTTGACGGCCAGCCGCCTTTGCGGGCGGATTTCTATGGCCATTAGGAGAGCCAAATGCCCAAGCTGAAGACCAAATCGGGCGCTAAAAAGCGCTTCAAGGTGACTGCCACCGGCAAAGTGATGTTCGCGCATCGTAGCAAGCGTCACGGCATGATCAAGCGGACGAAGAAGCAGATCCGACAGCTGCGCGGCACCGCCGTGCTGTTCAAGACCGACGGCGACAACGTCAAGAAGTACTTCTTGCCCAACGCCTGATCGCGTCCACGATCATTGCCACCCGCGCCGCAGCTTTCGCGGCGATCCGAACATCAAGTCATCTTTCGAAGGATTTTTGTCATGGCTCGCGTCAAACGCGGTGTGACCGCCCACGCCAAGCACAAGAAAGTCTACAAGGCCGCCAAGGGTTTCCGCGGCCGCCGCAAGAACACGATCCGCACCGCCAAGCCGGCGGTCGAGAAGGCTCTCGTGTATGCCTTCCGTGATCGCAAGCGCAAGAAGCGGACGTTCCGCGCACTCTGGATCCAGCGCATCAACGCTGCCGTGCGTCCGTTCGGCCTGACCTACAGCCGCTTTATCGACGGCATGGCCAAGTCCGGGATCACCGTGGACCGCAAGGTGCTGTCGGATCTCGCGATCAACGAGCCCGCGTCGTTCCAGGCGATCGCCGAGAAGGCCAAAGCCGCTCTGGCGGCCTGAGGCCTAACGGCCGGCCCCGCCGGCCTTCAGCGCGCGTTGCGAATAGCGCTGGGCGATCTCCGCCCGGCAGAATGCCGTGAATGACAGATGCATGGTGCCGGATTTATTCCGGTACTTCCGGTCGCACACGCGCATCTCGCGTTGGTAAGCCTGTTTCCGCGCAGTGTTGAGGCCGGGCATGAAGTCCGCCTCGCATTTCTTCTCGACGGCGGCGCCGAGCTGGACATCGCCGCTCGCGGTCAATTGGCAATCCTGAAACATTTTCATCGCGCTTTCGCAGCCCTTCTGGGCAGCGATGGCGTCGACGACCTCGTCCAGCGTCATCGACTTCTCCATGCAGACCATGGCGCGCGCCGGGGTGCTCGCGACGGAGAGAACGACGGCGAGAGCAGCCAGACAGGATCTTGAGAGCATCGCGAAAGCCTCCTCGCTTTCCCCTTGGTGCCAGCCTCCGCGCGAGGTTCAACCCAGCCGCTCGTCAGCCCGAAATGACCGGCTTTTCGCTTGACGTTACGGCCTTCGGGCGGCGACAACCCAGCCGAATTTGGCAGCAGGGATTTGACCGTGTCCGACCTCGCAATGCTCGAAACATCCATCCTCGACCAGATCGCCGCCGCCGGCGACGAGGCCGCCCTCGAAGCGGTGCGCGTCGCTGCCCTCGGCAAGAAGGGTTCGATCTCGGCGCTGCTTGCCACGCTCGGAAAAATGTCGCCGGACGAACGCAAGACGCAAGGCGCTGCGATCAACCAGGCCAAGGACAAGGTCACCGAGGCGCTCGCCGCGCGGCGCGACGTCTTGAAATCGGCGGCGCTCGACGCGCGGCTTGCGTCGGAAACCATCGACGTCACCCTGCCGCTGCGCGATGCGCCGGCCGAGGCCGGCCGCATCCATCCGCTGAGCCAGGTCTGGGACGAGCTGACCACGATCTTCGCCGATATGGGATTCTCGGTCGCCGAAGGCCCCGATATCGAGACCGACGACTACAATTTCACCAAACTGAATTTTCCGGAAGGCCATCCCGCGCGCGAGATGCACGACACCTTCTTCTTCCATCCGAAGGAGGACGGCTCCCGCATGCTGTTGCGCACCCACACCTCGCCGGTGCAGGTGCGCACCATGCTGAGCCAGAAGCCGCCGATCCGCGTGATCTGCCCGGGCCGCACCTATCGCATCGATTCGGACGCGACCCACACGCCGCAATTCCACCAGGTCGAAGGCCTCGTCATCGACAAGCACTCCCATCTCGGCCACCTCAAATGGATCCTGCACGAGTTCTGCAAGGCGTTCTTCGAGGTCGATCACATCAACATGCGCTTCCGCCCCTCGTTCTTCCCATTCACCGAGCCGTCGCTGGAAGTCGACATCCAGTGCCGCCGCGACAAGGGCGAGATCCGCTTCGGCGAGGGCGAGGACTGGCTCGAGATTCTCGGCTGCGGCATGGTGCATCCGAACGTGCTGCGCGCCTGCGGCATCGATCCCGACGAGTACCAGGGCTTCGCCTGGGGCATGGGCATCGACCGCATCGCCATGCTGAAATACGGCATTGCCGACCTGCGCCAGCTGTTCGACAACGACGTCCGCTGGCTGTCCCATTACGGCTTCAAGCCGCTCGAAGTGCCGACGCTCGCGGGAGGGCTGAGCTCGTGATGGGCTTGCTCGGACGCACGAAGACTCTCTCCGTTCCCTTCGCGGAGAGAACCTTCTCCCTGCCGCTCCCCCGCAAGCGGGGGAGGGAATGGATGGAGCGCGTGCGGGGCGTCCGTCTCATGGATACGTATTCTCGCTCCACCCGAGAGGTCGGACTCCCTCCCCCGCGTGCGGGGGAGGGTTGGGGTGAGGGTTTCTCCGCAATGGGGCTGCCGATGGTCGATCCCAAGCATCCGGACTGGAAAGTATCGGCCAAGCTACGAGCCAATGCGCGCGCGCTCAGACGCAATTCGACCGATGCGGAGCGCATCCTCTGGTCGGAGCTGCGCGCCGGCCGATTGAACGGCACAAGTTTTCGCCGCCAAGTACCGATCGATAATTACGTCGCCGACTTCATCTGCCACGCGGCCAAGCTCGTTATCGAGCTCGATGGCGGCCAGCACTTCTCTGATGAAGGCGAGCGCGCCGATACACGGCGCTCTGCCGTGATCGAAGCGGGAGGCATCAAGGTGCTCCGTTTCAGCAACCTCGACATCATGACCAATCGTGCTGGCGTTCTCGAAACAATCGCTGCTGCCGTTGCGGAGAGAACCCCCACCCCAGCCCTCCCCCGCAAGCGGGAGAGGGAGCAGACCGTCGTCGCGGAGAAAAAGCAGCCATGAAATTCACTCTCTCCTGGCTGAAGGAACATCTCGAGACCGACGAGCCGCTGGACAAGCTCGCCGAGAAGCTCACCATGATCGGGCTCGAGGTCGAAAACATCGAGGACAAGGCGAAGGCGCTGAAGCCTTTCACCATCGCGAAGGTGATCTCGGCCGAGCAGCATCCGAACGCGGATCGGCTGCGCGTCTGCATGGTCGACACCGGCGACGGTGGCGCGCCCGTGCAGGTGGTGTGCGGGGCGCCGAATGCGCGGACGGGTCTCGTCAGCGTGTTCTCGCCGCCGGGCACCTACATTCCCGGCAAGGACATCACGCTCGGTGTGGGCACCATCCGCGGCGTCGAGAGCCGCGGCATGCTGTGCTCGGCGGCCGAATTGCAGATTTCCAACGACCATGACGGCATCATGGAATTGCCCGCGGATGCGCCGATCGGCGCTGCTTACGCCGCATGGGCCGGCCTCGGCGATCCCGTGGTCGAGATCAATCTGACGCCGAACCGGCAGGACTGCACCGGCGTGCACGGCATCGCGCGCGATCTTGCTGCCGCGGACATGGGCAAGTTCAAGGACCCCACCATCAAGCCGATCAAGGGCGAATTCCCGTGTCCGGTGAAGGTCACGGTCGAGGACGCCGCGCTGTGCCCGGGCTTTGCGCTACGCCTCGTGCGCGGCGTGAAGAACGGGCCCTCGCCGGAATGGCTGCAGAAGCGGCTGTCCGCGATCGGGCTTCGCCCGATCAACGCGCTGGTCGACATCACCAACTTCATGACCTACGACCGCGCACGGCCGCTGCACGTGTTCGACGCGAAGAAAGTGAAGGGCAATCTCGTGGTGCGCCGCGCCCGTGAC
This sequence comes from Bradyrhizobium sp. WSM4874, assembly GCF_055811835.1. NCBI lineage: Bacteria > Pseudomonadati > Pseudomonadota > Alphaproteobacteria > Hyphomicrobiales > Nitrobacteraceae > Bradyrhizobium > Bradyrhizobium sp. WSM4874. Next base: position 36,512 of record NZ_JBVVPR010000049.1, read on the forward strand.
GGCGAGACGCTGCTCGCGCTCGACGGCCGCACCTACAATCTCGATCCAGCGATTTGCGTGATCGCGGACGAGTATGGCGTCGAGTCGCTCGCCGGCATCATGGGCGGCGAGGCCTCGGGCTGCGACGAAGGCACCACCGACGTGCTGATCGAATCGGCGCTGTGGAACGAGATCAACATCGCCCAGACCGGCCGCAAGCTCGGCATCAATTCGGACGCGCGCTACCGTTTCGAGCGCGGTGTCGATCCGGCCTTCATGGTGCCGGGGCTGGAGCTCGCGACGAAACTCGTGATGGAGATGTGTGGCGGCACGCCGTCGGAGAACGTCGTGGTCGGCAAGACCTTCGGCGACGACCGCGTGATCGATTTTCCGGTCACCGAGGTCAAGCGACTCTCGGGCATCGAAGTACCGATGCCGGAGATGAAGCGCATCCTGACCCATCTCGGCTTCATGATGGCGGGCCCGGGCCCCGTCGTGAAGGTCGCGGTGCCGTCATGGCGGACCGATGTGCACGGCAAGGCCGACATCGTCGAGGAAGTCGTCCGTATCCACGGCGTCGACAAGGTGCCGATGACGCCGTTCGAGCGGGGCGAGGACGCACGAAAATCCGTGCTGACCCCGCTCCAGCTCCGCACCCGCCGCGCCAGGCGGGCGCTCGCGAGCCGCGGCATCATCGAAGCGGTGACCTGGTCCTTCATCACCAAATCTGCCGCACAGCTGTTCGGCGGCGGCCAGCGCGAACTCGAAGTCGCCAACCCGATCGCGTCGGATTTGTCCGACATGCGCCCGACCCTGTTGGCCGGCCTGATCGCGGCGGCGCAGGCCAATGCCGATCGCGGCTTTGGCGATGTCGCCCTGTTCGAGGTCGGGCAGGTGTTCAAAGGCGACCGCCCGCAGGATCAGTTCATGGCGGCGAGCGGCGTCCGCCGCGGTTTTGCATCATCGCAGGGTCTCGGACGGCACTGGTCGGGTTCGGCGCAGGCTGACTTGTTCGACGCCAAGGCCGATGCGCTCGCGGTGCTCGCGGCTGCCGGCGCTCCGATGCAGGCCCTTCAGATCGTCGCGGGCGGCCCGTCCTGGCTACATCCCGGGCGCTCCGGCACGATCCAGATCGGACCGCAGAACGTGCTGGGTTATTTCGGCGAGATGCATCCGCGCGCGCTCGATGCGCTCGGCGCCGGTGGCCCGCTGATGGTGTTCGAGGTGATCCTCGACCGCATCCCCGAGGCGAAGAAGAAGCCGACCCGCGCCAAGCCCGTGATCGAGCTGTCGGCATTCCAGCCGGTCTCACGCGATTTCGCCTTCATCGTCGACCGCACCGTGAAGGGCGGCGACATCGTGCGCGCGGCTCAGAGCGTCGACAAGAAGCTGATCACCGCCGTGAACGTGTTCGACGTCTACGAAGGCAAGGGCATCGACGACGGCAAGAAGTCGATCGCAATCGCGGTGACGATCCAGCCGCGCGAAAAGACCTTGACCGACCAGGAGATCGAGGCCGTCGCCGCGAAGATCGTGGCGGAGGTGACGAAGAAGACCGGCGGCACTTTGAGAGCATGATCATGCTCGAGAAATAATAGAGCATGAATCTCACTGACCTTCTTCCGAAGGACGTCAGCCTCACCATTGCGATGGCGCTCTGCGCCGTCGCTTTCGTTTCGGGCACCGCGCGCGGCTTCTCCGGCTTCGGCTCGGCGCTGATCTTCATGCCGCTGGCGAGCAGCATCGCGGCGCCGCGTCTCGTTGCCGCGCTGCTCCTCGTGATCGATTTCGTCGCGGCCGCGCCGCTGCTGCCCGACGCCTGGCGCAAGGCGGATCGCAAGGCCACCGCGGTGCTCGTGCTGGGCGCGCTGGTCGGCGTCCCCGTCGGCACCTATTTCCTCAGCGTGCTCGAACCCGTCACGACACGATGGATCATCTCCTGCTTCGTCGCCGCGCTGTTGCTTCTGCTGCTGTCGGGCTGGCGCTATCGCGGCAAGGACCACGCCTGGCTCTCGGTTGGTATCGGCAGCCTCTCCGGCTTCTGCAGCGGCCTCGCCCAGACTGGCGGCCCGCCGATCGTCGGCTATTGGCTCGGCCGCCCCATCGCCCCGATCGTCGCGCGCGCCAACATCTTGCTGTTTTTTGGAGCGTCGGATTTTTTCTCGATGGTCAGTTACGCAACCACAGGCCTGATCTCACGCGAGTCGCTGGTGCTCTCGCTCATTGTTGGTCCGGTCTATGCGATCGGCGTCGCCTTCGGCGCGTCGCTGTTCGGCCGTGCGAGCGAGAAAGTGTTTCGCGCCATCTGCTACGCGCTGATCGCGATGGCCGTGATCGCCGGGCTGCCGATGCTGGATGGGATTTTGCGCTGAATCATCCACGTCGTTCCGGCGAAGACCGGGACCCATAGTCCCGATCGGCTTTTGTTACGCGAACTGGTAACTCCGAGTCCTCGCCAAACCACATCCTGTGGTTATGGGTCCCGGCCTTCGCCGGGACGACGAGTTAAGCTTATTGCGGCCTCGCCCTGCGCTTCTTCGTCGACTGCGTCGGCACGTCGGCCGGCTCGTCCTTCAGCGCGCCGATCTTGCGCAAGGCTGCGTCCGCGGCGCGCTCGCCGCTTTCCCAGGCGCCGTCGACTGTGCCCCACAGCGTCTCGTGCGTGGCTTCGCCGGCGAGGAACATGTTGGCGATCGGCTCGGCGAGGATTCTTCGCGAGAGCTGACCGCCCGGGGAGGCCGCCGACATCGCACCCATCACGAAGGGCGAGGCGTTCCAGCGCGTCACGCTGGCTTTCTGCACGGCGGCGGCGACCTCGCTGCCGAACAGCTTCGTGATCCATTCCCTGGCGAAGGCCATCATCGCCTTTTCACCTTGCTGGGTGAGATCGCGGCCGAACGAGCCGCCGACATCGATCGAACATAGCGAGGAACCGCCGATATTGGCGAACATCAGCGCCGTGCGCGTCGAATTGCTCTGCTCGATCAGGATGTCGTCGCGCGACAGGCCCAGCGGATTGCCCGGTAGCTGCAGCACGATGTGATCGTAGCTTCCGAGCGTGAGCTTCGATGCGGCATCGAGCGTGCGCTTCGGAATGTCGGGCCCAAACTTGATCGCGCCCGAGGTCAGCACATTGGTCGAGACCGTGATGATGGCGGCGCGGGCGGCGATCCTGCCGGCCTGTGTCTCCACGCTGACGTCGCGATTGCTCCAGACGATCCGGCTCGCCGGCGTCGACAGCGCGACCGGCGCCTGCTCACCGAGTTTAGCGATCAGGGTCCCCAGGCCCTGCCGGCAGGCGATCGCGGCGTTGCGATCCTGTGCACGCGCCTTGTCGATCGCAGACAGCTCCTTCAGGTCCTTGCCGGCGAAGCTCGCGCCCAGCATGAACTCGGCCGCGCCGGCCCAGTCGCCGAGATCCTTCGGCAGCACCGAGGCGCAGGCGGTATCGAGCTTGCCACGCGCGGCCTCGTCGATGGCGCGGTTGGCACGCACCAGCGCCGCCAGGAACTCCTCGGTCTCGCCGGCCCGTGCGTTGCGGCGGCCGATGCGCATCTTCTGGCCTGAGGGCGCCGGCAGAACGTCGAGCCCGGCGCTGCGCGCCAGCCGGATCATCGGATTGGTATCGGGATTGTGCATCCAGCGCGCGCCGCGATCGAACGGCGTGTCGAAGGTCGTCATATCCGTGATGCAGCGCCCGCCGATCTCGCCCGCAGCTTCCACCACCACGACCTTGCGATTGGCCGCCATGATGCGCCGCGCCGCGGCAATTCCGGCCGCGCCCGCGCCGATCACGACAATGTCAGCCTCGCGCGGAAGGGGCGCGGCGGTTGCGCGCAGGACCGGCATCGCGGCAAGGCCCGCCGATGCCGATAGGAAGCTGCGGCGCGTGATTGTCATGGCATGGTTTCCGGAGACTTGCAGCAAACGGGAACAGCTAGCGAACCTTGCCGTATCTGATGTTGCGCGGCAACCATCATGGTGAAGCAATCGTGCTTGATGTCACAGATCGATGAACCGAATTGCAACACGTTCCGACCATGGTAGAGAAGAGAAAAAGACGGCCGGAAAAGGCCGTGGGGGAGTTTTGAAATGGGGACGGTCCTGGATTCAGTCGGCAAGCTGATTGCCGCGTACCTCTCGAAGGAGGTGCCGGGCTATGAGCCGTTCACGCCGAGCGACCCCGAGCATCTGCGCGGCGTCATCGAGCCCGGCGACGTGCTGCTGGTCGAGGGCAACAACCGCATCTCGGGCATCATCAAATATCTGACGCAGTCGACCTGGTCCCACGGCGCACTCTATGTCGGACCGATCGAGGGTGCGGAAGAGCCCGACGGCGAGCCGCACGTGCTGATCGAGGCGAATATCGGCGAAGGCGTCACCTCCGCGCCGCTGTCGAAATATTTCCCCTATCACACCCGCCTCTGCCGCCCGGTCGGGCTGTCCTATGAGGACCGCACCACGGTCTGCCGCTATGCGATCAACCGCATCGGCTTCGGCTACGACACCAAGAACATCGTCGACCTGATGCGCTTTCTGTTTCCGCTGCCGATTCCGCAGCGCTGGCGCCGCCGCATGATCTCGATCGGCTCCGGCGATCCGACCAAGATCATCTGCTCGGCCCTGATCGCGCAGGCTTTCGACGCTGTGCGTTACCCGATCCTGCCCAAGATCACCAAGGCCGGCAGCCGCGCCGCCCGCCGCGAGATCCTTCACATCCGCGATTCCTCGCTCTACATGCCCCGCGACTTCGACATCTCGCCCTATTTCGAAGTCGTCAAACCCACCATCGTGCACGGCTTCGACTACACCGCCTTGCACTGGGCCGACAAGCAGAAGCCGCTCGAGGAGGTAGCCGGCACATTCAGTGTGTTTCCAGAAACGTTCAGTGCGCCGCCGCTCGTTCCTGAAGCGATTGACGAAGAGGCGCCGGTTTCGGTTGAAGAAGTGATGCGTGAGGCGGCTGCGGAGATGAGCGTTGCCTTCTCCGAACATTTTGTGCTGCTGAACGATCTCGCAAAGTACCGCGCACGGGGACACGCGCTGGAGATGGCGGCGTAGCCGTTCCTCCAGCATCGTCATTGCGAGCGCAGCGAAGCAATCCAGACTGCCTCTGCCCGAACAGTCTGGATTGCTTCGTCGCTACGCTCCTCGCAATGACGGCGACCTACCGCTCCGCTCGCCCGATCACCGCCATCAGCTCCGCGATCTTCTCACGCTGGTCGGCCTTGTCGCCGCTCGCGATCGCATGTTCGACGCAATGGGCGACGTGGTCCTTCAAAACCTCTTCCTCGACCCGGCGCAGTGCGGCGCGGACCGCCGAGATCTGCGTGACGATGTCGATGCAATAGCGGTCCTCCTCGACCATTTTCGAGAGGCCGCGAACCTGCCCCTCGATCCGGCCGAGACGTTTTCCGAGCGATGCCTTGATGTCCTTGCGCATGCGGACTATATACCCCCCTAGGGTATAACTTGCAAGGCCGGAGCGTGGCAATGAACGACGCCGAACACGAACACCATCACAAGCCGGAAACACATTCCGGATGCGGCTGTTCCAGTAAAGCTGCCCCGGTCGACAAGCCCGCCGCTGCCTCCTGCTGCGGCGCGCACGGCGATCACGCGCATGACCACGGCGCCGCGGCAAAAGTCCGCGATCCCGTCTGCGGCATGACCGTCGATCCCGCGACTTCAAAGCACCGCTTCGACCATCACGGCGAGACCTTCCATTTCTGCTCGGCCGGCTGCCGCACCAAATTCGCCGCCGATCCCGCAAAGTACCTCGCAAAGGACAAGACGCCCGGGCCCGAGATGCCCGCAGGCACGATCTACACCTGCCCGATGCATCCGCAGATCCGCCAGGCCGGACCCGGCACCTGCCCGATCTGCGGCATGGCGCTCGAGCCGGAAGTGGCGAGCCTGGAGAGCGGCCCCAATCCCGAGCTTGCCGACATGACGCGGCGGTTCTGGATCGGCGGCGCGCTGGCTTTGCCGGCGGTGGTGCTGGAGATGGGCGGCCATCTCGCGGGCCCGCACAACTGGATCGATGCGACGCTGTCGAACTGGATCCAGCTCGTCTTCGCCACGCCCGTGGTGCTGTGGGCCGGCTGGCCGTTCTTCGTCCGCGGCTGGCAGTCGCTGCTGACGCGCAACCTCAACATGTTCACGCTGATCGCGATGGGCACGGGCGTTGCCTATGTCTACAGCCTGATCGGCACCATCGCGCCGCAGATCTTCCCCGCAACGTTCCGCGGCCACGAAGGCGCTATCGCGGTGTATTTCGAGGCCGCGGCCGTCATCACCGTGCTGGTGCTGCTCGGGCAGGTGTTGGAACTGCGCGCCCGCGACGCGACGTCGGGTGCGATCAAGGCGCTGCTGCAGCTCGCCCCCAAGACAGCGCGCCGCGTCGATGCTGACGGCGGCGAGCACGAGGTCGAGATTGACGCACTTCATGCCGGTGACCGCTTGCGCGTGCGGCCGGGCGAAAAAGTGCCGGTCGACGGCGTCATTCTGGAAGGCCGTTCCTCGCTCGACGAGTCGCTCGTAACAGGCGAATCCATGCCGGTGACCAAGGAGACGGACGCGAAGGTGATCGCCGGCACGCTCAACCAGTCCGGCAGCTTCATCATGCGCGCCGACAAGGTCGGGCGCGAGACGCTGCTGTCGCAGATCGTGCAGATGGTGGCCGACGCGCAGCGCTCGCGTGCGCCGATCCAGCGCCTCGCCGATCAGGTCGCGGGCTGGTTCGTGCCGGCCGTGATTGCGGTCGCGGTCGCTGCTTTCGCGGCCTGGGCCTGGTTCGGGCCGGAGCCGCGGCTGGCCTTCGGCCTCGTTGCCGCCGTCAGCGTGCTGATCATCGCCTGCCCCTGCGCGCTTGGCCTGGCGACTCCGATGTCGATCATGGTCGGCGTCGGCCGCGGTGCGCAAGCGGGCGTGCTGATCAAGAACGCCGAGGCGCTGGAGCGGATGGAGAAGATCGACACGCTGGTGGTCGACAAGACCGGCACCCTGACCGAGGGCAAGCCGAAGGTGGTCGCGATCGTGCCGGCCGCCGGTTTTGCGGAAGATGACATCCTCCGCTTGGCCGCCAGCGTCGAGCGCGCCAGCGAGCATCCTCTGGCCGACGCGATCATGCGCGCGGCGAAGGAGAAGCAGCTGGCGCTGGGCCAGGTCGAACAATTCGATTCGCCGACCGGCAAGGGCGCCACCGGCAAGGTCGACGGCAAAACCATCGTGCTCGGCAATGCCAGATATCTGACGTCGATCGGCATCGACACCAAAGCGCTCGATGGCGAGGCCGAACGGCTGCGCGGCGATGGTGCGACCGTGATCAACATGGCCGTCGACGGCCGGCTTGCCGGCCTGTTCGCGATCGCCGATCCGGTCAAGGCCTCGACCCCGGAGGCGCTGAAGGCACTCGCGGCCGAGGGCATCAAGGTCATCATGCTGACCGGCGACAACCGCACCACCGCTGAGGCCGTTGCGCGCAGGCTCGGCATCGCCGACGTCGAGGCTGAGGTGCTGCCGGACCAAAAGAGCGCGGTGGTGACAAAGCTGCAGAAGGCCGGCCGCAGCGTCGCGATGGCCGGCGACGGCGTCAACGACGCGCCGGCGCTGGCAGCTGCCGAAGTCGGCATTGCCATGGGCACCGGCACGGACGTGGCGATGGAGAGCGCCGGCGTCACGCTGCTGAAGGGCGACCTCACCGGCATCGTGCGGGCGCGAAAACTGTCGCAGGCGACGATGAGCAACATCCGGCAAAACCTGTTCTTCGCCTTCATCTACAACGCAGCGGGCATTCCGATCGCGGCCGGAATCCTCTATCCGACCTTCGGCGTCCTGCTCTCGCCGATCATCGCCGCGGCCGCGATGGCGCTGTCCTCGGTGAGCGTGGTTGGAAACGCGCTGCGGCTGCGGGCAACGCGGCTGTGAGCGTCGTTGAATCCGTGTAAAACGGCATCGAGCGCGCGAGGGAGCATTCTGATGCAGCGAATTACGATCACGATCGAGGATGATCTCTTGGCGGAGATCGACGCGGCGGCGGAAGCGCGCGGTTACCAGAACCGCTCCGAGATCATTCGCGACCTCGCCCGCACCGGCTTGCAACAGAGCAGCGAGGACACTGCCCAGACCGGGCCCTGCGTCGCCGGCCTCGTCTATGTCTACGACCACGCCGCCCGCGATCTCTCAAAGCGCCTGGTGCAGGAATTCCATGGCCACACGACCTCGCGCTGGCGACGCTGCATGTCCATCTCGACGATAACAATTGCATGGAGATGACGGCACTGCGCGGCGACGCCGGCGAGGTCAGACATTTCGCCGACCACATCATCGCCGAACGCGGCGTCCGCTACGGCCGCGTCATGATGATCCCGACCGGGGACGGCAAGCAGGCGAAAGCGCGCAAGCAGGCGCACCGGCAGGACTGATACTTCTCCCTCTCCCCGCAAGCGGGGCGAGGTGAAGAAAGAGCCTCAGGCTGCCTTCGCACTCCCACCCGGCAGCCCCGCCCGCGCGATGCCGCCATACAGCGTTTCGTTCGGCATCTCCTCGCGCAGGATCCTGCGCACTGCGATCAACTTCTCCAAATCGATGCCGGTCGCAAAACCCTTGCTCTCGCACAGGAACACGAGATCCTCGAACACGACATTGCCGGTCGCGCCGGGGGCGAAGGGGCAGCCACCGAGGCCTCCGAGCGAGCCGTCGAGGATACGCGCGCCTTCGTCGAGCGCGGCGGCCGCGTTCGCGATACCCATGCCGCGGGTGTCGTGGAGATGGATGCAGATCGGCTTTGACCCTGCGAGCTTCACCGCAGCACGCGTCAGCTCCGCCACCTGCTTCGGCCCGGCATAGCCGACGGTGTCGGCGATGCCGACGAAATCGACACCGGCCTCGAGGCACTTGTCGCCCAGCCGCAGCACTTCTGCGGGATCAACCGCCCCCGTGATCGAGCAGCCCAGCGCCATCGAGATCGCCGCGTTGACGAGCGGCTTGTGGGGGCTCACGTCACGCATCTCGCACAGACGTCTCAGATTGGCGATCGCGGATTCGCGCGAGCGGTGCGCATTGGCCTGGCTGTGCTCTTCCGTTGCCGAGACCACGGAGGCGATTTCGCCGACGCCGGATTCCAGCGCCTCGTTCACGCCGCGTTCGTTGAGCGCAAGCGCGATGCCATACGCGCCGGGCAATGAAGCGACGGTCGCGACAACGTCACGGACATCGACGAACTGCGGAAACGTCTTTGCCGGCAGGAACGAGCCGACCTCGAAGTGCCGCACGCCGGCGGCATATTCCTCGCGCACCCAGCGTTGCTTGGCGTCGGTCGACGGAATTTTCTTCACAAGCTGGAGCCCGTCGCGCAAGCCCACCTCGCGCAGGCTGACGCGCTCCGCGGGGTAAATCTCCTGGATCCGGCTCATGCGCGCCTCCCCGTTGTTTTTGACGTGACGTCTTCATTTTCGTTGTCGATCTCGGCGCGAACGGCCGCAGTGTCGGCACCGAGCGGGGCCACCTTCAGGCCTTCGCCGATATTGCTGCCGTTCCATTCGATCGGCAGCGCCGGGACCCGGAACGGCTTGCCGTCGGCGGTGACATTGTTGACGAGCCCACCCGGCCGCAGCACATGCGGATCGGCGAAGAGATCCTCGGGCCGATTGATCGGCGAGAAGCAGATGTTGAGCGCATCGAGCCTCTGCGACAATTTTGCCCCGTCCCACTGCCTGATGATGTCAGCTGCGCGCGGAATAATCCGCCCACGCGCCAGGATGCGATCGGTCGTGGTGCGCAAGGCGGGATCATCGAGGAATTCAGTCAGCCCGAACTCGCGGCAAAAGCTCTGCCAATGGCCTTCGGTGACGACGCCGATGAAGATGCGCTCGCCGCCGGCGGTCTCGAAGATGTCGTAGATCGGCCAGGCATGCTCGCGCTCCGGCATCGAGCGCGGCTTGTTGCCGGTCATCTCGTATTCGACCATGTGCTGGGCGACCAGGAACAGGCAGTTCTCGAACAGGCCGATGCGAATATCGGCGCCGTCGCGTTCTCCCCCGCGCTTCTGATAGAGCGCCGCGAGGATCGCGATCACGCCGAACATGCCGCCCATGATGTCGTTGGCGGACGAGCCGACACGCTGGGGCTTTTCGCTGGTGCCGGTCATGGCGGCAAGGCCCGCCATCATCTGCACGACCTCGTCGAGCGCGGGGCGGTGCTCGTAGGGACCGGAGAGGAAACCCTTGTGGCCGGCGATGATCAGACCCGGATGCCGGCGACGCAATTCGTCCGCGCCGAGCCCCTGCTTCTCGAGCTGGCCGTCGCGAAAATTCTCCAGGAACACGTCGGCCGTCGCCAGCAGCCGGTGCATGGTGTCGCGATCCTCAGGCTTCTCGAAATCCAGCACCACGCTGCGCTTGCCGCGGTTGAACAGCGGAAAGAAGGCGGTGCCCATGCCGCCCAGGCTCCGGGTCTTGTCGCCCGCGGGCGGCTCGACCTTGATCACGTCGGCTCCGAGCTGCGCCAGGATCATGCCGCAGGCCGGGCCCATGACCATGTGGGTCATCTCGACGACGCGCACGCCTGCAAGCGGCAATCCGGCCGCCGGTTCTTCCATCGCCATATGAGCCTGTTCCTTTGCCCGGCTGGTTCCGCTTGTTGTCAAGCGGGTTGATGAAGCAACAGTCTTGCCGAATTCATCGTGGCTTCGTTGATGCGAGCGGTCAATCCGCCACTGCGCTGGTGCCGCCGATCTCTCTTGCCGAACGGGCCTGCTGTGTCTACCTCTCGCGGGTGGTTTTCCCGAGAGGTGCTCCCATGCTGGATGCCGCCGTCAAGGCGCTGTCGCAAATGATCTCGCCGCCAATGCGCTCGATCCTGTGGCGGTCGATCGGCGTCGCACTGGTGCTGATCATCGTGCTGGCGGTCGGCTTGCAGCGGCTCCTGAGCTGGTTTGCGACCTATGGCGAGGCGTGGCTGGAGGGCCTGCTCGGTCCGGGCTGGCACTCATCGCTCGAGGTGTTGTCCTGGATCATTTCGATCGCCGCGGGCCTCGGCGTCGTGTTCGGGGCTGTGTTCCTGATGCCCGCGATCACCTCCCTGGTGGCGAGCCTGTTCGTCGACGACGTCGCCGACGTCGTCGAGCGCGAGCACTATCCGGCGGAGCGGTCGGGCGTCGCGCTGCCGTTCAGCCAGGCGATCTACGAGGGCGTCAAGACCGCGCTGCTGACGATCCTGGTCTATCTGGTCGCGTTGCCGCTGGTGCTTTTCGCCGGCGCCGGTTTCCTGGTCTTCTTCCTCGCCACGGCCTGGCTGCTCGGCCGCGAATATTTCGAGCTCGCAGCGATGCGGTTTCGCTCGCCGGAGGAAGCCAAGGCGATGCGGCGCGACAATGCCGCGACCATCTTCACGGCGGGCCTGTTCATCGCAGCCTTCGTCTCGATCCCGATCGTCAATCTGGCGACGCCGATCTTCGCCATGGCCTTCATGGTCCACATGCACAAGCGGCTATCAGGCCCGCGGCCCGAGCTGATCGAATCGGCGCGGCAAATGCGGTGAGGGTGTCTACGTCACCTTGACCCCGCACTTCCGCAACAGCATCCTGGCGAAGCCGAACGGCGCCGGCGTGAACGGGCCGGGCGGCGCACGGGTAACCAGCGCGACCACGCCGAGCGCGGCCATCGCGACCCAGAAGCACAGCCAGAAGCCGTCGATATAGGCCAGCACATTGGCCTCGCGCTGAACCAAGCCCGCGAGCGTACCGACCGCGCGTGCCTGTGCCGAGCCGGCACCATGGGCCGCAAAATGGTCGGCGAGCTGCTTCAGCATGCGGACCACATCGACGTCGCCGACGCCGAGATTCTGGCCGAGATAGAAGGAATGGATCTGCTCGCGGACGCGCAGCCACGTCCCCATCAACGCCACGCCGATCTCGGCACCGCCGAGCCGCATGATCTGAATATAGGCGGCAAACGAGGTGGCACGGCTCGGATCGGAGTTGGACAGCAGCGTGATGATCAGCGGCAGCAAGGTCAGCGACTGCCCGATCGCCTGGAGCAGCACGATGCCGGCGAAATCCTCGCGCGCCCAATCGTGGCTGAGCTGCGTGCCCCAGAGATTGGCGGCGGCGAAGCAGGCAAATCCCATGACCACCACCGTCCGCGTATCGAAATGCCGCAGCAGCCAGATCGACAGCGGCACCAGGACGAACATCGGCAACGCGCCGTAGGTAAGCAGCAGCAAGCCACTCTGCTCCGGCCTGAGCAGGGCGATGGTGGCGAGGAAATTCGGCACCAGCGACGCGTTGGACAGGCTGGTCAGCGTGTAGAGCAGGATCAGGACCAACCCCAGGCCGATATTGCGCGAGAACAGCACGTTGATATGCGCCCATGGCTGTCGCACCAGGGCCTCATTGACGAGGAAGCCCGCGACCAGCACCGCGCCGACAGTGATCAATGCCATCACCGTCCCCGACCCCAGCCAGTCCAGCCGGTTGCCCTGGTCGAGCCCGGCATAGATCATCGAGACGCCGGCGCCGAGCAGCAGCATGCCGCCCCAATCGGCGTCGCGCAGCAAAGCGCGATTCACCGGCTCGTTCGGCGTGCCCCAATAGACCATCAGGCCCATCAGGGGCGCGATCACGACGCTCTGCCAGTACAGCCATTGCCAGCCGAGATGGTCGACATAGAAGCCGACCAGAGAGCTCGAAGTATCAAGCGCGAAGCCGACCCGGATCGAATAGATCGAGATTGCCGGGAGCCACCAGCGGATCGGCAGATTGCGGAACACGATCATCAGCGTCGCCGGCACGAAGGTGCCGAGCAAGAGGCCATGCACGACGCTGAGCGCGAGCAATGTCGGATAGTCGTGCACGAACGGGATGATCAGCGAGACCGCGGCATAGACGAGGCTGGGGATGCCGAGCACGCGGCGCAGGCCGAATACGGTGGCAAGCCAGGCCACCGCAGGCGCAATGAAGATCTGCGAGCCGATGCCCGCAGTGGAGAGCCAGGCGCCCTCGTCGAACGAGAGCGAGAACGCGCCGCGCAGGTCCGGCAGGCCTATTGTGGTCAGGCGGCTGTCGAAATTGGCGAGGAACGAGCCGAGCAGCACCGCCGCCACCGCAAACAGCGGCTGCGGGGCGACGCCGCCGCGCGAGAGCGGCCCGCGGCTGGAATCGTCATTTTCCGCCATTGCCGGCCTTGGTGTCGATGCTCGTGACGACCGACATGCCCGGCACCAGCCGCGCCAGCAACGGCTGGTTGTCGTCGAACTGGATGCGCACGGGAATGCGCTGCACGACCTTGGTGAAGTTACCGGTTGCGTTGTCCGGCGGCAGCAGCGCGACCTGCGCGCCGGTCGCGGGCGCAATGCGCTCGACCCGGCCGCGCAGCTTCTCGCGCGGGAAACTGTCGACGGTGATCTCGACCGGCTGGCCCGGTGCGACGTGGGTAAGCTGGGTCTCCTTGTAGTTCGCGATCACATAGACCTTCGGCAACGGCACTACATTGATGAGGTTGGTGCCGATGTTGACGTAGTCGCCGGGCTGGACCTGCCGCTCGCCGACGACGCCGTCGAACGGCGCCGATATCCTGGTGTAGCCGAGCTTGAGCTTCGCACTCGCCAGCGTCGCCTTGGTCGCTTCGAGATCGGCGGCGCGCTGCTTCCTGTTGCCTTGCAGGACTTCGAGCTGGTGCTGCTGGGCCGCGATCACGGCACGGCTTGCGCGCACATCGGCCTGCGCCTTGGCGTAGCCTGCGACCGCCTGCTCGAAGCGCTGCCGCGTGCCGGATTCGGTCTGCGACAGCGACTGCTGGCGCTCCTGCTCCTGCCGCGCCTCGACCTCCGTGGCTTCGGCCGAGAGCCGCGCGGCTTGCGCCTGCGCGATCGTCGCATATTGCAGCTCGATCTGGTTGGCCAGATTGTCGAGCACGGCTTGCGCGGCGGCGACCGCCGCTTCGGACTGCGCGACTTGCGCTTCATAATCGGCAGGATCGATCTGGATCAGGAGATCGCCGGCCTTGACGCGCTGGAAGTCGGTGACCCCGACGGTCAGCACTTCGCCGGAGACGCGACTGGCAAGCCGCGTCAGCTCGGCGCGCACATAGGCGTCGTTGGTGGTCTGGACCACCGAATTGCCGACCCATTCGTCGAAGCGCTGGGTTGCCAGCGCGACGAAGCCGAGTGCGACGATCACCGCGAACAGCGGAATCGCGAGCCGACTCCAGAGCGAGCTCGCCGGTGGCTGCGTTGGCTTCGGTGGCGGCGCCGGTGTGGCAGCAGGTGGCGACGACGGGATTTGTTCCTGCTGACTCACGATAGACTCCAAAAACACTCTCCGAACGCCAGTCTCAGACCGTCTTCTCCGGCCACCGGCAGAGATCGTTGATCAGGCATACCTCGCATCGCGGCTTGCGCGCGATGCAAGTATAGCGGCCATGCAGGATCAGCCAATGATGGGCATGCAGCATGAACTCGGCCGGGATCACCTTTTCGAGACCGAGCTCGACCTCCAGCGGCGTCTTGCCGGGCGCAAGTCCGGTCCGGTTGCCGACGCGGAAGACATGCGTGTCGACAGCCATGGTGTGCTCGCCGAAGGCCATGTTGAGCACGACATTGGCGGTCTTGCGACCGGCGCCGGGCAACGACTCGATCCCGGCGCGCGTGCGCGGCACCTCGCCGCCGAACTCGCTGAGCACCTTTGCCGACAGCGCGATCACGTTTTTCGCCTTGGTGCGGTAGAGGCCGATGGTCTTGATGTACTCGCGCAGGCGTTCCTCGCCGAGGTCCAGCATCTTCTGCGGTGTGTCGGCGATCGCAAACAACGCGCGCGTCGCCTTGTTGACGCCGGCGTCAGTCGCCTGTGCCGACAGCACCACGGCAACCAGCAGCGTGAACGGATTGACGTGCTCGAGCTCGCCCTTCGGCTCGGGGTTGGCCTTGCGGAAACGGCTGAAGACCTCGTGGACCTCGGGCGGCGTCCAGGGCTTCATGGCTTTAAGCGATTTCTTCGCGGCCGCCTTCGGTTTTGCCGCGACCGGCTTTGCCTTTTTCTTCGGCAACGGCGCTTTGCGCGGGGCCGGCTTGCGGGTGATTTTCGCCATGATCGGGATATACTGAGGGACGATGAGCACAGGCAACGAAATTGCGCGCGAACAATCTGGGAGCGAAGCCGAGCCTCAGATCTTTTCCGCGCGGCTGACGCCGCACCGCTCGCTGAACCGCACCGGCTTCCTCGCCGTGATGCTGTTCCTGAGCGCCGTCAGCTTCGTCACCGGCCTCGTCTTCCTGATGATGGGCGCGTGGCCGGTGTTCGGCTTCTTCGGCCTCGATGTGCTGGTGATCTGGTGGGCCTTCAAGGCCAATTTCCGCGCGGCGCGGGCCAGCGAGGAGATCGTGGTCACAACATCCGAATTGCGCGTCCGGCGCGTCAGCCAGCACGGCCAGGTCGTCGAATGGACCTTCAATCCGCTCTGGGTCCGGCTCGACATGGAAATCGACGAGGATTTTGGCATCGAGCACCTCTATCTGATTTCGCGAGGTCACCAGATCCAGATCGCCCGCTTCCTGGGACCGGACGAAAAGGCAAGTTTCTACAAAGGCTTGGTTGAAGCCTTGAATGCCGCCAGGCGCGGACCGACCTACAATCCGGTCACCTGATTTGCGGATCGGAAATCGGGTGGTTTCGCACCCCGCCCTCTCCTACATTTGTGGTCATGATGACACTCGCGATACATGACCAGCGCCTGGCCGGGCCGGGCTCCCAGAACGCCGCGTTGCGCGACTATGATTCCGTGCGCCGGGCGATCGCCTTCATCTCCGAAAAATGGCGCACACAGCCGACCATCGAGGCGATGGCGGATGCGGCCGGCGTCACCCCGGATGAGCTCCACCATCTGTTCCGCCGCTGGGCCTCGATCACACCGAAGGCTTTTATGCAGGCGCTCACGCTCGATCACGCCAAGGGCCTGCTGCGGGACTCCGCGAGCATCCTCGACGCGGCGCTCGACTCCGGTCTGTCGGGTCCGGGCCGGCTGCACGATCTCTTCGTCACCCATGAGGCGATGTCGCCGGGCGAATGGAAGAACGGCGGCGCGGGGCTCATCTTGCGCTACGGCTTCCATCACTCGCCGTTCGGCACCGCAATCGTGATCGCGACCGATCGCGGACTGTCGGGCCTCGCTTTCGCCGATCCCGGTGAGGAACAGGCGGCATTTGCCGACATGACGCGGCGATGGCGAAACGCAACTTACGTCGAGGATCACGAAGGTACCGCGCCATTGGCGCAGCGCATCTTCGACACAAAACTGTGGCGGCCGGATCAGCCGCTGCGGGTGGTGATGATCGGCACCGATTTCGAGGTCCGGGTGTGGGAGACGCTGCTGAAGATCCCGATGGGCCGCGCGGTGTCCTATTCGGACATCGCCTGCAACATCAACAGCCCGAAAGCCTCACGCGCCGTCGGCGCCGCCGTCGGCAAGAACCCGGTCTCCTTTGTCGTGCCCTGCCACCGCGCGCTCGGCAAGAGCGGCACGCTCACCGGCTACCACTGGGGCATCACCCGCAAGCAGGCGATGCTGGGCTGGGAGGCCGGGCAGCTGGGGATGCAGTAGATCATTTGCAATTGCCTCAACGTGGTCGTCCTGGCGAAAGCCAGGACCCATTACCCCAGGGAGATGTTTTGGCGCCGACTGCCAACCACCAGTCATCGCAAAACCAACGACGGTGGTTATGGGTCCTGGCCTTCGCCAGGACGACACCGAATGTTTAGCCGGCTCCGTCGCGCGCGAACGTTTTTAACCAGCCAG
>NZ_JBVVPR010000050.1:0-1694 GCF_055811835.1 Bradyrhizobium sp. WSM4874
GCGGCCCGCGCCCACGACATTCGAATCATGGTTGCCCATGGATTCAGAAGCCCGCAACAAAAGCAACTGTAATGCTAGGACGGATGCAGCATCACCATCCGGGACCAGCCATGGCCAAGATCGGCAAGTCGAGCGCGCCGCCCAAAATTGCGGGCGACACGCCAGCAAAAGACAAGGCGAAGAAGCCGCCGCCTCCGCGCGACACCGAAGACGATGATTACGAAGACGGCGACATCGCGACACCGAAGCGCGACCGCTACGGGCCGGATGACGAGCCGTTTTGAGGGGTAGCGCAGACAGCGCCTTAGTCGCGCGCTGGCGCCACATCATCAGTGTCGTCCCGGCGAAGGCCGGGACCCATACCGCGTGATCTCTCGATCGAGGTAGGTCGCAGTACCCAACGACGATCCTCCGCCAAACTCCTCCCTGTGGTTATGGGTCCCGGCCTTCGCCGGGACGACGATGCGGAAGCGTCCTGCCCCTCACTTCCCCCGTCCGCGCTACTGCCATGCGCCTGCGTTCATGGACAAATAACCGCTCTGCCCGATAGTTTGCGCGTCTCCAAAGGACGTGAAACGGAACTGCAATGGTCGACGTTCTCGCCGCACCGCAACAAGGCAAGGCGGACAGCGCGCTACGCACGCTGACGGGAATTTCGATCGCGCATTGGGTCAGCCATTTCCATCTGCTGGTCCTGCCGATGCTGTTTCCCTTCCTCAAGAATCAACTCGGCGTCGGCTATGTCGAGCTCGGCTTTGCCCTGACCGTGTCGGCCGTGGTGTCGGGGCTGACGCAGGCACCGACGGGCTATCTCGTCGACCATTTTGGCGCCCGAAAGATTTTGCTGGGCGGCCTCACCCTCGGCGGCTTCGCGCTGATCCTGCTCGGCCTGCACCTGAGCTACGCCTCGCTGATCGCCTGCGCCGTGCTGCTCGGGCTCGCCAATAGCGTTTACCATCCCGCCGATTACGCCATCCTCGCCGAGCACATGGACGAAGCGCGGATGGGCCGCGCCTTCTCGATCCACACCTTTGCCGGCTATTTCGGCGGCGCGGTGGCACCGGCGATCGTCGCCGCGCTGGTCATCGTATCCGGCGGTACCGGTGCGTTGATCGCATCGGGCGCGATCGGCGTTCTGGTTGCGCTGTTGCTGGTGACGATGAACATGCCCGATGCCGTCGCGCACAAGACGAAGCCGGGCGCCGAGAACGCACCAAAACAGGCCGTGATCACGCCGGCGCTGATCACGCTCACGGCGCTGTTCATGCTGCTCAGCCTGTCGGTCGCCGGCATCAACAATTTCGGCGTGGTGGCGCTGATGAGTGGCTATGGCGTGACCCATTCCGCGGCCAATGTCGCGCTCACCGCTTTCCTCGGTGCAAGCGCCGCCGGCGTGCTCGCGGGCGGCTTCCTTGCCGACCACACCGAGCGCCACGGCTATGTCGCCGCCGCTTGCTTTGCCGCGAACGCGGCGATCGTGCTGCTGATCGCGCTGGTCACGCTGCCGGGCTGGGCGCTGACCGCCACGATGGCAGCCGCGGGATTCCTCTCCGGCGTGATCGCGCCCTCGCGCGACATGCTGGTGCGCAATGCAGCACCTCCGGGCGCGGGCGGCCCCCCCCCCGGGCCCGGGGGCCCCCCCCGGCAAAAAAGGGGGCCCCGACCCCCCCCGCGGGGGGGGGGGGGGGATTGGA
>NZ_JBVVPR010000050.1:1704-52621 GCF_055811835.1 Bradyrhizobium sp. WSM4874
CGCACCCCATCTGGGCCCGGGGGTTCCCCCCCCCGGGGGGGCCCCCCCCCCCCGCCCCCCTGGGGGCCCCCCCCCCCCCCCCCGGGGGGCGGGGCCGGCCGCGCCTTCGGCATCGTCTCCACCGGCTTCAATCTCGGCGGCATCGTCAGCCCGCTGCTGTTCGGCTGGATCATGGACCAGAGCGCGCCCCACTGGGTGTTCGGGGCCTCCGTGATCTTCATGGTCGCGACGGTGGTGCTGTCGCCGTTCACGGAGCGGAAGGCGAAAGCCGGTTCTTAAGTCACCAGCGCCACTACAAACTTAACCGTCGTCCCGGCCTAGTGCGCAATTGCGCACGGGGGCCGGGACCCATAGCCACCGAAAGGTGTTGCGGCGCGGGCTGGTCAATACCAGTCTTCGTCCAACTAAAAATCGTGGTTATGGATCCCGGCCTTCGCCGGGATGACAGTTGTGATTGGGTTGGCTGAAGCCGCCCCTTACGTCGGCGACACCGCGCTCTTCAGCGGCGCTGCCTGCGGCGTAGCACCACCGGTCAGCCTGGCCTTTTCCGTGTTCGGCCAGAGCAGGAGCAGCCCGAGCAGGCCGGAGCCGACCATGATTGCGGCGTTGATGGTGAAGCCGGTCATGTAGCCGTCGAGCATGCTGCCGGCGCGCTGGATCACGCTGCCCATCACGAGCGGCGCGATGATGCCCGAAAGGGTATAGAGCGCTCCGTAGATCGCGAGAACCGCGCCGCGCTGCGACGTCGGCGTGAACTCGCCGAGCATGGGCGGGCAGACGACGTAGATCGCGCCGCACAGGCCGGAGCCGACCACGAGCAGGGCGATCTGAAGGCCGGCGCCTTGGACGTGCGGCATCATCGCGAGGATCAGGCCGCCGACGATCAGCGGCACCGAGCCGAGCACGCCGCGGGAGATCCGCGACGTGTAGCCGCGTGCCAGCATCACCTGCGAGATCCAGCCCGTGAGAATGACGATGGTCGCCCCGAACACCCAGGGCAAGATCGAGACGAAGCCCGCCTGAGACTGCGAGAAGCCGAGGCCCTTGACGATGAAGGGCGTGAACCAGGTGAGCCCGAGCGACAGCGCCCAATAGGCGCCGAAGGTCGCGGTCACACAGCCGATGAAGGTGCGCGATGTCAGGAGCTGGAGATAGGGTATTTTCGGTTCGATCACGGCCGATGCGTGGGTGTCCAGCGGGCCTTCCTTGCCGAGTGCGAGCCAGGCGGCGACCCAGATGAGGCCGACGATTCCGAGCGCGCCGAACGCATAGTGCCAGGAATGGTTGACGATGATCCAGTTCAGCGCCGGGACCGCCAGGATCACGCCAAAGGCCGAACCCTGCGACAGGATCGCGGTCGGCATCGTGCGCTTCTCGTCTGGGAACCATTTGTAGACCGCGTGCATCGCCACCGAGGCCGCCGGGCCTTCGCCGGCGCCGAGCACGATGCGGCAGATCAGGAGCGTGGTGAAAGAGACGGTGCCGACCATCGGAAACTGCGTCAGTGCCCAGATCACCGCGAGCGTCAGCAGCACCCAGCGGGTCGGCACTTTGTTCACGATGAAGCCGACCACGATGGCCGAGATCGAGAACAGGAAGAAGAATGAGGAGCCGAGCAGGCCGAACTGCTCGGGCTCAAGCTTCAGCTCCGTCATGATCGGAACGCCCGCAAGACCGACGACGATCTTGTCGGCGAAGTTCACCAGCATGAAAAGAAACAGGAGAAATGTAACGGTCCAGGCACCCTTCGGCGTTTCCTTGGACGTCCCTGTCATTTTGCCCGCCGCGGGCTGCGTTGCCTGAGCGCTCATCATTCTCCCCGTCGTCCCTGTTTGGCACTTTTTTGACTTGGTCCTCTTAGGAGCTAACAACGGCTTCAATACCAACGCAACCCGGCATTTCCGCAGCAAGTGTGCTACGCAGCAATTCCGCTAATTCCGTCCGGCGCCATTCATCGTGCTGAGCATCCGAAACCTCTCCAAGACGTTCTCTTCGGCCGGTGAGCCGGTCCATGTCCTGCGCGGCGTCGATCTCGACCTCAAGGCCGGCGAACGCGTCGCACTGACCGGCGAGTCCGGCAGCGGCAAGAGCACGCTGTTGCACCTGATCGCCGGGCTCGATGCCGCCGATGGCGGCACGATCCGACTGGAAGACACTGAGGTCACCAAACTGTCGGATGCGGGACGCGCCGGCCTGCGGCGCGACCGGATCGGCCTGGTGTTTCAACAGTACAATCTGATCCCGAGTCTGTCGGTCGGGGACAATCTGGCGTTTCAGGCGCGGATCGCCGGCCGGTACGACACAGCTTGGTACGAGGAGCTGATCGAGCGTCTCGGGCTCGGCGGCCTGCTCAAGCGGTATCCAGAACAATTATCAGGCGGACAGCAGCAACGGGTCGCGATCGGCCGGGCGCTGGCGACGAAGCCGTCGTTGCTGCTGGCGGACGAGCCGACCGGCAATCTCGACGAGGCCACCGCCGAGGACGTGCTTGCCCTGACGCGCGACCTCGTCACGCGCACCGGCTGCGGGTTTCTGATGGTGACGCACAGCCTGCATCTGGCCGCGACACTCGATCGCCACGTCAACCTGCATGCCGGGCGGATCGCATGAGGCGCGCGCTCTGGGTCCTCGCCGTCCTGCTCAGTCATTGGCGGCGCCACAAGATGCAATTCGCGACGCTTCTGATCGGGCTGATCGCGGCGACCGCGCTATGGAGCGGCGTGCAGGCGATCAACCAGCAGGCCCGCAACGCCTATGATCGCGCCGCGGCAACCTTCGGCGGCGCGCGCGCGCCGATGCTGGTCGCGCCCGATGCCGCCACCTTTCCGCAGGAGCTGTTCGTCAAGCTCCGCCGCGCCGGCTGGCCGGTCTCGCCGATGCTGGAAGGACGAGTCCAGGTCAACGGACGCTCGGTCCGGCTGCTCGGCATCGAGCCCGTGACGCTGCCGGTCGATGTCGGCAATGCACCGCGCCTCGGCGCTTCGGATCTCAGCAGCTTCGTCGCGCCGCCCGGCCAGACGCTGGTGGCACGGGAGACGCTGAACGATTTGCAGGAGCAGGAGGGCGCGGCACCCGCGATCAGCAGCGGCGCAAAACTGCCGCCGCTGCGCGTGCTGCCGCAGCTCGTGCCCGATGTGCTGGTGGTCGATATCGGCGTGGCACAGCCGCTGCTGAACAAGCCCGACCAGATCTCGCGACTGCTGATCGGCAAACCGAAGGGCAAGCCTGCGCCATTGGCGAACGTCGTCGGCCATCGCTTGCAGCGGGTCGAGCCGGATGCGGAGACCGAGCTGGAGCGTCTCACCGACAGCTTTCATCTGAACCTCACCGCGTTCGGCCTGCTGTCGTTCTTCGTCGGTCTTTTCATCGTCAATTCAGCCGTCGGCCTCGCCTTCGAGCAGCGGCTGCCGATGCTACGCACACTGCGGGCCTGCGGTGCCTCGGCGCGACTGGTCAACACCGTGCTGGTGGTCGAGCTCGTGGCGCTGTCGCTGGTCGCAGGCCTGATCGGGCTTGCCTGCGGCTATTTCATTGCGGCCGCGCTCTTGCCCGACGTCGCGGCGTCTCTGCGTGGACTCTATGGCGCGCAAATCCCGGGGCAGCTCAGCTTGCGACCTGAATGGTGGCTCGCCGGAATCGGCATCAGCATTGCGGGCGCGCTGGTGGCCGCGGCGACCAGCCTGATCAAGGCTGTCAGGATGCCGGTGCTGGCGACCGCGCAGCCGCGCGCCTGGCAACAGAGGCAGCGCCGCTGGCTGATCCTGCAAAGCGGAGCAGCCTGCGCCGTGTTCGCGGTCGCGCTATTGCTGCTCCAGTACGGGCAATCGCTGATCGCCGGCTTTGGCGTGCTGGCAGCGCTGATGTTCGGCGCCGCGTTGATCCTGCCCGCGTTCCTCGAACTCATCCTGCTGGCCGGGCAGCGTTTGGCGCGGAGGCCGCTCGCCCTGTGGTTCTGGGCGGACAGCCGGCAGCAGCTCTCGGGTTTGTCGCTGGCACTGATGGCGCTGCTGCTCGCGCTCGCCGTCAATGTCGGGGTGTCCACCATGGTGGAAACGTTCAGCCGCACTTTTGTTGGCTGGCTCAACGGACGGCTCGCAGCCGATGTCTACATCAGCGCCTCCGACAATGCCAAAGGCGTCGCGATCCGCGACTGGCTGAAGGAGCGCAGCGATGTCCAGGCGATCCTGTCGGGCGGACGTGCCGAGACGCAGGTACAGGGCCAGCCGGTGGAGCTGCTCGGCCTGCCCGATCATGCGCTCTATCGCGAGCGCTGGCCGCTGCTGGAAACCGCGCCCCGTGCCTGGACACAACTCATACCCGGCAATGCCGCGTTCATCAGCGAGCAGCTGAGCCGCCGCCTCAACGTCCGCGTCGGCGATGTCGTTGACGTCCCGGCGCCGGGCGGGACCTGGCAGCTCGACATCGTCGGCATCTATGCCGACTACGGCAACCCCAAGGGACAGCTTGCGGTGAATGTCGCGGCGCTGATCCGGCAATTTCCGCAGACGCCGCAGACGCGCATCGGCCTGATTGTCGCGAAGGAGAATATCCCCGGCCTGATCGCGGCGCTGCAGAAGCAGTTTGCGCTCGACGACCGCAGCGTCGCCGACCAGGCGACAGTGAAGGCGGAGTCGATCCGGATCTTCAACCGCACCTTCGCGGTGACTTCGGCGCTGAACGCGTTCACGCTCGGCGTCGCCGGGATCGCGCTTCTGACCAGCCTTCTCACGTTGGCGAATTCCCGCCTGCCGCAGCTTGCGCCACTCTGGGCGATCGGCATCACGCGGCCGCGCCTTGCCGCGATCGAACTGACCAAGACGCTGTCGGTCGCGCTGTTCACCTCGCTCCTGGCCGTGCCGCTCGGGCTGCTGGTGGCGTGGTGCCTGATCGCGATCGTCAACGTGAAGGCGTTCGGCTGGCGGCTGCCGTTCCATGTGTTTCCCTTGCAATTGGTCGA
Organism: Bradyrhizobium sp. WSM4874; assembly: GCF_055811835.1. Classification (NCBI taxonomy): domain Bacteria; kingdom Pseudomonadati; phylum Pseudomonadota; class Alphaproteobacteria; order Hyphomicrobiales; family Nitrobacteraceae; genus Bradyrhizobium; species Bradyrhizobium sp. WSM4874. The sequence continues at coordinate 6,662 of NZ_JBVVPR010000050.1, forward strand.
ACTGGTCGCAGTCGCGCTGTTCGCCTCGTTGCTTGCCGCCCTGCTGCCGATGATCCGATTGGCCCGGATGCAACCGGCGAGCCTCGTCAAGGTGTTTGCCAATGAGCGCTGACAGGATCTCCCGGCGCGCCTTCGCCGGCGGCATCGCCGCGCTCGCGGCAGTCCGCCGCGCGGGCGCGCAAGGCTATGCCGGGCTCGGCGCGACGGCCGATGGCTTTGCGAAGGTCACACCGGGAAAGACGTTCGCCTTTCCGGGCGATCACGGGCCGCATCCGGAGTTTCGCATCGAGTGGTGGTATCTCACGGCGAATCTTGTCGATAGCAGCGGTGCGGCTTGCGGCCTGCAATGGACGCTGTTTCGCCAAGCGACCCAGCCGGGGCCGCAGGGCGAGGGCTGGGCCAACCAGCAGGTGTGGATGGCGCATGCGGCGGTGACGCGTGCCGACACCCACCGCTTCAGCGAGCTGTTTTCACGCGGCGGCGTTGGACAGGCTGGCGTCACCGCAAAGCCGTTCTCAGCCTGGATCGACGATTGGGAGATGAACGGATCCGAGCACACCGGCGATCGAACCCTGGCGCCGCTGACGTTAAAGGCCTCGGGCGCCGACTTCAGTTACGCGCTGACATTGGAGGCCGATCGTCCCGTGGTGTTGCAGGGCGACGGCGGCTACAGCCGCAAGTCGGAGCGCGGGCAGGCCTCCTACTATTACAGCCAGCCGTTCTATCGCGCCCGCGGCACGCTCACCATCGACGACAGGCCGGTCGATGTTTCCGGTCAGGCCTGGATGGACCGGGAATGGAGCAGCCAGCCGCTCGACGCCGACCAGACCGGCTGGGACTGGTTGTCGCTGCATCTGGCGTCCGGCGACAAGCTGATGCTGTACCGGCTGCGCCAGAAGGACGGACAAAATCATCCATTCGGCAACTGGATCTCCGCCGCCGGCGACACGCACATGATTGCGGGCGACGACGTCCAGATGAGTCCGAAGGCGACCGCCGAGGTCGCGGGACACAAGCTGCCGGTGGAATGGCAGATCGCGATCCCGTCGCGGTCGTTCTCGGTCCAGTGCAAGCCGCTCAATCCAAAGGCGTGGATGGGGACCGGCTTTTCCTATTGGGAAGGGCCGATCAGCTTTGCCGGCACGCATGACGGCGTTGGCTATCTCGAGCTGACCGGGTATTGAACCGGGACCTCGTCGAAGGGACTAGCGATGTATCACTTCACCGCCCTCGTCACGCTGCTGGCGATCCTGTTCTACTTCTTCATCACCATCAACGTGTCGCGCTCGCGCACCAAAACCGGCGTCAAAGTGCCGGCAATGTCGGGCCATCCGGATTTTGAGCGCGCGTTCCGAATCCAGATGAACACGCTGGAATGGATGCGGATCTTCCTGCCGTCGCTCTGGCTGTTTGCGATTTACATCAGCGATGCCGGCGCAGCGGCGATCGGTGCGATCTGGATCATCGGCCGCATCGTTTACTTCATCGGCTACTCGAAGGCCGCTGCAAAACGCGGCCCGGGATTCTTTATTCAGGGCATCGCGGCCATTGCATTGTGGGCGGGGTCGCTGGGAGCGTTGGTGCTGCGGCTGGTGTGAGGGGCGGGCAAACGCCACACACTCAGTGTCGTCCCGGCGAAGGCCGGGACCCATAACCACGGGATGTGGTTTGACGAAGATTCGGAGTTACCAGTTCGGGCCCACAACTTCTTCCTGGGATTATGGGTCCCGGCTTTCGCCGGGACGACATGGGAGTTATTGGCGCGGTCCTGACCTTCACTTCGTCAGCGGACAGCCGCTCTCCTTGGCGGTGAAGAACGCCTTCTCGCCGGGAACGACCGCGAGCTGCTTGTAATAGTCCCAGGGCTTCTTCGATTCCGAGGGCTTCTTGACCTCGAACAGATACATGTCGTGGACCATGCGGCCGTTCTCGAGCACCTTGCCGCCTTGCGCGAAGTCGTCGTCGACCGGCAGCTCCTTCAGCTTCTTGGCGACCGCATCCGGATCCTTGGTGCCGGCGGCCTTGACCGCCTTGAGATAGCTCAGCGTCGCCGAATAGGTGCCGGCCTGGATCATGTTCGGCATCCGGCCGGTGCGCTTGAGAAAGCGTTCACCGAGATGGCGCGTGCGGTCGTTGATATCCCAGTAATAGCCCTCGGTCAGCACCAGGCCTTGCGCAGCCTGCAAGCCAAGGCCGTTCACTTCGGCGAGCGTCATCAAGAGGCCCGCGAGCTTCTGGCCACCGGAGACGATGCCGAACTCGGACGCCTGCTTGATCGAGTTGGTGGTGTCGAGGCCGGCATTGGCGAGGCCGACGATCTTCGCCTTCGAGCTCTGCGCCTGGAGCAGGAAGGAGGAGAAGTCCGAGGAGTTGAGCGGCACGCGCACCGAACCGAGCACCTTGCCGCCATTGGCCGCGACGATCTCGCTGGTGTCCTTTTCCAGCGCGTAGCCGAAGGCGTAGTCCGCGGTGAGGAAGAACCAGCTGTCGCCGCCGGCCTTGGTCAGCGAGCCGCCGGTGCCGACACCGAGCGCGCGGGTGTCATAGGCCCAGTGGAAACCATAGGGCTGGCAGGCATCGCCGGTGAGGCGCGAGGTCGCAGCGCCGACGACGATGTCGATTTTCTTCTTTTCCTTGGACAGCTCGTGGATCGCGAGCGCGACCGACGAGGTCGTCAGCTCCGTGATCATGTCGACGTTCTCGACATCGTACCAGCGGCGCGCGATCGAGGTCGCGAGATCCGGCTTGTTCTGGTGGTCGGCGGTGACGAGTTCCACCTTCTGGCCCAGCACCTCGCCGCCGAAATCCTCGATCGCCATCCTGGCGGCCTCGACCGACCATTTGCCGCCGTAATCGGCGTAGACGCCGGACTGGTCGTTGAGGATGCCGATCTTGACGCCTTGCGCAGAGGCCGGCGCGGCCAGCAGCAGGGTGGAGGTTGCGACAGCGGCCAAAAGTGCTGATTTCATTCGTTAGCTCCCAGCAGTTTTCTGTTTTGAAATCGCGCGGATACTAGTGAAGAACCCCGCGCCTGCCCATCCATTGCATGTTGGTCGTTAGTATGAAGGGCGTGCCAAGCAAACGGCGTCATCCCGGACAAGCGCAGCGCAGATCCGGGACCCATAACCACAGGGCGTCGTTTTGCGAGGACTCGTGGTTGCGCGCTTCGCATCAAACTTCGCCCTGGGGTTATGGGTCCCGGCCCCCGTGCGCAATTGCGCACTAGGCCGGGACGACACCGGGTTGGTTGATATGCCAGTGATCATCCCCGCGCTAAGGAGCCACCACCCTCGGCTTCCCCTCGTTCTTCCCCTCGGCCAGGTTCCTCACCACCACGTAGAAGATCGGCGTGAACAACAGTCCGAACAGGGTGACGCCGATCATGCCGAAGAACACGGCGACGCCGACAGCTTGCCGCATCTCCGAGCCCGAGCCGGACGATATCACCAGCGGCAGCACGCCGAGAATAAAGGCGAAGGACGTCATCAGGATCGGCCGCAGGCGCAAGCGACAGGCGTCGATCACGGCCTCCAGCCGCGGCTTGCCTTCTTTCTCGATGTCGCGCGCGAACTCGACGATCAGGATCGCGTTCTTCGCCGCCAATCCCACCAGCACGACAAAGCCAATCTGGGTGAGGATGTTGACGTCCTGCCCCATGATGCGCACGCCGATCGTGGCGGCCAACAGGCACATCGGCACGATCAGGATCACCGCGAACGGCAAGGTCCAGCTGCCATATTGCGCGGCGAGCACGAGATAGACGAACAGCACGCAGATCGGGAACACGTAGAGACCCGCATTGCCGCCAGTGATCTGCTGGTAGGACAGGTCCGTCCATTCGAAAGTGAAGCCGCTCGGCAGGGTGTCGTCCGCGAGCTTCTTGATGGCGTTGAGCGCGGTGGTCGAGCTGGTGCCCGGCGCCGGCTCGCCCTGCAACTCGGACGCCGCATAGAGATTGTAGCGCGCGACACGGTCGGGGCCCGAGACGTCCTTGAACTCGACTACGCTGCCGAGCATCACCATGTCGCCGGAAGCATTGCGCGTGCGCAGGCGCGAGAGATCGCTGGGCTCCTTGCGGAACGGGAAATCCGCCTGCGCGGTGACGTGGTAGGTCCGGCCGAACAGGTTGAAGTCGTTGACATAGGTCGATCCGAAATAGGTCTGGATCGTGTCGTTGATGTTGGCGATGGGAACGCCGAGCTTCTGCGCCTTGGTGCGGTCGATGTCGACGAACAGCTGCGGCGTGTTGGCTGAGAACGGGGAGAACACTGAGGGAGCGAGCAGCGAGGGCGATTTGCGCGATGCTGCGACGAGCTCGTCGGTAGCCGCGGCGAGCATCTCAGGCCCACGGCCCTGGCGGTCCTGAATGCGAATGGTGAAGCCGCCGCCGGTGCCGATGCCGGGTACGGCCGGCGGCGGAATCACGATGATGAAAGCCCCCTGAATCGCGGCCAGGCGCTTGCGCAGCTCGACCGTGATGGCGTTCGCGGACAATCCCTTCTTCATCCGCGCCTCGGGCTCGTCGAACACCGGAAATAGCGCGGCCGCGTTGCCGGCCTGCGTGCGCGTGGCGCCGGAGAAGCCGGCGAAGGCGGCGACACGGATGATACCCGGCGTATCCAGCGCGATCCGCTCGATCTCGCGCACGACCTCGGTGGTGCGTGCCAGCGAGGCCGCGCCCGGCAATTGCACGGAGATGATGACGTAGCCGCGATCCTGCGCCGGAATGAAGCCCTGCGAGGTAGTCGCGATCAGCCAGCCGGCGCTGCCGATCAGCACGACGTAGATCAGGATCATCACCGCCGAATGCCGGATCACGAAATTGGCTAGGCCCGCATAGCCATGGGCGAGACGGTCGAACACTCGGTTGAAGACGCCGGTGAAAGCGTTCCAGCCGCGTGCGACAAGATTCCAGCGCGCCGGCGGCCGTTTCTCCTCGTGGGGGACGAGGAGAAGCGAGGCCAGCGCCGGCGACAGCGTCAACGAGCAGAAGCAGGAGATCGCGGTCGCGACCGCAATGGTGACGGCGAATTGCTGAAAGAACTGCCCCGAGATACCGCCCAGAAACGCAGTCGGGACGAACACCGCGCACAGCACCAGCGCGATCGATACCAGTGCGCCGCCGACCTCCTCCATGGTCTTCAGCGCGGCGTCGCGCCGGCTCATGCCGTGCTCGAGATGCCGCTCGACATTCTCGACCACGACGATGGCGTCGTCGACCACGATACCGACGGCAAGCACGAGCCCAAACAGCGTCAGATTGTTGATTGAGAACCCTAGCGCCGCCATCACCGCGAAGGTGCCGACCAGCGAAACCGGAATCGCGATGATCGGAATGATCGCGGGCCGCCACCCTTGCAGGAACACCAGAACCACGATGACCACGAGCAGCATGGCCTCGTAGATGGTCTTGATCAGCTCATGGACGGACTGCGCGATGAACTCGGTCGGGTTGTAGCCGATATTGAAGTCGAGGCCTTTCGGAAAGGTCTCCTTCAGCTTCGTCATCGTGTCCGAAATGTTCTTCGCGGTCGCGAGCGCGTTCGATCCCGGCCGCTGCGTCACCAGCATCGCGACCGCCGATTTGCGCAGCAGGAAGCTGTTGGTGGAGTACGCGAGAGCACCGAGCTCGATACGGGCGACGTCGCGCAGCCGCACCGTGCGGCCGTCGGAGCCGGCCTTGATCAGGATGTCCTCGAACTGCTTCTGGTCTTTCAAACGCCCGGTGAAGGTGAGGTTCGGCTGGAAGGCGCGGTCGGCGATCGGCGGCTCGGCGATCTGGCCGCCCGCGATCTGCACGTTTTGCGCGCGGATCGCGGCGAGCACTTCAGCAGAAGTCAGGCCGAGATTGGCGATCCGGTCGGGGTCGAGCCATAGCCGCATCGAATAATCGCGCGCGCCGAAGATCTGGATGTCGCCGACGCCGTCGATCCGCAGCAGCTGATCGCGGACCTGGAGCAGCGCATAGTTGGAGATGTAGAGCTGGTCGAAGGTGTCGTCGGGCGACAGCATGAACACGACCATCAGAATGTCGGGCGAGTTCTTGCGCGTGGTGACGCCGTTGCGCTGAACCTCTTCAGGCAGGCGCGGTTGCGCGATCGCGACGCGGTTCTGCACCAGCACCTGGGCCTTGTCGAGATCGGTGCCGAGCTTGAAAGTAACGGTGATGGTAAGCTGGCCGTTCGAGGTCGCCTGGCTGTAGAGATACAGCATGTCCTCGACGCCGTTGATCTCCTGCTCGATGGGAGCTGCAACCGTGTCGGACACGGTCTGCGCGGAAGCGCCGGGATATTGCGTAGTGACGACGACGGTCGGCGGCACCACTTGCGGATATTCGGAGACTGGCAGCGTGGTGTATGCGATCGCGCCGACGATCAGCAGCACGATCGACAGCACCATGGCGAGGATGGGCTGGTTGATGGAGAGGCGGCCGAGATTCATGACTTGTCACCGGGCTTGCCGCCAGCCGGCGCTGGTGCAGTCTGCGGCGCGACCTTGGCGCCGACGCGGGCGCGCTGGATGCCGTTGACAATGACGCGGTCCTCCGCCTTCAGCCCCTCGCGGATTACGCGCAAGCCGTCATCGAGCGGCCCCAGCGTCACCGGACGTGCCTCGACGGTGTCATCAGGCTTCACCACGAACACGATCTTGCGGGACTGGTCGGTCGCGACCGCGACGTCGGGAATCAGCAGCGCCTCATAGGGAGCGCTGCCGATCAGCCGGACGCGACCGAACTGACCCGGCAGGATCGACAGATCGGTGTTCTTGATCACGGCGCGGCTGCGCAGCGTGCCGGTGGAGACATCGAGGCGGTTGTCGAGGAAATTGATGCTGCCTTCACGGGATGGTTTCGTCTCGCCGGCGAGGGTCACCTGCACCGGGTTCGCCGTATCGCGCGAACTTGGGCGGCGGCCTTCGAACCACAGCTTGCTGTATTTGATGAAGGTCGCCTCATCCATGTCGAAATAGATATAGATCGGGTCGAGCGTCACGATCGAGGTGAGCAGCGTCGACGTTCCGGTATCGCTGCCCTGCACGAGATTGCCAGGGCTGACAAGATGGCGGCTGACGCGGCCGGTCAGCGGCGCCGTCACATGCGTGAATTCGATATTGAGCTTGGCGACTTTGAGCGCACCCTCGGCCTGTGTTTCGGCAGCGTGCGCGGCCTGCAAGGCCTGACGGCGCTGATCGACCACCTGCTCGGAGACGGCGCTGGTCTGCACCAGGCTCAAACCGCGATCGAGCTCCCGCTTTGCAAGCTCCACCTTGGCACGCGCATCGGAAAGCTGCCCCTCCGCCTGCGTGGCCACCGCCTCGAACGGACGAGGGTCGATGACATAGAGCAGATCACCCTGACGCACGATGGCGCCATCCTGGAATTCGACAGAGTTGACGAACCCGCCGACGCGCGGGCGGACCTGCACCTCCTCCATGGCCTCGAAGCGGCCGGTGAACTCGTCCCAATCGGTGACGGTGCGCTTGACCGGCTGGGCTACCGTCACCGGCGCCGGCGGCGGCGCGGCCGCTTGCGGGGTCGGCTGGCCACAGCCCGCAAGACCGAATGCCGCGGCGAAAAGCCCGGCGATCACGCGAGGTCGAGGCGAAACGAAATCGTGCCTTTTGACAAACTGCTCGCTTCCGTCCGGTCCAGTCATCCCAGGTCCTCGCATAAAAACCGCGGAAATAGCAGGGTACGCCTGTACCCGCGGGCGCCACAAGATGGGTTTCAATGATGAACTCTTCAAGACCACCGCACGCGCAATGCTCGGAAGAATGCCCTGGCCGGATGACGGGTTGACAGGGCTTGTTCGCCTCTCTCCGGCAAGACTGGGGAAAGGTGGACGAGAGAGCGACAGCGTCTTCACACATGACGGGCGGAGCCGGCTCGGCTAGATTACCCCTCATAAAACAAGACGAATTGTCCGGGGAGGCCAGGCGTGCACCAGGGACGTGTCGTTTACGGCGCGATCGAGGAGGTCGTGTTCGGCCACCCCGCGGCCGAAGCCGTGGTCGCCCAGATGGACCGGCTGGGGACGCGCCGCGCCTTCCTGATGGTCTCGGGCACGCTCAACCGGCAGACCGACGAAATCGCGAAGATCAAACAAGCCCTGGGCACACGCTGCGCGGGCGTCTTCGACGCGATGCCGGCCCACACACCGCGCGAGGCGGTGATCGCCGCCACCAATGCGGCGCGCGAAGCGGGCGCCGACCTGATCGTCACCGTGGGCGGCGGCTCGATCACCGACGGAGCCAAGGCGGTGCAGCTCTGCCTTGCCAACGGCATCGACGATGTCGACGGCATCGAACGTATCCGCGTGCACAAGGGCGTCGCGCCCGAGATGACGGCGCCGACCGTGCGTCAGATCAGCGTGCCCACCACGATCGCCGGCGGCGAGTTCAGCTCGGTCGCAGGCGTCACCGACCGCACCGCCCATGTGAAACAGATGCTGCGGCATCCGCTCAGCGTTCCGCGCGCGACCATCCTCGATCCCGCCATCACCGTGCACACGCCGGAATGGCTATTCCTCTCGACCGGCATCCGCGCCATCGATCATTGCGTCGAGGCGATCTGCTCGCGCGAGACGCACCCCTATGCCGACGCACAGTCGGTGAAGGGCCTCGCGATGCTTGCTGACGCGCTGCCGCGGGTGAAGGCAGACCCTGCTGACCTCGACGCGCGCATGGATGCGCAGATCGGCACATGGCTGTCGATGGGCGCGCTCGCTGCCGGCGTGCCGATGGGGGCAAGCCACGGCATCGGTTACGTGCTGGGCGCAGCCTTCAATGTGCCGCATGGCTACACCTCCTGCGTCATGCTGCCGGCTGTGATGCGCTGGAATGCGCCCGACAATGCCGAGCGCCAGATGATCGTCGCGGCCGCAATGGGCTTTCCCGGCCACAAGGCGGCCGACGTGCTCGATGCCTTCATCCGTTCGCTCGGCATGCCCCGCAGCCTCGCCGATGTACGCGTCTCGCCGGAACATTTCGACGCCATCGCGGAAGCCGCGATGCGCACGAACTGGATCCCACGCAACCCGCGCAAGATCGACGGTCCCGCGCAGTTGCGCGAAATCCTGCTTCTTGCCGCATGATCTAAAGCCGGAGGACCGATGTATCCAGGTCAACATGCCCGCCTGCGCCCGCTCCAGCCTGCCTTCATCATGGCGGCGACGGGCGAGGCCGTCACCTATCGCGAGCTCGATGCGCGCAGCAACCGGCTGGCGCATCTGTTTCGCAATTATGGCCTGAGGCGGCTCGACCATTATTCGATCTTCATGGAGAACAATTCCCGCTACCTCGAAGCCTGCGGCGCGGGTGAGCGCTCCGGTCTCTACTACACCTGCATCAACTCGTTCCTGACGCCGGGAGAGCTCGCTTATCTGCTGGTCAACAGCCAGTCGAGGATCCTGATCACATCGGTTGCGAAGCTCGATATCGCCCGCGAGGCAATCAAGGTCTGCCCCGACATCAAACTGTGCATCATCGTCGACGGCCCGGGCGAGAGTGAGCGCATCGTTGGTCTCACTGAGGTGACCGCCGAGCTGCCGAAGACGCCGATTCCCGATGAATGGCTCGGTACCGCCATGCTGTATTCATCGGGCACGACGGGACGGCCAAAAGGGATTCTGCGGCCGCTTCCGGAGGAGCCGCCAAAGCACAATCTGCCGTTGTTCGATTTCCTGACAAAGCTTTGGCAATACCGCGAGGGCATGATCTACCTCTCCCCGGCGCCGCTTTATCATTCGGCGCCGCAGGCCGCGGTCAACCTGACGATCCGGATCGGCGGCACCGCGATCATCATGGAAAATTTCGATCCCGAGCGGTACCTCCAGCTCGTCGAGCAATGGGGTATCACCCACACCCAGCTGGTGCCGACGATGTTCTCACGCATGCTCAAGCTGCCGGAGCAAGTGCGACAGCGCTACGACCTCTCCTCGCTTGAAATCGCGATCCATGCCGCCGCGCCCTGCCCGGCCCTGGTGAAGGACGACATGATCAAATGGTGGGGACCGATCATCCACGAATATTACGGCGCGACCGAAGGCCTTGGCTTCACCGCCTGCGACAGCGCTGAATGGCTCGCCCATCGCGGCACCGTCGGCAAGGTGCTGCTCGGCGACCTCCATATTCTCGGCGAAAACATGAAGCCATGCCCGACCGGCACGCCGGGTCAGGTCTGGTTCAAGACGGCCACGCCATTCGAATATTTCAACGACCCGGAGAAGACCAAGGAAGCGCGTTCGGCCGACGGCAGCATGAGCACGGTCGGCGACGTCGGCTATGTCGATGAGGACCGCTTCCTCTATCTAACCGACCGCGCGACCTTCATGATCATCTCCGGCGGCGTGAACATCTATCCGCAGGAGTGCGAGAATTTGTTGATCACCCATCCAAAGGTCGCTGACGCCGCGGTGTTCGGCGTGCCCAATCCCGATCTCGGCGAAGAGGTGAAGGCGGTGGTGCAGCCGATGCCGGGCGTCGTGCCGGACGAGGCGCTCGCCGAAGAGCTGATCGCGTTCTGCGGAGCATCGCTGTCGCGGCAGAAGGTGCCGCGCTCGGTGGATTTCGAAAAGGAGTTGCCGCGGCTGCCCACGGGGAAGCTGTACAAGCGGTTGTTGCGCGACCGGTATTGGGGGAACAAGGCGTCAAGGATTGTGTGAAAACCGCTGTCGTCCTGGCGAATGCCAGGACCCATACCGCGTGATCTCACGATCGTCGTAGGTAGCAATACCGAACGACTTTCTTCACCAAACACCTCCCTGGGGTAATGGGTCCTGGCGTTCGCCAGGACGACGCCGGAGGGACGTCTCGCAATTTGTGAGAGAGCCGCCCCTGCGGCCTTGCGTCATCCGAATTGCCGAGAGGCCGCCCGTCCTTGCCGGTTGCCTCACCGCGCTCGCGTCGCTATCGTCTGCTCAAACAGGCCGCAAAAGGCTGATGTCCAGGGAGGACGAGGATGCGGAGCGTACGGGCGCTCGCCGCGACGGCGGCGCTATCTTTGCTGGCGTTTTCGACCATTGCACTCGCCGGCGAGCCCAAGCAGGGCGGCATTTTGCGGATGTATCACCGCGACAGTCCCGGCAATGCCTCGATCCACGAAGGCGCGACCTACTCGCTCAACGTTCCCTTCATGCCGGTGTTCAACAACCTCGTCATCTACAAGCAGGACGTGGCGCAGAACAGCATGGACACCATCGTGCCCGAGCTCGCCGAGAGCTGGGCCTGGGTCAACGACAACAAGACGCTGACCTTCAAGCTGCGCCAGGGCGTGAAGTGGCACGACGGCAAGCCGTTCACCTCGGCTGACGTCAAATGCACTTTCGAGATGCTGATGGGCAAGTCGCAGCAGAAGTTCCGGCAGAACCCGCGCAAGAGCTGGTACGAACAGGTCAACGACGTCTCCACCAACGGCGATCTCGAGGTCTCCTTCAACCTGAAGCGGCCGCAGCCTTCGCTGCTGGCGCTGCTCGCCTCCGGCTACACGCCGGTCTATCCCTGCCACGTCTCGCCCGGCGACATGCGCACGCACCCGATCGGGACCGGGCCGTTCAAGTTCGTCGAGTTCAAGGCCAATGAATCGATCAAGCTGACCCGCAATCCCGACTATTGGCGCAAGAGCCGGCCCTATCTCGACGGCATAGAGTTCACCATCATCCCGAACCGCTCGACCGCCATCCTCGCCTTCGTCGCCGGCAAGTTCGACATGGCCTTCCCGACCGAAGTGAGCATCCCGCTTCTCAAGGACGTCAAATCGCAGGCGCCGAACGCAGTCTGCGTGGTCGAACCCAACAATGTCGCCACCAACATCATCGTCAATTCGTCCGCGCCACCGTTCGACAATATCGACATCCGCCGCGCCATGGCGCTGTCGCTCGACCGCAAGGCCTTCATCTCGATCATGTTCGAGGGTCAGGGCGACGTCGGCGGCACCCTGCTGCCGCCGCCGAACGGGCTGTGGGGCATGCCGAAGGAGATGCTCGAGACCATTCCGGGCTATGGACCCGACATCAACGCCAATCGCGAAGAAGCCAAGAAGCTGATGCAGAAGGCCGGATATGGGCCGGACAAGCACCTCGCCGTCAAGGTCTCGACCCGCAACATCCCGGTCTATCGCGATCCCGCCGTGATCCTGATCGACCAGCTCAAGAGCATCTATATCGACGGCGAGCTCGACGTGGTCGAGACCGCAAACTGGTTCCCGAAGGTTGCGCGCAAGGACTACATGCTCGGGCTCAATTTGACCGGCAATGCCGTCGACGATCCCGACCAATCCTTCTACGAGAACTATTCCTGCGGCTCCGAGCGCAACTACACCAATTACTGCAACAAGGAGATCGAGAAGCTGTTCGACGTGCAGTCCCAGGAGACCGACGTCAACAAGCGCAAGAAGCTGGTGTGGGACATCGACAAGAAGTTGCAGGAGGACGTCGCCCGCCCGATCATCTTCCACGCACGTACCGGCAGCTGCTGGCAACCTTACGTCAAGGGCGTGACGGTGATGTCCAACAGTTCCTATAACGGCTATCGGTACGAGGATGTCTGGATGGACAAGTAGCGCAGGCGGCTGACGGGTTCGACGGGAGGCGATGCATGTTTGCCTATCTGGTGCGGCGCCTGTTCCTGATGCTCGTGACCCTGTTCGGGATCTCGATCGTCATTTTCTTCCTGCTGCGCATCGTCCCCGGCAACATCGTCGACATCCTGTTCGCCGCGGCCGGCTATGTCGATCCCGCGGACAAAGCCAATCTGGAGAAAGAGCTCGGCATCGACCAGCCGCTGGTGGTGCAATATTGGCACTGGATTAGTGGCTTTCTGCGCGGCGATTTCGGCTACTCCTATGTCTCCGAGAAGCCGGCGCTTCAGGAGATCCTGCCACGGATTCCGATCACGGCGCGGCTTGCCGGCCTGGCGTTGTTGTTCTCGGCGTCGATCGGCATTCCCTTGGGCGTCATCAGCGCGGTGAAGCAGGGAACGAGGCTCGACTACGCGTTGCGTGTGGTGAGCCTCAGCGGATTGTCGCTGCCTTCGTTCTGGCTCGGCCTGCTCATCCTCACCGCCTCGGTGGCGATGTTCAACCAGATGCCGATCTTCAATCCCAATCCGCAGACCTGGCTGGAAGCGTTTGCGACCTATGCCGTGCCCGCCGCCGCCGTCGGCTTCCGCAGCGCGGCACTGACCATGCGCATCACCCGCTCCTCGATGCTGGAGGTGCTGCGGCAGGACTATATCCGCACCGCGCGTGCCAAGGGCGCATCGGACGCCGCCGTGAACTATCAGCATGCGCTCAAGAATGCGATTTTGCCCGTCATCACCGTGATCGGCATCGAGGCGGCGTTCCTGATCGGCGGCCTCATTGTCACCGAGACCGTGTTCAACATCCCCGGCGTCGCGCGCTTCCTGGTCGAGGCGATTCGCTGGCGCGATTATCCGATCGTGCAGAACCTGGTGATGCTAATTGCGATTGTGGTGGTGAGCGCGAATTTCATCGTCGACATGCTGTACGCCGTGTTCGACCCGCGTATCCGGTACACGGATTAGGAGAGCCCGTTGGCTGCGATCGACTACGACGTTGAACTGAGGCGCGCCGGGGCGCACGCAACCGTCGGCTGGCGGCGCGTGCTGTTTTTGGCGCAGCGGCATGTGCTGGGTGCGGCCGGGCTCGTCATCATGACCCTGTTTGTGTTCACCGCGATCTTCGCCGACTTCATCGCGCGTTACGATCCGCTGACGATCGACGCCGCCCGGGCACTGGCGCGCCCAAGCCTGGCACACTGGATGGGGACGGATTCCTTTGGCCGCGATGTCTTCAGCCGCATCATTCATGGCGCCCGGATCTCGCTCGCGGTCGGCATCGGCTCGACGGCGCTCGGTGGTTCGATCGGGGTGATCGTCGGCCTCACCTCCGGCTATCTCTCCGGCTGGGTCGATCTCGTGTTCCAGCGCGTGTCCGATGTTCTCCAGGCGCTGCCGCTGCTGGTGTTGGCCCTGATCATGACCGCGGCGCTTGGGCCGTCCTTGCCGAACGTTATCATTGCGATCGCCATTCCGCTGATCCCGACCGTCTCGCGCGTCATTCGCGCCAACACTCTGGCGCTGCGCGAGCTGCCATTCATCGAGGCCGCCAAGTCGATCGGCATGAGCGAGGTCCGCATCGCACTGCGTCACGTGCTGCCGAACACGCTGGCACCACTGATCGTGCTTGCGACGGCCCAGCTCGGCTCGACCATCCTCACCGAAGCCTCGCTCTCCTTTCTCGGCCTCGGCATTCCCGAGCCGTACCCGTCGTGGGGCCGCATGCTCTCTGAATCCGCCGCCGAATATGTCCGCACGGCGCCCTGGCTGGTGATCTTCCCGGGCATCGCCATCAGCCTCGCGGTGTTCGGCGCCAATCTGTTCGGTGACGCCTTGCGCGACATCCTCGATCCCCGGCAGCGCGGCTGATGGCTGACAAATCCGATCTCGTGCTCGAGGTGAAGAACCTGAAGACGGTGTTCTTCACCAACTCCGGTCTGTTCAAGGCCGTCGACGATGTTTCCTTCACGGTGAAGCGCGGCGAGACGCTGGCGATCGTTGGCGAATCCGGCTGCGGCAAGAGCGTCACCGCACTATCCCTGATGCGGCTGGTGCCGGATCCGCCCGGCCGCATCGTCGGTGGCTCCGTCACGCTCGAAGGAACCGATCTTCTGACGCTGGACGAAGCAGAGATGCGCGCCGTCAGGGGCAACCGCATCTCGATGATCTTCCAGGAGCCGATGACCTCGCTCAATCCGGTGATGCGGATCGGCGACCAGATCGTCGAGGCCGTGCGGCTGCACCGGAACATGTCAAGCAAGGAGGCCCGGGACATCGCGATCGAGATGCTGCGCCTGGTGCGCATCCCCGAACCGGCCCGGCGTGCGCGGGAATATCCGCATCAGCTCTCCGGCGGTATGCGCCAGCGCGCCATGATCGCGATGGCCTTGGCGTGTCGGCCGGCGCTGCTGATCGCGGACGAGCCGACGACCGCGCTCGACGTCACCATCCAGGCGCAGATCCTGGCGCTGATCCTGGACCTTCAAAAAGAGCTCGGCACCGGGCTCGTGCTGATCACGCATGATCTCGGTGTCGTCGCGCAGACCGCGCAGCGCGTCATCGTGATGTATGCGGGACGGAAGGTCGAGGAAGCCAGCGTCGAGGCACTGTTCGCCGCGCCAAAGCATCCCTACACGCGCGGGCTGATGGCCTCGATCCCGGCGGTGCCGGCGCCGGGCGTCGCCGCCCAGGCGCGGCTGAACGAAATTCCGGGCACGGTGCCGTCGCTGGTGCGACTGCCGACGGGTTGCGCGTTCGCGCCGCGCTGCAAGCTCGCGATCAAACGCTGTGAGGCCGAATATCCGCCACTCATCGATTGGGGCGGTGGCCATCTCGCTGCATGCTGGCGCGCGGCCGAGATTGCGGAGGTGGCATGACCAAGGCGCTGCTCGAAGTCACCGATCTCAGGAAGCACTATCCGGTGCGCGCCGGTGTGTTGCGCCGACAAATCGGCACAGTGCATGCGGTCGACGGCGTCTCGTTCTCGGTGGGTGTCGGCGAAACGCTGGGCCTTGTCGGCGAATCCGGCTGCGGCAAGTCGACGGTGGCGCGGAGCGTGCTGCGGCTGGTCGAGCCGACCTCGGGCCAGATCCGCCTCGAAGGCGAGGACATCACCCACCTCTCCAAGTCCGCGCTGCGGCCGCACCGCCGTTCGATGCAGATCGTGTTCCAGGATCCTTTCGCCTCGCTCAACCCGCGCATGACCGCGGGCGACATCGTCGGCGAGCCGCTGTTCGTGCACGGGCTCGCGACCGGCAAAGTGCTGGAGGCGCGTACCGCAAACCTGTTCGAACAAGTCGGCTTGCGGCCCGACCAGATGCGCAACTTCCCGCACCAGTTCTCCGGCGGCCAGCGCCAGCGCATCTGCATCGCCCGCGCGCTGGCGCTCGGGCCTCGGCTGATCGTCTGCGACGAGCCGGTCTCCGCGCTCGACGTCTCGATCCAGGCGCAGGTGATCAACCTCCTGATCGACCTGCAACGCGAGCACGGCTTCTCCTATCTCTTCATCGCACATGATCTCGCGGTGGTCGCCCATATCAGTCACCGCGTCGCCGTGATGTATCTCGGCCGCATCGTCGAGATCGCCGACAAGGACGAGCTGTTTGCAAATCCGCGCCATCCCTACACGCAGGCGCTGCTCGCCTCGGTGCCGGTCGCCAACCCGCTCGCCAAAAAGCTCGTGCCGCTGGTGGACGGCGACGTGCCAAGCCCGGTCGATCCGCCGCCGGGATGCGCGTTTCACACCCGCTGCCGGTTTGCGATGGAGCGATGCAAGAGGGAGCGGCCGGCGCTGGTGGATGCGGGCGACGGGCACCAGGTGGCGTGCCTGCTCAATGAGGGGACAGGGCGACCAAATGCGATGCCGTAGGGTGGGCAAAGCGAAGCGTGCCCACCATTCAATCGCAATTGCCGCACGATGGTGGGCACGGCGCTGCGCGCCTTTGCCCACCCTACGATAGTTACGCTTGCCGCCCTACCCAGCCCCGATCTCCGCCACGATCTTCCCCGTCGTGACCTGCTCGCCCTCGGCGACGTCGATCGCGGCGACCACGCCGTCGATGCCGGCCTTGTGGACGTGCTCCATCTTCATCGCTTCCAGCGTCATCACCGGCTGATCGGCGGTGACGCGGTCGCCGGGCTTGACCAGGACGGCAACGACGCGACCGTTCATGGCGGCGCGAACCTTGCCATCGCCGCCGTTGCTTGCGGCGGCCTTCGGCGCGGCGAGCGTGAGATCGGTCGCCGCGAGCGGAATGCCGCGGTGCTGGAGGTAGAGCCGGTCGCCATCGCGCAGGAATTTGGCGCTGTCCATCACGCCGTCATGGCGGAAGCGGATCGCGTCGAAATCGAGCTGATCGATCTCGAACTTGTCCTGCCGGCCGTCCATGGTAACAGTGTAGCTGCCATCGCGTTCGCGCCAGACTTCCAACTCATACGCCTGGCCTGCGATCTCGATCTTCGCCGGCAGCGGGAACGTTGCCGCGAGGCTCCGTCCGCGGCGCCACGACGGTGCCTGCGGGTTCGTGACGTAGAGCAGCAGGCCGGCCAAAGCCATATCGAATGCGACGTCCGCGCGCGGCGCCAGCAATTCGTCGTGATGCGCACCAATGAACGCCGTTGTCGCTTCGCCCTTGGTGAAGCCGGAATGACGCAGGCATGCCATCAGGAAGGCCTGATTGGTGGTCACACCGAATCCGGTCAGTTGCTCCAGGCCGACGATCAGCCGCCCCCTCGCCTCCTCACGGGTCGCGCCATGGCCGATCACCTTTGCGATCATGGAATCGTAGAACGGCGGAATCTCGGAGCCCGATTGCAGCGCATGCTCGACGCGGACGCCATCCGGCACATGCCAGCGCGCCATGCGCCCGGACTGCGGCATGAAATCATGCGCAGCATCCTCGGAGCACAGCCGCACCTCGATGGCGTGGCCCGTGAAGCGAATGTGCTGCTGCTCGACCGGCAGCGGCTCGCCGCGCGCGACGCGCAGCTGCAATTCCACGAGATCAAGCCCGGTGATCGCTTCGGTCACGGGATGCTCGACCTGGAGTCGCGTGTTCATTTCCATGAAGTAGAACGCGCCGCTCGCATCGAGCAGGAATTCCAGCGTGCCGGCGCCCTCGTAGCGTAGCGCCTTCACCGCGGCGACCGCGACCTCGCCCATCTTCGCGCGCAGTTCCGGCGTCACGGCGGGCGACGGCGCCTCCTCGATCAGTTTCTGGTGCCGGCGCTGCACTGAGCAGTCACGCTCGCCGAGATGGATGGCGTTGCCATGGCTATCGCCGAATACCTGAATCTCGACGTGCCGGGGATTTTGGATGGCGCGTTCGAGAATCACCGTCGGATCGCCAAACGCCGCCTTCGCCTCGGACCGCGCACTACGCAGTGCATCGGGAAACGCCGCGGCATCCGTCACGAGCCGCATGCCGCGTCCACCGCCGCCGGCGACCGCCTTGATCATCACGGGGAAGCCGATCCCTCTCGCCTCCGCGAGCATGACCTCATCGCCCTGATCGGCGCCCTGATAGCCGGGCACGACGGGCACGCCGGCCTTTTTCATGATCTCCTTGGCACCGGCCTTGTTGCCCATCGACTCGATCGCCTGCGGCGAGGGGCCGATGAAGACGAGCCCGGCATCCTTGCAGGCCTGTGCAAAATCCTCGTTCTCGGCGAGGAAGCCATAGCCGGGATGAACGGCATCCGCGCCGCTGGCCTTTGCGGCCGCGACGATCGCGGCGATGTTGAGATAGGATTGCGCCGGCAGCGCTTCGCCGATGCGTACGGCCTGGTCCGCCTGTTGCACATGAAGCGCATCGCGATCCGCATCCGAATAGACCGCGACGACGCCGAGCCCGAGCTTCCGCGCGCTGCGCATAACGCGTAGCGCGATCTCGCCGCGATTAGCGATCAGGACCTTGAAGAACGGCCGGTGCTGCACTGATCCGTTCCTCATGGGCGGGCCACCGAAAACTGCATGCGTTGGGGCGTACGCGCATCGCCCTCGCGACAGATCGCGAGCACCTCCGACAGCACCGCGCGGGTGTCGCGCGGATCGATCACGCCGTCGTCGAGCACGCGCGCGCTGGTCGAGAACACGTCCATCTGGCCGTCGAACACGCCGACGATCTGCGCCTTCATGGCATCGAGCTTTTCTTTTTCGACCGGCTTGCCGCGGCGAGCTGCGGCGGCTTCGGTGACGATCGCCATGGTCTCGGCGGCCTGCTCGCCGCCCATCACGGCAGTCTTGGCGTTGGGCCAGGAGAAGCAGAAGCGCGGATGGAACCCGCGCCCGCACATGCCGTAATTGCCGGCACCGAAGGAGGCGCCGCAATAGATGGTGATCTGCGGCACCGTCGCCGACGTCACCGCCTGGATCATCTTGGAGCCGTGCTTGATCATGCCGGCTTCTTCGTAAGCCCTTCCGACCATGTAGCCGGTGGTGTTGTTCAGATACAGCAATGGCGTGCGGGTCTGGCAGCACGCCTGGATGAAATGCGTCGCCTTGTTTGCACCCGCCGGATCGAGCGGGCCGTTGTTGGTGACGATGCCGATGGCGTGGCCCTCGATGCGGGCATGGCCGCAGACCGTGGCCGGTCCGTAGTTCGGCGCCATCTCGGTGAAATCGGAATCATCGACGATGCGCGCGATGACCTGCTTCATGTCCACGGAGCGCTTGTGGTCCATCGGCATGATGCCGAGCAGCTCGTCCTGGTCGTAGCGCGGCGGCTTGTATTGCGCAGCTCCCTGGTCCGGCCGCTCCCATTGCAGCGCCGCCATGATCTCGCGCGCGATGCGCAGGGCGTCGCGGTCGTCTTCGGCGAGATAGTCGCCGAGGCCGGAAACCTGCGTGTGCATCTCGGCGCCGCCAAGTTCCTCCTCGGTCGCGATCTCGCCGGTTGCGGCCTTCAGCAGCGGCGGCCCGGCAAGGAAGGCGCGGGTGCGGCCACGGACCATGACAATGTAGTCGGACAGGCCGGTCTGATAGGCGCCGCCCGCGGTCGACGAGCCATGCGTCACGGTGACGACGGGCAGCCCCGCCGCCGAGAGCCGCGCGAGATTGCGAAAGATGTTGCCGCCACGGACGAAGTCTTCGACGCGGTAACGCAGGAGATTGGCGCCGGCGCTTTCGACCAACTGGACGTAAGGCAGCTTGTTCTCAAGCGCGAGCTCCTGCACCCGCAGCGTCTTGTCGAGACCGTAGGGCTGAAGCGCACCGGCATCGATGCCGGAATCGTTGGCGCTGACCATGCAGCGGATGCCCGAGACGAAGCCGATGCCGGCGATGACGCCGCCGCCGGGCACGCTTTTCTCGGAATCTGAGACGTCGAACATGAAGCCGGCGAGCGTGGACAGCTCGATGAACGGCGCGCCGGGATCGAGCACCAGCGCGACGCGTTCGCGCGGCAACAGCTGGCCGCGCTTGTGGAATCGGTCTTTCGCCGCAGCCGACGCCTCGCGCGTACGCTCTTCCAGCGCGCGCATGCGGTCGATCAGGCCAAGCATGCCGTCGCGGTTGGCGCGGTAGGCGGCGCTGCCGGGGGAAATGGTGCTTTCGAGAATGGACACAGTTTTACTCCGTCATTCCGGGGCGATGCGAAGCATCGAACCCGGAATCTCGAGGTTCCCAGGTGCGCAATTGCGCACCATAGTTCGCGCTTTCGCACGCCCCGGAACGACGTTTAGCGATTCGTACCAAAAATCTTCCGCGCTTCCGCCGGGCTCGCGATCTCGCGGCCCGCACGGCGGGCGCAGGCGGCGATGGCCTCGATCAGCTGGCCGTTCGACGTCACCTTCTTGCCGTCGGCGAGATAGAAGGCATCTTCGAGGCCGGTGCGCAGATGACCGCCCAGTTCGGCGCAGCGTTGATGCAGCGGCCAGATCTCTTCGCGGCCGATGGCGGTGACCTGAAATTGCGCCTCGGGACGCTTGAGCTTGATCAGGATGGGCAGCAGATCGGGATCCGACGGCATGCCGGAGGCGACGCCCATCACGAAATTATATTCGAGCGGGCCCTTGTACATGCCAACCTGACGGTACATGCCGACGCAGCGGACGATGCCGACGTCAAAGCATTCGAATTCCGGGATGGTACCGACCGCGTTCATGACGTCGAGGTAGTCCTTCACCTTCTCGACCGCGTTGTCGAACATCATCGGCGGCCAGGCCCAGCTGTTGTCGGCCTTCACCTTCAGGTAATTCAACGAGCCGGCGTTGCAGGCCGCGATCTCCGGCCTGGTCTCGCGGATGCAATCCAAGGCACCGCTGTAGTTCGGCCCGGAGACACCGGAGGTGTGGTTGATGATCACGCCGGGGCAGGCTTCGCGGATCGCCTGCTGGATTTCCTTGCTGACGCTGACCTCCCAGGACGGCAGATGCCCCTTGTCCGGCGCCTGCTGGCGCAGATGGATGTGCATGATGGACGCGCCGGCATCGAACGCAGCCTTGGCCTCGCGCGCCATCTGCTCGGGCGTCACAGGCACGTTGTGCTGCTTCGGATCGGTGAGCACGCCGTTCAGCGCGCAGGTGATGACGGCCTTGTCGCTCATGCCTTGAATGTCTCGCACGTTGATAATTCAACGTTTGCGATCATGTGATGGGCGGCATGCGGCTTCTTGCGCGGAGAAGCTGGAAAGCGACGAGTCGTAGGGTGGGTTAGCCGAAGGCGTAGCCCACCTCTTGAGCTTCCTTGGAGACAGAGTTGGTGGATTACGCCTTCGGCTAATCCACCCTACGAAGGATATCAGCTCGCCTCCGCAAGCCTCACCGTCTCGCTGCTGCGATAAATCGCAAGATCCCGCGAGCCGACGAAGATCGCGCGGGGCTTCAGTCCATAGAACCGGCGGATCGAGTGGCTGAAATGGGTGCTGTCGGGATAGCCGATGTCCTGCGCGAGATGGGCGAGGTTGAGGTCCTGGTTGGCGAAGTGCAACAGGTGACGCGCCCGCTTCCAGGCGCGGAAGGAGCGGAACGAGATGCCGGTCTCTTCCTTGAACAGATGCAGGAAACGCGAAGCGGAAAGTCCGGCGTCCGCCGCACAAGTGTCCGCCGTCACGGGCTCGCCCGTGAAGCGACCGATGCGGGCGACCGCACGCGTCACGCGGGGGTCGAGCACGCGGCGGGGCAGCGCTTCGTCAAAACACATCTCGTCGAATTCGGCGGTGGTGATGTCGCCGTAGCGACGCTGGCGCAACAGCGTGTAGGCGGCGAGGATCTTGCGGGCATAGACGGCCCGGTCGGGTCCGGTGAGCCGCTCGGCCAGGACCTCGATCACGCCATCGGGCATGCTCTCCGGCTCCAGCGTTACGCTGATCGCGGTGCGGTAATCGCTGGCAATGGAATGCCGCTGGTTTGGCAGGGTGACGAACAGCTCGCCGGTGGCGAGAGCATCGTCGATCGTGAGATGCAGGCTGCCCTTCACCGCGACATAGACATGGCAGCAGCCGGGCGTCCGCTTGCGGGGGCGGCCGAGCAGGCCGGCATAGAATACCCGCTCCGGCGTGATCAGCATCAAATGGTCGGATTCGCGACCGTTATCTTCCATTGGGATCCTCCTCGCGCGGCTCTTTGGCCGCTGCGGACGGAGGTCACCTTAGCGGAAATCTGGGCGCTGTCACGGCGGGATAGCGCTATCATGAAGCGCAAAAGGTCGGCACTCCGGGACGGATGGCGGGAGGGCCCGGAACTCTTCAACTAACGCCGTCCCCGCCTAGTGCGCAATTGCGCACGGGGGCCGGGACGACCAGTCTTAAGCCCTCACCCTTGGCGCCACGTTCTGCTCGAGGCCGGCCTGTTGCTCCGCAGCAACCGCGCGCTTGAAACCATCGCGCTGCTGCAAGCGCGCCCAATAGGCTGCGACATTTGGCCCAAAATCCTTGGCAAGCCCGATATTGTCGGCGAGGCGGAGCGCGTAGCCGATCACGATGTCGGCGGCAGTGAAGCGGCCGGCGCACAAGGCCTCGGTATTTGCGGTCGCTGCCTCCACGGCGCGCAGCCGGCCCAAGAACCATTTGGCATAGTCGCCGGCGACCTGCGGATTGCGGCGCTCTTCCGGCTCGAGCTGGGTATATCGGAGCACTAGCGTCTGCGGGAAGGTTAACGTGGCGTCACTGAAATACATCCAGTTCAGAAACGCGCCATAGGCGGGATCTTCCGGCCCGACCATCAGTGGTGTCGGTCCATGCCTGACACCGAGATAGTGGCAGATGCCGGACGATTCCGTCATCCTGGTCTCGCCATCGACCATGAAAGGAATCGTGCCCAACGGATTGAGCGCGAGGTATTCCTTCGCAAAGACCCGCGGCGGGAACGGCAGCATCTTCAATTCGTAGGGAAGCCCCATCTCCTCCAGCATCCAGAGCGGACGGAAGGAACGCGCAGCATCGCAGTGATAGAGCGTGATCATCAGGAATTTCCTTTGCTGCCGGGCAGCGTGCCCATCATCTTGCACAGGACCATCAGCATGACCTCGTCGGCACCGCCGCCAATCGATGTCAGGCGGCTGTCGCGATAGGCGCGGCTAACCGGCGTCTCGTTGGTAAAGCCCATTCCGCCCCAATATTGCAAGCAGGCGTCGGTAAGCTCGCGGCCGAGTCTCCCGGCCTTCAGCTTGGCCATGGTCGCAAGTTTCGTGACATCCTCGCCCGCCACCAGCGCCTCGCCAGCACGGTAGATCAGTGCACGCAACAGCTCGACCTCGGTCTGCATCTCCGCGAGCTTGAAGTGAACGACCTGGTTGTCGAGGATCGACTTCCCGAAGGCCTTACGGTTTCGGGTGTATTCGATGGTCTCGTTGATGATGTATTCGTGCGCCTTCAGGCAGGCGGCCGCGCCCCAGAGCCGCTCCTCCTGGAATTGGATCATCTGGTAGGTGAAGCCCTTGCCCTCCTCGCCGATCCGGTTGCGTCTGGGCACGCGGACATTGTCGAAGAAGATCTGCGCGGTGTCGGAGGAGCGCATGCCCAACTTGTCGAGCTTGCGCGCGATGGTGACGCCCTTGGTCTTCATCGGCACGCAGATCAACGACTTGTTGCGGTGAACGAGCCCTTCGCCCGTATTGGCGAGCAGGCAGATCCAGTCGGCCTGAGTGCCGTTGGTGATCCACATCTTGCCGCCATCGATGACGTAGTCGTCGCCGTCGGAGCGCGCATTGGTCTTGATCGAGGCGACGTCAGAACCCGCGCCCGGCTCGGAGACGCCGATGCAGGCCACATAGTCGCCGGAGATCGAGGGCGCCAGGAATTCGCGCCGCACCTCGTCCGAGCCGAACCGCGCCAGCGCCGGCGTCGCCATGTCGGTCTGCACCCCGATCGCCATCGGCACGCCGCCGCAGGTAATGGCGCCCAGTTCCTCCGCCATCATCAGCGCATAGGAATAGTCGAGGCCGGAGCCGCCGAATTCGACCGGCTTGTTCAGCCCGAGAAAGCCGAGGCTGCCCATCTTCTTGAACAGCTGGTGCGCCGGGAAGATGTCGGCCTTCTCCCATTCATCGACATGAGGATTGATCTCGTTGGCGATAAATTTTTGTAGGGAACGGCGGATCTCGTCGTGGTCGGCGGTAAACAGCATTTCTTTCCCTTTGTCATTCCGGGGCGCGCGAAGCGAGAACCCGGAATCCAGAGATGAGTCCTACAATATCGAGATTCCGGGTTCGACGCTTCGCGTCGCCCCGGAACGACCGAGGTCACAACCCCATCTGCCGGCTGGCCAGATCTTTCATGATCTCCTCGGTGCCGCCGCCGATGGCGTTGACCTTGACCTCGCGGTAGATGCGCTCGGCCTTGATGCCGCGCATGAAGCCCGCGCCGCCAAAAATCTGCACGGCTTCAGAGGCGCAGAATGCCATCGTCTGGGTCGCCTGGTTCTTCATCATGCAGATCTCGGCGACCGGGCTTTCGCCCTGCTCCAGCCGCCAGGCCAGCATCTCCAGCATCGCTTGCGATGCGGCGACTTTCTGCGCCATGTCGACGATCTTGTGGCGGATCACCTGGTGCTGCGCGAGCGGCTTGCCAAAGGTCTTGCGCTCCTTGGCATAGGCAATCGCCTCGTCGAGGCAGACGCGCGCGAACGCGGTGCAGCCCGCCGCCATGCCCATGCGCTCGCTGTTGAAATTCTGCATGATGATCTTGAAGCCCTGGCCTTCCTCGCCAATCAGGTTTTCCGCCGGTACGCGGCACTCGTCGAAATGCAGGGTCGCGGTGTCAGAGGCCCACCAGCCCATCTTCTTCAGCTTTGTCCGCGACAGGCCGGGCGTATCCCCCTCGATCAGGAGCAGGCTGACGCCGCCGGCGCCCTCACCGCCGGTGCGCACCGCAACGGTCAGATAGTCGGCGCGCATGCCGGAGGTGATGAAGGTCTTCTCACCGCTCACGACGTAGTGATCGCCGTCGCGCCGCGCCTTAGTCCGGAGGCCCGCGACGTCAGAACCGCCGCCCGGCTCGGTGATCGCAAGCGCGGATATCTTTTCGCCGCTGAGCACCTGAGGCAACACGCGCGCCTTAACCTCGGCGCGCGCGGCCCGCGCGATCGGCGGCGAACCGATCGTATGGCTCATCAAGCTGGCGCTGACGCCGCCGGCGCCAGCCCGCGCCAGCTCCTGGCTGGCGACGATCTTCATGAACTGGTCGGCGGCGATCCCGCCATATTCCTCGGGGAATCCGAGCCCCAAGAGCCCGATCTCGGCCGCCTTGCGATAGAGCGCGCGCGGGAATTCGCCGGCCTCGTCCCACTCGTGGGCGAAGGGCGCAATCTCCTTGTCGACGAAGCGGCGCATCACCTCGCGAAAGGCGTCATGCTCGGCGGTATAGAACGGGCTCATCATCGCACTCTCGCCTTGCTGGCGGATTCGTCTCGTCCACCATGGCCGGAACCTTGGCGGCTCACTTGCGCGGAGTGGCTGGCCGGGGCTCCCCTCCGAGCAGGCCCGCTCTAGCAACTCAACGCAAGACGATTTTCACCGCGCGCGCGCCAACTCCGGATCAAAAAAAGACGTGGCGCACAAACTCCGGCTGGCCCCAGGGCCATGCCGGGCATGGTGCACGGCAATAGGGACGCGGGCGGCACAAGTCCGCCGAGGGAGGAATTCTTGGCCGTTCGTTACTATGACTGGATCGCCCACCATGGCCGCCGCACGCCGAACAAGATTGCGGTGATCGACCTCGCGAGCGAGCGCCGCTTCACCTATGCGCAGCTCGATTCGCGTATCTCGCGTCTCGCGTCATTCCTGCGCCACACGCTGAAAGTCTCACGCGGCGAGCGGGTCGCGGTGCTGGCACTGAACACGACCGATACGCTGGAGGTGCAATTCGCCTGCGGACGGCTAGGTGCGGTCTTCGTACCGCTGAACACCCGCCTCACCGTTCCCGAGCTCCAGTTCATCACCGGCGATTGCGCCCCGAAGGTGATGATCCACGACACCGATCTCGCCGAAACGGCGCTTGCCGTCGCAAAGCTCTGCGGCATTGCGACCAGCCTGCTGCTTGGTCCCGGCGGGACTTACGAGGCCGGTATCGCCGCCGCAAAGCTGCTTGAGACAATCGAGGAGGTTACCCTCGATGATGTCTCGACCATCATGTACACCTCCGGCACCACGGGCCATCCCAAGGGCGCCACCATCACCCATGGCATGACCTTCTGGAATTGCGTCAATCTCGGCGGCCCCGCCTGCATCGGGCCCTCGTCGGTGCTGCTCACCGTGCTGCCGCTGTTCCACACCGGCGGCCTGAATTGCTACACCAATCCGGTGCTGCATGCCGGCGGCACCGTGATGATCATGCGCGCCTTCGATCCCGGTACGGCGCTTGGTCTGATCAATGATCCCGCGCAGGGCATCAACGTGTTCTTCGGCGTGCCCGCGATCTACCAGTTCATGGCACAGCACCCGGCCTTCGCGACCACCGACCTCGGTCGCCTGATCGTCGGCGGTGTCGGCGGCGCACCGATGCCGGTGCCGCTGCTCAAGGTCTGGGAGGCGCGCGGCGTCGCACTCCAGCAGGGCTACGGCATGACCGAGACCTCGCCGGCCGTGCTGGTGCTCGACCGCGAGGATGCGGCACGGAAGGCCGGCTCCGCCGGCAAGCCGGTGCTGCACACGGAAGTGCGCATTGTTCGCCCTGATGGCAGCGACGCCGATGTCGGCGAGCTCGGCGAACTCTGGGTTAAGGGACCGAACATCACGCCCGGCTACTGGAACAGGCCGGAGGCGAACAAGACGTCGTTCACCGATGGCTGGCTGCACACGGGCGACGCGACACGCGTCGACGAGGAAGGTTTTTACTACATCGTCGACCGCTGGAAGGACATGTACATCTCCGGAGGCGAGAACGTCTATCCGGCCGAGGTCGAGAACGTCCTGCACCAGCTCAACGCCATCGCGGAAGCCGCCGTGATCGGCATTCCCGATGCGCAATGGGGCGAGGTCGGCCTCGCCATCGTCGCGATCAAGCCCGGCCAGCGGTTGACCGAGGCCGATGTCTTCGCGCACTGCGCGGCGAATCTCGCGCGCTTCAAATGTCCACGCCAGGTCTGCTTCGTCGATGCGTTACCCCGCAACGCGACCGGCAAGATCCACAAGCCGACCTTGCGTAAGGAATTCTCAGGCGCCTCGGAAGTCGACAAGATAGCTGCCAACGCCTGATCAAAGCGCCCTCTCGTGGGCGCTTTTCTTTTTCGACGTGCCTGCTCCGACCCAGAAGAAACCTCAAGGGATTTAAGGAATTTTCATGAACAAGAAACTCCCCCTGCTTGCCGCAGCAACGGCGTTGGCGCTGCTCACAACCCAAAGCGCCCATGCTCAAAAAGCGTACGACACGGGCGTCACCGACACGGAGATCAAGATCGGTAATGTCGAGGCCTATTCCGGCCCGGCTTCCGCCTACGGCGTCATCGGCAAGACCGAGGAAGCCTATTTCAAGATGATCAACGATCAGGGTGGCATCAACGGCCGCAAGATCAACTGGATCTCCTACGATGACGGCTATTCGCCGCCGAAGACCGTTGAGCAGATCCGCAAGCTGATCGAGAGCGACGAGGTCTTCCTGGTGTTCAACGCGCTGGGCACGCCGACCCAGACCGCTGTGCAGAAATATCAAAACGCCAAGAAGGTGCCGCAGCTGTTCCTTGCCACGGGCGCCAGCAAGTGGAACGATCCGAAGAACTTCCCCTGGACCATGGGCTTCCAGCCCAGCTACCGCGTCGAAGCCCAGATCTTCGCCAAATATATTCTGAAGGAGAAGCCGGACGGGAAGGTTGCCATCTTCTATGCCAACGACGATTTCGGCAAAGACTACCTCGCCGGGATCAAGGACGTGTTCGGTGAGAAGGCATCGAAAATGATCGTGGCCGAAGAGAGCTACGAGACGTCGGAACCCTCGATCGATGCTCATATCGTCAAGCTCAAGGGCACCGGCGCCGATGTCTTCGTGAACATCGCGACCCCGAAATTCGCGGCGCAGGCGATCAAGAAGATCGCGGAGCTTGAGTGGAAGCCGATGCATCTCATGACTGATGTCTCGGTGTCGATCGGCGCGGTGATGAAGCCGGCCGGCCTCGAGGCATCCGAAGGGGTGCTGTCGGCGGGCTATCTGAAGGATGCCTCGGATCCGCAGTGGAAGGATGATGAGGGCATGAAGAAGTTCATGGTCTTCATCGACAAGTACATGCCCGGTGCAAATATTTCCGACGCCAATCTGGTTTACGCCTATGCCGCGGCTCAGACGATGGTACAGGTGCTGAAGCAGGCGGGCGACAATCTGACCCGCGAGAATGTGATGAAGCAGGCAGCGAGCCTCAAGGACTTCGTCCCCGACACCCTGATCCCGGGCATCAAGATCAACACCTCCGCAACGGACTTCGCGCCGATCGAGCAGCTCAAGATGTGGCGGTTCAAGAAAGGCCAGTGGGAGCTGTTCGGCGACATCATCAGCGCCGAAACGGGCGGCTAGCTCGCGACGATCGCACGGACCTCGACGAAAATAGCGGCCGAAAGGCCGCTATTCTTTTGTGTGCTAACCCGGCAGGAACAGTGCGAAGGACTCCTCGACCGTGCGGCGCAGGTGCTTTCGATACGACGCGTGGTTTTCATCGTCGGGCCCGATCCGTCCCAGCGACGGCTTCTGAACATTCCTGAGCGGCACATAGGCGATCGGCGCGGCGATCGGCGTCAGCTGCGAGCCGGGGCCGGCGCGGAGCGTCGAGATGATCCCGTACATCTCGCCGGCGACCGTCGGCCGCGACACCGTGATCACGCGATGCTGACCATGCTTGATGATGACGAGATAGATGAAGCCGGACTGATGCGGCACCGCGACCTCGCCGGTGTGTTCATAGGCGGCATCGGTCCGCTCCCCCTCGCGGAACACCAGTGAAGAGACCTTCGGCTCCCAGACGATCTCGGTGCGGTAGGCGAAGATCGCGTCCTTGTCGCCGAACGACGGTCGCAGCGTGATGTAGACGTCCTCAAGCCAGGTCACCGCGCGATGGGCATAGGAGCCGAGGCTGTCGGGCGCGACATCGCTTGCGGCCGGGGGCGCCACCATGGCGGAGCTTCTGCGCAGGGAGACGCCCAGCGCCTGCTCCAGCCGCACCGTGGTCGCCAGCGTGAACGGCCGTCGGCCGCCGAGCACCTTCTCCAGCGTGGACAGGCTGAGCTTGGCCTGCTCGGCCAGCGCCTGCCGGGAGATCCGGCGCCTGGCGAGCTCCTCGCGAATGGTCTCCGCGATCTCGCGACTCTGCTCGTCCGAAAGCTGCTTGTCGGCGAATTTGTCCTGCGTCTGCATCGTGGCCCTGCTCCAGGACGACATCCTAGCAGGGCGGACAAACCAGCACAAAACCGCACTTGGCCACCCGGCGGCAGGCCGCGCGGGCCGGCCGCGGCGGATCATTGCCGATCATTCTGCTCGCGAGATCGGGCCGTCCCGGCGGATGCTCAGAGCCAGCAAACATCCTCGGGAGCAGGCCAAATGGATACCTACGACACGACGGACAGCAACGAACACCCTTGGCTGGGCAGACTCATCGTGGTCGGACTGTTCCTTCTGGCGCAGGGCATCGCGGTGATGCTGGTCGCCTTCGTGGCGCTGCTGGTGAGCTTCCAGCCGGGCTGGTCGGCAACGACGGAGCAGGCCAGCCTGCTTCAGCCCGGCGACGCCAAGTCCGGCACCCTGCTTCTGAAGGAGGACGGGGCCTACACGGAAGCGATCCGCCTCGGCATCGACGTCGACATCACGGTCTCGGGCCCGACACTGCGAGCACGAGTCACCCAAATCTTCCGCAACCCGACCAAGGACTGGGTCGAGGCGACCTATGTCTATCCGCTCCCCGCCGGCGGTGGCGTCGATTCGCTGAAGATGGTGGCCGGCGACCGCGTCATCGTCGGCGACATCAAGGAGCGGCAGCAGGCGCGCGTGATCTACGAAGAGGCGCGCCGCGCCGGCCAGAAGGCCGCGCTCACGGAACAGGAGCGGCCGAACATCTTCACCAACTCGGTCGCCAATATCGGCCCCGGCGAAACCGTGCTGGTGCAGATCGAATATCAGGAGCCGGTGCATCAATCCGGCAACGAATATTCGCTGCGCCTGCCGCTGGTGGTCGGGCCTCGCTACAATCCGGCGCCGATCGTCCAGAGCGTCGATTTCCGCAACGATGGCTCCGGCTGGGACGCGACGAACTCGGACCCGGTGCCGGACCGCGATCGTATCTCGCCGCCCGTGCTGGATCCCGCCAGGGATGCGCCGGTCAATCCGACCAGCATCACGGTACGCCTGAACGCCGGCTTTGCGCTCGGCGAGATCAAGAGCCCTCACCATAACGTCAAGGTCGAGAGCCCGGACAAAACGACGCGAATCGTCTCGCTTGCCGACGGTGCCGTGCCTGCCGACCGCGATTTCGAACTGTCCTGGAAGCCGGCCGCCGTGATGGCGCCGTCGGTCGGCTTATTCCGCGAGCGCGTCGGCGACGCCGATTATTTGCTCGCCTTCGTCACCCCGCCCGCCGCCGAGCAGGCGACGCAGAAGCCACGGCCGCGCGAGGTGGTGTTCGTGATCGACAATTCCGGCTCGATGGGCGGCACGTCGATCGTTCAGGCCAAGGCGAGTCTCACCTACGCGCTCTCCCGTCTCCAGCCCACCGACCGTTTCAACGTCATCCGCTTCGACGACACCATGGACGTGCTGTTTCCGGCCTCCGTGGCCGCGGATGCCGAGCGTGTCGGTGAAGCCACCTCGTTCGTCAGCGCGCTGCAGGCGCGTGGCGGCACCGAGATGGTGCCGGCGATGCGGGCCGCGCTGACCGACAAGCTTGGCGACGCCGGCATGGTTCGTCAGGTCGTGTTCCTGACCGATGGTGCAATCGGCAACGAGCAGCAATTGTTCGAAACGATCACGGCGATGCGCGGCCGCTCGCGCGTGTTCATGGTCGGCATCGGGTCGGCGCCCAACACCTACCTGATGACCCGCGCCGCCGAGCTCGGCCGCGGTGCCTTCACCCATATCGGCTCCGTCGAGCAGGTCGAGGAGCGCATGCGCGGCCTGTTTGCCAAGCTCGAGAACCCGGCCGTGACGGGCCTGAGCGCAAAGTTCTCCGAAGCCAAGGCCGACGTCACACCGACGATCATTCCCGACGTCTATCGCGACGAGCCGCTGGTGCTGGCGGCAAAGCTCGACACGCTCGCGGGCTCGGTCGAGATCAAAGGCCGCGTCGGCGACCGCCCATGGTCGGTGACGCTGCCGCTGCAAAATGCGGCCGAAGGCAAAGGCCTGTCGAAGCTTTGGGCCAAGCGCAAGATCGACGATGCGGAAGTGGCGCGCACCCTGCGCGAGATGACGTCCGAAGACTCCGACAAGGCGATCCTGGCACTGGCGCTCGACCATCAGATCGTTACGCGGCTCACCAGCCTCGTCGCGGTCGACAAGACGCCGAGCCGTCCCGAAGGCGAGCCGCTCAAGCTCGGCGAATTGCCGATCAACCTGCCGGCCGGTTGGGATTTCGCGAAGGTCTTTGGCGAACGACAGCAGGCTCCGGCGCAGCTCCGCGAGCGTCACGCCGATGCGCGCAACCAGCCGGCCACGAGGCGGCCGACGCCTGCTGCACCGGATGCGATCCGCCTGCCCAAGACCGCGACCTCGGCCGAGCTGAAAATGACCGCAGGCCTGATCCTGGTCGTGCTCGCCCTAATCCTGTTCGTGTTCAACCGGCGTCAGTCCTTGCTCGCTGACGCCGCTTGAGAGAGGAGCCCCCCGAACTCCTCTGTTAGCGCGCGCGGCTGCCCGTCCCACACCAACGGCCGCGCGCGCCTTTTTGATGTCATTGCGAGCGCAGCGAAGCAATCCAGGCTGCCTCCGCGGAAAGATTCTGGATTGCTTCGCTTCGCTCGCAATGACGAGTGTGGAAACAATGCCCCGCTTCATCTCTCCCCTGGTTCTCGCCCTGATCGGCATCATCCTGTTCGGCGACGGCGCCTACATCCATGCCAAAGCGTGGCTCGCGCAGGTGCTGCTGGAGCGCGCGTTCGACCGGAGCGTTGCGACCGGCGAGGTCGTCAGGCCATGGTCATGGGCCGACACCTGGCCGGTCGCGCGGATCGAGGTCAGGCGGATCGGCGCCAGCGCGATCGTGCTGGAAGGCACGAGCGGCCAGGCGCTCGCTTTTGGGCCCGGCCATCTCCGCCAAACGGCTGACGCGGGCGAGCGGGGTGTTGCCGTATATGCAGCGCATCGCGACACTCATTTCCGCTTCCTGCGGAATGTCGCCATTGGTGACGTAATCGATGTCACACGCAGTGACGGCAAGCACTTTCGTTTTCGCGCGGATTCCTCCGCTGTCGTTCGTTTCGATGCATCAGGTCTCGGTCACGCAACTCAGGGCTTTGAGCTCGTGCTCGCGACCTGCTGGCCATTCGATGCCATCGCGTCCGGCCCCGAGCGCTACATCCTTCATGCCACCCTGATCGGAGCCGATGAATAGCGGTTAGCACTCGATCCGTCCCCTCTTGAATCCGTCCCCGACCTGTCCGCGTATCGACGTCGTCTACGGCCATCGCGTCTTCATCGATCGCCGATCACCA
Organism: Bradyrhizobium sp. WSM4874; assembly: GCF_055811835.1. NCBI lineage: Bacteria > Pseudomonadati > Pseudomonadota > Alphaproteobacteria > Hyphomicrobiales > Nitrobacteraceae > Bradyrhizobium > Bradyrhizobium sp. WSM4874. Next base: position 39,288 of record NZ_JBVVPR010000050.1, read on the forward strand.
GAGCTTGATGCGCGCTCATTCCATCGCACGGCATACCCGCCCAACTGGTTGCCAGTCCGAAGAACTCGCCATAGAACAGAGTGACGCACCGCCAACAAGAACAACAGGTGAGGTCACACCATGGAAGCTCGCGTATCTGCCGCCTCCGGTTCATCGCGCCCATGGTCTCCGCCGCCCGATGCCAGCGACATCGTCAAGGGCATCCACGCCATGCTGCATCCGCGCAACATCGTGCTGGTGGGCGCGACCGACAAGCCCGGCAACTATGCCGAGCGCATCTGGAACAATTTGGTCAAATACGGCTACGAGGGCGGGCTCTATCCGGTCAACGCCAAGCGCGACGCCATCTGGGGTGTCCCCTGCTACAAGGACTTTGCAAGCCTGCCGGAAAAGCCGGACCACGTACTGGTGCTGGTGCCGGCGCGCTTTGCCGTGCAGGTGATCCGCGATGCCGCCGCGGCCGGCGCGCGCTCGGCCACCATCGTCACCTCGGGCTTCAGCGAGTTGCAGGACGAGGAGAGCCAGAAGCTCGCCGCCGAACTGCAAGCGGCCGTGCGCGAGACGGGATTGGCGGTCACCGGCCCGAACTGCCTCGGCAATTTGAGCGCCGGCGAAAAGCTCTTCACCAATATCGACGACCGTATCGTCACCATGGAACAGGGCGCGGTGGCGATTGCCGGGCAGTCCGGCGCCATCGTCATGGCGATCCGCCAGGCACTGGAAGATCGCGGCGTCGGGGTCGGCTACATGGTGACGACCGGCAACGAGGCCGGGCTCGAGACGCCGGACCTGATGCGCTATTTCGCCGAGGATCCGAGCATTAAGGTGATCGTGGTCTACCTCGAAGGCGTCCGCAACACCAAGGCATTCCGGGACGCCTGCAAGGCGGCGCGCGCCGCGAGCAAGCCGGTGATCGCGCTCAAGCTCGGGGCATCCGAGGGCGGCCGCGCGGCGGCGATGGCACACACCGGCGCGCTTGCGGGCTCGATCGAGACATTCGACGCCATTGCAACACGCGAAGGGGTCATCAGGGTCGGTGGGCTCGACGAACTGATCGAGACCACCGAATGCTTCGTCCACGCCGCTGTGCCCAGGGGCGACCGGCTCGCTGCGGTGACGCTATCCGGCGGCAAGCGCGGCATGCTGATCGACGCCTTCGATGCAGAAGGCCTGAATTTTGCACCACTCAGCTCGCATGTCGGCTCGGAGCTGGCAAAGATGCTCGGGCCGGGCTCGATCGTCGGCAATCCGCTCGACGCTGGCTTTGCCGCTGTGGTCGATCCCTCCGTCTACATGAAATCGATCGGGCTGATGATCGACGACCCCGATATCGATATCGTCATCATCGATGCCGAGCTGCCGAAGGCGCCGCACGAGCTGCGCGAGCGCAATCTGCGCATCGTCGACGAGATGGCGAGCCGGGCCGGCAAGCCGGTGATCTATATCAGCGCGATGTCGATCGGCTTTACTGAATTCACCAAGACCTTGCGCAAATCGCTGCCGCATCTCGCCGTCTTGCAAGGCATGGATCGCGCGGTAAATGCGATCAAGTCGCTGCTCGACTACGCCAAGCTGCGCAAGGAAGTGCCTGATATCGTCTCGAGCTCGAAGCCTGCCGCCCGCGCGGTGCTGGAGAAGGCGCTGAAATCGGCAACCGGCGCCGCGCTCGATGAGGTCGCCTCGAAGAAGCTCCTGAAGGCCTATGGCATCCCGATCTCGAAGGAGGCAATCGCACAGACAGCAGCCGAGGCCGTGAAGATCGCCAAGCAGATCGGCTTCCCGGTCGTGGCAAAAGTCGTCAGCGCCGAGATCCTGCACAAATCAGACATCGGCGGCGTGGTGCTAAATCTCAACAACCCAGCCGAGGTGAAGAAGGCATTCGTCGACATCACCGCGCGGGTGAACAAGCTGAAGGGCAAGCCGAAGCTCGACGGCATCCTGATCGCGCAACAGGTCAAGGCCGATCTGGAACTCGTGGTCGGCGCCTCTCTCGATGCCGAGATGGGTCCGGTCGTGCTGTTCGGCACCGGCGGCATCGACATCGAGCTGATGAAGGACGTCGCGCTCGCCGGTGCGCCGCTGGACGAGGCTGAGGCCCGGCTTCTGATCGGCCGGACCAAGGCCGGTATCAAGATGCGCGGCTATCGCGGCAAGCCGGCCTTGCACGAGGCCTCCGCGGTGAAGGCGCTGGTCGGCCTGTCCAACCTGATCGCGGACGCCGGCGACCGGATCGCCTCGATTGACGTCAATCCGTTCCTGATCAATGCCAAAACAGGCGTCGCCGTCGATGCCCTGATCGTGCTGAACAATGCTGCGGCCAAACGCGCCGCCGGGCATTGATGTCGCGTAGGGCGGATTAGCGCAGTGTAATCCGCTAATCCTTGCGACAAACGCGAGAGGAAGTGGCGGGTTACGCTTCCCTAACCCGCCCATCCTATTATTGCGGCCACAGCATCATCCTTCCAACTTCCCCGCTTTGGCCGTAAAATCATCCCGCATGGCACGCGCGAGCAATCTGGTGATCGGAACGGCGACGCTGGCGGTGATCGCCGTGGCGTTCGGCGGCGTGCTCGGCGTGCAGAAATGGCGCACCCTCCAGAGCCGCAGCCCGTTGCGCGTTGTATTCGAGGGCGGCTCCGCCAGCGGATTGCGCCGCGGCGGACCGGTCAATTTCGACGGCGTCCCCGCGGGCCAGATCCTGTCGATCAAGCTGGACAATCCCCGCAAGGTCGTGGCCCTGGTGATGCTGGACAATACCGCGCCGATCCGCAAGGACACCGTGGCGGGCATCGAGTTCCAGGGTCTCACCGGCGTCGCCGCGGTGTCACTGATCGGCGGCGCGCCCTCCGCGCCGCCGGTGCCGCTGGACTCGGACGGCGTCCCCGTGCTGACCGCCGATCTCAGCGACGCCGAATCGATCGTCGACACCCTGCATAGTGTCGATCGCACCATCGTCACCAACGCCCCGGCGATCAAGGAGGGCCTGCGCACGTTCGAGAACTACACCGCCGATCTCCGGAGCAAGGGCGGCGAAATCGATTCCGTCATGGCCAAGGTCGACAGCGCCTTCGCCGGCTTCGACAAGGCGGTCACAAAGATCGAAGGCGTCGTGCCCGGCTTTGCCGACGGCAAAGCGGATGAGCTGTTCGAAAAGATCCAGGGATTGCACGAGCTCGCCGACACCATGAGGAAGAAATCGGCAAACTTCCTCGAGGACATCCGTCGCTCGCTGCTCGACGTCAGCGAGGCCGCCAACAAGATGAGCAGGACACCCACACCGGTCGCCGCTCCGCGCCCGCCGCGCAAGCCGGCGCAGCAGAAGCGGTAGACCGTCACCACGCGTAGCGGACGACGCCCTTGCCGGCGTAAGAGCGGGTGACGTTCGAGAACTCCCCCTCGAAAGTCGCCGACGCAGACCAGCCGTTCATCCAGCTCATCTGCACCGCCGCCGTGGTCAGTGCGGAATCGTGCGCCTGGGCGGCGCCGTTCACCACGAACGCCGATCCCGGCAACGTCTGGAAGACCGCACCGACGGCGCGATCCGGATTGTAGTCATGTGCCCAGGCGACGCGGCCGCGCAGGGTCATCAGGCCGCCGGCTGCGGCAAATGACTTGTCCGCGCGCAGGCCGAGCTCGGTGCGGGTGCTGGTCACGTCCTTGGCGGCATAATTCAGCGCGAAGATGTTGCTGCCGACCACAGCGAACTCCGAATAGCTCGGAAGGCTGAACACGGTGGCCTGGAGCGCCGCATAGGGCGTGAGGCCGATCCACTGCGAGGCATAGCGATAGCCGCCCTCGATTCGGCCCGAGAGCGCGTTGGCGTTGAACTGCGCACGCAACTGATCGACGCCGGCGGCGGTGACGATGCGGTTGGTCGTGACGTCCTGCCAACCATAGGCCAGCGCGGCCGTTATGTAGGCCGGTCCCGCCGTATGACGCACGAAGGCGCCGGCCTGGAACAGGTCGGAGCGGCCCCAACCGAGTCCGTTGACGTTGAAGCCGGTTGCCCCGCCCGCAAGCGCAAAGCCGGCGATCGTGGACGGCGAGAAGCGGTAGTCGAGGCCGACGGCGGTGCCGTAGACGCTGCTGCTGGTGTTGTTTGAGCCGAGGCCGGCATTGCCGTCGGTGGTCTGCGAGCCACCATAGCCGGCCGCCCACACGTCCCAGCGTTGTTCGAAACTCGCTGGCGGCGTCTTGCGATGGATCGAGGCAAGAGCGTCGCGTGCGTTCCTGTCGCGTGCGCCCTTGCTGATCGCGGCATATGCGTTCGCGCTCGTCTCGTCGGCGAAGGGCGTCGCACCCGGCGTCCCGCCACGCTCCGAGCCAAATACATCGATGAGCAGGCCGAGGAACAGGTTCATCGCGTTGAAAGTCGTCTGCTGCGTACCGGTCGCCGACTCGCCCGAGGCCTGTGTCAGCCCCGCCGGCGAGAGATTCGCGAGAGCCACGGGAAGGCTGCCGGTCCGGTTGAAGACGCTCGTCAGGGCGTTGGCGACGTTCTGCTGATTGACGTTGAGACCTGGACCGTAGCCTAGCGAGAGATCCAGAAAGACGTTGTTGGGATCGTAGCTCAGGCTGGCCTTCAGGTTCGAAGACAGACCCGCGACGGCCGGATTGAATTTGTCGGGAAGCGTCGCCGAAGTCAGGATCGTGTAGTGTTTCGCGATCGAGCCGGTCGGGACGACTGTAACCGTGGCCCCATTGAGCGTGGAGGTCCCGGTGACCACAGCGATGCCGTTGCTCGTACCTGAGACCTGCACCATGTACGCCGACGCCGTCGTGAAGGTGAGATCGCCGTTCACGTTGAGCGTTCCGGTCGGGTTGCCCGGCGACAGCATGCCACCATTGACGTTGATCGTGTTGACACTGCCGACGCCGCCGAATGTGCCACCGGTCGCGATGCTTACATTGCCGTTGATGGTGCCGACCAGCGTGAGCGTGCCGCCCAGCACATTCCAGTCCTGATTACCCGTGCCGGTCACGGTCCAGTTCGAATTGTCGACCTTGTTGAAGGTCGAGAAGCCGTCATACTGAAGAAGGGGACCGATCAGGTCGAGGTTGAACGTATCTTTGCCGGTGCCGCCGAGCTGGAAGGTGTCGGCGCCGGTCCCTAGCACCAGGCCGTTGATGATGCTGCCGGGTCCGAGCGTCAGTGTGTTGGGGCCGCAGACACAAAACTCGATTGCAGCAATTCCGGCCGCAGCGTTGATGGTCCCCGAGTTGAAGACGTTGGCCCCGCCGTTCGCGCTGATGCCGACACCGCCAGCACCGACGGTAATGGTTCCGGTATTGACGATCTGGTTTGTCGTTGTGAACGAGCTCACGTCGATGCCTAAGCCGGAATCGCCGACGGTGATCGTACCGCTGTTGATGATGGTGTTGGAATCACCGAGAGCTACGATGCCCTCGGCGAAATCGGCCCCTGTGATCCGTCCATTGTTGCTGATCGTGGAGGACAGGCCCGTAAACGCGATGCCCGCACCGCCCAGACCGACGCTGACCGTCCCGTTTTGGTTGATCGCGGTCCGATTGCCTTGCACCGCAATGCCGGCGGATGCGCCGTCGCCCGACTTGATCGAACCACTATTGGTCACCTTGGCGTCATCACCGAACAAGGCGATGCCAACGCCAAAGTCGCTGGCCGTGATGGCGCCGAAATTGCTGACGGTCTGAAAATTACCCTGCATAAAGATGCCGGCGGCACTCTGCCCGACGGAAATCGTGCCGGTGGCAGCGTTGGTGACCGTGTTGTTATCCATAATCGCAACGATGCCGCCGGAGAAGCCCGAGGAATCGCCGACCTTGATCGCGCCTGCATTGGTCACGGTCGTGCCACCGAACGAAGCGTAAATCCCGATTGAATCATCGAGGCCGGTGATCGTGCCCGTGTGGCGTTGGTGATCGTGTTGCTCTGGACCGCGAAGATGGCCGCGCCCGATGTGCCGATGGACAGCGCACCGCTGTTGCTAATGCTATTGTTGTTTCCTACCGAGATCGCGCTGCCGTGGTCGCCTGTGGTGACGGTCCCGGCATTGATAATGATGTTGTGATCGAGCGCGGAGATACCGAGGCCGTTATCAAGCACCGTGATGGCGCCGTTGTTGGTCACGGTGTTCGAATTGCCGCCATTTATGCCGGTGAGGCCCGAGCCCGCCGACACCGTGCCGTTGTTGGTGATGACGTTGATGTCATTGACGTTGATCGCCGCCGTGCCGTTATCGTTGACGCTAGCACCAGTCAGCACATTGACGGTTAGATTGGTGACGCCGCCGCCTGCCGCAAAGCCGTCGGCATCGGTGCCGCTACAGGTGACGGTCTGCCCGCTTGCCGCCGGGTCGGGCGCGCAGTCCGCCTGCGCAGGTATCGCCGATAGGCCGAGGCTGAGAACGACCGCCACGACAGACGAAGCGACCGCGGCAAGGCGCAGCCCAATTCGACCAGCCGTCGGCGGCCCAAATTCCACTTTGATGCCCTCAGTCCAGCGCTCCCCAGCGGCGCCGCCGGCAAACTAGGCCGCCGGGCCACTCCGTGGAACTACGGAATCGGCGGAATCGCTGGGGGGCAGCAAAACCGGACTGATTCCGCTGACCATGTTGCACCAGAGGCACGCTTTTCCGGCGCAGCCTGGTCGATCCACGACGTGTGCGTGTGCGGCTCGGTCGCAGTATTGACCGTCGTTCACATCAATGATTGATCATCTGGGGCGGCGCCGCGTCCCAACGGGAGCGAGCGGCACGCCTTCACACACACTGGTTTGGGCCACGGCTCAGTAATTGGTGGGCGCCGCTTCATTCGGGATGCCGTCGATCGGGCATTCGGCGGTCCCAGGCGTCGCGCGCGTCATCGCCTCGACCATGTCCCGCGTGCCTTCGGGATCGGCAATCCAGTTCTTGTAGAAATCATAGGGGCAGGCGGCGACGCCGCGCGGGCTCTCGCCGGAATTGATCATACCCGTGTAACCGCGATGGACCAGCTTGTAGAGATGGTTCTGTGACTGACCGTTGCGGCGTGCATCGCGGATCAGATGCTTCGACAGCTGGGCATATTGGATGCCGTAGTCCTCCTCGCCACATTCACCGAGGGTGCGGCCGTCGAAGCCGATGATCGCGGAGTGACCGAAATAGGAGTAGACGCCGTCGAAGCCGGCGGCGTTGGCGACCGCGACATAGACGTTGTTGGCCCACGCCATCGCCTTGGAGATCATGACCTGCTGCTCCTTGGCCGGATACATGTAGCCCTGGCAGCGCACGATCAGTTCGGCCCCCTTCATGGCGCAGTCTCGCCAGATCTCCGGGAAGTTGCCGTCGTCGCAGATGATCAGGCTGACCTTCATTCCCTTCGGGCCGTCGGAGACATAGGTGCAGTTGCCGGGATACCAACCCTCGATCGGCACCCACGGCATGATCTTGCGGTACTTCTGCACGATCTCACCCTTGTCGTTCATCAGGATCAGGGTGTTGTAGGGCGCCTTGTTCGGATGCTCCTCGTGGCGCTCGCCGGTCAGCGAGAACACGCCCCACACCTTGGCCTTGCGGCAGGCCTCCGCAAAAAACGCGGTCTCTTCACCGGGCACCGCGCAAGCGGTCTCATACATCTCCTTGGAATCGTACATGATGCCCTGGGTGGAGTATTCCGGAAAAATCACCAGATCCATGCCGGGAAGGCCAGTCTTCATGCCCACCACCATGTCGGCGATCTTGCGGGCGTTATCGAGCACTTCGGCCTTGGTGTGCAGGCGGGGCATCTTGTAGTTGACCACTGCGACGCCGACGGTGTCGTTGCTGCTGGAGATGTCACCGTGAAGCATTGAATTGCTCCTTTACTCTGTTTGAGATTGCCGCGTGAATCAGTGACTGATCATCCAGGGCCGCGCGGTGGGGAAGCCCTTGGCGCCGCTCCTGGTCTTGGTCACCAGCCGCGCCGGCTTCTTCTTGTCCGACGCGTTCTTCGATGACTTCTTGCCCGTGGAGCAGCAGCCGCAACCGGGACCGTGCGCGGCTTTGTATTGCGCCAGTGTCTGCGGCGCATGCGTGCTGCGCTCGTTGACCGCGTGAGCTTTGCGCGTCTCCGACGGCATGCAGAAGAAATTCGGCGCGGTCAGAATGACCCGCGGGGCCATGATTTCGCAACTTGGACAGACCTGCGGATCGTCGCATTCGGCCATCGGGCGCATATCCTTGAACGGACCGCAATCGTCACAGAGATATTCATAGACCGGCATCGCATCATCCCTACGCTGTTGCCTGTAAGAGAAACCATTCCGCGGCGGATACGGGGCGGCAGATACGCCGTCCCGCATCCCGTCGCGCAGGGATTACTTGTCCGGCGAGATTGGCATCTGGATATCGCCCTTGATGTGCTTGATCGGACCTGCCGAGGACGGCATCACGTCGAAGTCGAAGATCTCCGTCGGCAGCCATAGCGTGGCGCAGGCGTTGGGCACGTCGACGACGCCTGAGATGTGACCCTGAACCGGTGCGGTGCCAAGGATCGAATAGGCCTGGGCGCCGGAGTAGCCGAACTTCTTCAGATATTCGATCGCATTCAGGCAAGCCTGGCGATAGGCAATGGTGACGTCGAGATAGTGCTGCTTGCCGGCTTCGTCGACCGAGATGCCTTCGAAGATCAGATAGTCCTTGTAGTTCGGCGTGATCGGCGACGGCTTGAAGATCGGATTCTTGACACCGTACTTCGCCATGCCGTCCTTGATAACTTCGACCTTCAGATGCAGCCAGCCGGCCATCTCGATCGCGCCGCAGAAGGTGATCTCGCCATCGCCCTGGCTGAAGTGGAGATCGCCCATCGAGAGACCGGCACCGGGCACGTAGACCGGGAAGTAGATCTTCGAGCCGCGAGAAAGATCCTTGATGTCGCAATTGCCGCCATGCTCCCGCGGCGGCACCGTGCGCGCGCCCTCAGCACCGATCTTGTCCTTGACCTCGCCCTTGGCGCGGCCGCCATGAGCGGTCGGCGCGAACGGCGGATTGGCAAGGCCGGGCACCCGGGTCGGATTGGTCGCGATCAGCTCGGCCTCGCGCTTGTTCCAGGTGTCCAGCATCTTCGGATCGGGCAGACAGCCGATCAGGCCGGGATGGATCAGGCCGGCGAAGTTGACGCCCGGAATATGCCGCGACGAGGTGTAGAGGCCCTTGATGTCCCAGATCGACTTCTGCGCCAGCGGGAAATGATCGGTGAGGAAGCCGCCGCCGTTCTGCTTGGAGAAGAAGCCGTTGAAGCCCCACATGCTCTCCTTCATCGGACCGACGTCGAGCAGGTCGACGACGAGGAGGTCGCCGGGCTCGGCGCCCTTGACCCCGATCGGGCCGGAGAGGAAGTGCACGATCGACAGATCGATGTCGCGGACGTCGTCGGCGGAATCGTTGTTCTTGATGAAACCGCCGGTCCAGTCATAAGTCTCGATGATGAAATCGTCGCCAGGATTGACCCAGGCCACGATCGGAATGTCGGGGTGCCAGCGGTTATGCACCATGTCATTTTCATAGGCCGACTTGGTGAGATCGACCTTGATCAGTGTCTCTGGCATCGAGATGCTCCCCTTTTACACGGTTGGTTAGACGGACAGATATTTCGAGACCTGCGCGGCGTCGACGGCGTCGCGCGGATCGTCGCGGACGATCTCGCCGTTCTCGATCACCAGCACACGGTCGGCGATATCGAGCGCGAAGCTCAGGACCTGCTCGGACACGACGATCGAAAGCCCCTTCTCGTCGCGGATGCGCTTGAGCGTGCGCGCCATCTCCTTGATGATCGACGGCTGGATGCCTTCGGTCGGCTCGTCCAGCAGCAGCACTTTTGGTTTTGTTGCCAGCGCGCGAGCGATCGCGAGTTGTTGCTGCTGACCGCCGGAGAGATTGCCGCCGCGGCGGTCCTTCATCTCCAGCAGCACCGGAAACAGTTCGTAGATGTCACCGGGCACCTCGGTTCCGCCGGAGACCACGAGGCCGGTCTCGATGTTCTCCTTCACCGTCATGGTGGAGAAGATCATGCGGCCTTGCGGCACATAGGCGAGGCCCTTGGCAACGCGCGCGTAGCTCGGCAAGGCACCGAGCTCGGCGCCGTCCATGGTCACCGAGCCGCTCTTGGCCGGCAGGATGCCCATCAGCGATTTCATCAGCGTGGTCTTGCCCATGCCGTTGCGGCCCATGATCGCCACGATCTCGTTGGGCGCGACCTTGACGTTGAGCCCATGCAGCACCTCGCTCTGGCCATAGGCGACGTGAAGATCGGAAATTGCCAGCATCAGCGTGCTCCTCAATGACCCAAGTAAACTTCAATGACCTTGGGGTCGTTCTTCACCTTCTCCATGGTCCCTTCCGAGAGGATCTGGCCCTGGTGAAGCACGGTCACCTTGTGCGCGATGTCCTCGACGAACTTCATGTCGTGCTCGATCACCAGCACCGAGCGGTTCTTGATGATGCGGTTGAGCAGCTCGGCCGTCTTGGCACGCTCGGAGACGCTCATGCCGGCGACGGGCTCGTCGAGCATCAAGAGGTCGGGGTCCTGGATCAGCAGCATGCCGATCTCGAGCCATTGCTTCTGGCCGTGGCTGAGCTCGGAGGCATAAGTGTTGAGCTTGTCCTTGAGGAAGATCATCTCGGCGACCTCCTCGACGCGTGACTTCACCGGCTGGTCACGCTGGAAAGTGAGTGAGCCGAATACGGTGCGGCCGCGCGGAAACGAGATCTCGAGATTCTCGAACACGGTGAGGTCTTCGAACACCGACGGCGTCTGGAACTTGCGGCCGACGCCGGCCTTGACGATCTCGTTCTCCTTCAGCTTCGTCAGCTCGGTACCGCGAAACTGGATCGAGCCTTCGGTCGCCTTGGTCTTGCCGCAGATCAGGTCGAGCACCGTGGTCTTGCCGGCCCCATTGGGGCCGATGATGACGCGGATCTCGTTCTCCTCGATGTAAAACGAGAGATCGTTGACTGCCTTGAAGCCGTCGAAGGAAACCGTCAGCCCGGAGACCGCGAGCAGGAATTCCTTGGGCTGATGACCGACGAGCATGATCTATCTCCTCACTGCCAGCGTGGCATCGGCATCGTGATGACCGACGAGCATGATCTATCTCCTCACTGCCAGCGTGGCATCGGCATCGTGATGACCGACGAGCATGATGGTCTCCTCACTCTGCGGGTGCGCCGTCGGCAACCGAATTGTCGCTCCAGCCCGGCTTCTTGCGCGAGGCGAACAGGCGATCGATGCGCGGCTGCACATAGTCGGCCCAGAGCCCCGACAGGCCGTTCGGGAAAGCAAGCACGACCGCGATGAACAGCGCGCCGAGACCGAACAGCCAGAGTTGCGGGAAGGACTCCGAAAGGCTGGTCTTGGCGAAGTTCACCAGAATGGCCCCCCATATCGCGCCAAAGATCGACATCCGTCCGCCGACCGCGGTGTAGATCACCATCTCGATCGACGGCACGATGCCGACAAAGGACGGCGACATGAAACCGACATTGAGCGCGAACATGGCCCCGCCGATCGCGGCGAAAACCGCGGCCATACAGAACGCAAAGATCTTGAAATTGGCGACGCTGTAGCCGGAGAAGCGGACGCGATCCTCCTGTTCGCGCATCGCCACCAGGATGCGGCCGAGCTTGGTCAGGCGAATGAACTGCGCGATACCGATGCAGGCGAACAGCAGCACCACCTCGACGAAGTACAGGATGACCTTGGCGTGGTCGGGCCGGATGTCCCAACCCTTGAGGGTGCGCAGGTCGGTCATGCCGTTGATGCCACCGGTGTAGCCCTGCTGACCGACGATCAGGATGGTCAGGATGGCCGCGACGGCCTGGGTGATGATCGCGAAATAGGTGCCGCCGACGCGGCGCTTGAACATCGCGGTGCCGATGATCAGCGCGAAGATGCCGGGAACCAGGATGATGGCGAGGATGGTGAAGGTGAGACTATGAAACGGCTGCCAGAACAGCGGCAGTGACGTGATCTGATTCCAGTCCATGAAATCCGGGATGCCCGGCGTCGACTGGATTTTCGTGTTCTCGACGCTGGAGGCTTCCAGCTTGAGGAACATCGCCATGCAATAGCCGCCGAGGCCGAAAAACACGCCCTGCCCCAGACTGAGAATGCCGCCGTAGCCCCAGCACAGCACCAGACCGAGCGCGACGAAGGCGTAGGTCAGATACTTCGCGACCAAGTTTAGACGGAACACATCCAGTGAGAGCGGCAGGATCACGAACAGCACGGCGGCCAGCACGAGGAAGCCCATGAGCTCGGATCGATTGAAGAAGCGTGAGTTGATGACCATGACTTGCCTGCTTCTTGTTATTTGCGGACCTTGAGGGCGAAGAGACCCTGCGGCCGCAGCATCAGGATTCCGACAACGGCAAGCAGCGTCAGCACCTTGGCCATCGAGCCCGACAGGAAAAACTCGAGAGTGGATTGGGTCTGCGAGATCGAGAAGGCCGATGCGATGGTGCCGAGCAGGCTTGCCGCGCCGCCGAACACGACCACCAGGAACGTATCGACGATGTAGAGCTGTCCGGAGGTCGGCCCGGTCGAGCCGATCATGGTGAAGGCGCTGCCGGCGACACCGGCAATGCCGCAGCCGAGGCCGAACGTGTAGCGATCCACCTTTTCGGTGTTGATACCGACGGCACCGGCCATGATGCGGTTCTGCACGACGGCGCGCACCTGGCGACCCCAGCGCGATTTGTACATCACGTAGGCGACGCCGACGGTGATCAAGACGGTGAGGCACATCACGAAGACGCCGTTGATCGGCACTTCGATGCTGTCGGTCACGTGCAGCGAGCCAAGCATCCATTGCGGCAGCTCGACGCCGACCTCGCGCGCGCCGAACACGGAGCGATAGGCCTGTTGCAGCATCAGGCTGAGGCCCCAGGTCGCAAGCAGCGTGTCGAGCGGGCGCTTGTAGAGATGCCGTATCAGCACCCATTCCACCAGCATCCCCAGCGCACCGGACGCGACAAAGGCCAGGATCATCGCGAGGAAGAAGTAGCCGCTGAACAAGCTCGGCAAATAGGATTGGAAGAAATTCGAGGTCATCCAGGTGACGTAGGCCCCAAGGATCATGAACTCGCCATGCGCCATGTTGATAACGCCCATCTGGCCAAAGATGATCGCAAGACCGAGCGCCATCAGGACGTAGACGGAGAACAGGATCAGTCCTGCAAAGCCCTGCATGACGAAGATGGAGCCAAGGTCACCAAGCGAGTAGTCGCCGAACATCGATGTCCTCCATCGGGGGATAGGGTCCCGGGGGGGGGGGGGGGGGGGGGGGGGGGGGGGGGGGGGGGGGGGGGGGGGGGGGGGGGGGGGGGGGGGGGGGGGGG
>NZ_JBVVPR010000051.1:0-51715 GCF_055811835.1 Bradyrhizobium sp. WSM4874
CGGGCTGACGGCACCGAGGCGGATGTTCCGCTTGCCGGTCGCAATCTGGCTGATGATCGTCGGGATCACCGCGCGCGCCGACTGTCGCGGGCCAAAGGTGTTGAACGGGCGGATTACCACGACGGGCATATCGAACGAGGCCTGGAACGACAACGCCATCTGGTCGGAGGCGATCTTCGAGGCGGAGTAGGGCGACTGTCCGACCAGCGGATGGCTCTCCTTGATCGGAACGATCTGCGCCGTGCCGTAGACCTCGCTGGTCGAGGTCTGCACGAAGCGGCGCACGCCGGCCATGCGCGCGGCCTGGAGCACATTTACGGTGCCGCGCACGTTGGTTTCGACATAGGAGTCGGGCGCGACATAGGAGAACGGGATCGCGATCAGCGCCGCCAGATGCAACACGTCGGTGCAGCCGCTCGCGGCCGCGATCATGAAGTGCGGGTCGCGGATGTCGCCTGCAACGACCTCCACCGACGTCATGATGTCGGCCGGCACCGTGTCGAGCCAGCCCCAGGAATTGAAGGAGTTGTAGTAGACGATCGCCTTGACGCGGGCACCGGCTTTCACCAGTTCCTCGACGACATGCGAACCGATGAAGCCGTCGCTGCCGGTAACGAGGACGCGGGCGTCCCTCAGATCTGCCATGCCGGACCCCAAAGGGCGATTAAGCCAGTGTTCGCAACAAGATGGCGCTATAGCACACTGGCCGTCGCGTGCAACAGAGCACCGTTCGATATCGGTCAAATGCCCGGGGATGCAGCGCTTTTGGGCGCCCGTCTAGGCGTTCCCAGTGGGGATCAGGCGTTGCTTCACGAACGCCTCCAGATTTCCGCCCTCGAACAGATGACCGGCAAGGCCCGCGGCCTGCGCCGCCCCCATGTCGCTGTCCTTGTCTCCGATGACCATGCTGCGCGTCATGTCGATTGGGAAACGCTGTGCGAGGTCATTGATCATGCCGGGCGCCGGCTTGCGCCGGTCGCTCGTGCGGCAATAGTTTGCGACGGTGCCGTCGGGGTGATCGGGGCAATATTCGAACGCATCGATGTGTGCGCCGACCAGCGCCATCTGGTCCGCCATCCAGCGGTGCAGGGCGAAGACGTGATGCTCCTCGTAGTAGCCGCGTGCGACGCCGGATTGATTGGTGATGACGAAGGCGAAGTAGCCGGCGTCGTTGACGGCCTTCACGGCCTCGCGTGCGCCCTCGGTCCATTCGAGTTTGTGCGTCTCGAAAGTGTATCCTGAATCGTGGTTGAGCACGCCGTCGCGGTCGAAGAACACTGCTGGCCGGCGCAGCTTCTCCCTCAATTCCCGATTGGCGCGTGCGAAATCATCGGGAACGCCGATGTCGATGAAGTAGCCGCGATAGGCCGTGCCGCGCAGTGCGCCGGACTTGACGAGGCCGGGGAATACGTCCTGCTCGAGCGAGGCGGGAAGCGTCGCGATGTCGGCGAGAATGGACTTGTCCACGACGTAGATCCCGGCGTTGACCGGCCCCGTCGCGCCCGCACCCGGGGCGATGAAGTCACGCACCACGTCACCGTCGAGCACGACGCGCCCGTAGCGATCTCCGACGACGCCGTCGCGCAGCGCCATGTGAACGCGCCCACGCTGCGAGCGCGCGATCAGATCGAGCAAATTGAAGTCGAACAGCGAGTCGCCGTTGAGCAGCAGGAACCGTTCGTGCAGCAGATCGCGCGCATGCACGAGCGCGCCGCCGGTGCCGAGCGGCTCGGTCTCGCGCGACACGACGATTCGCGCCTGTCGCCTCGAAGCCGCAGCGTAGTGCGTTTCGACGATCTCCGCCTTGTGGCCCGCAAGCAGGAGAATTTCATCGAACACGCCATAGCGTGCGATCTCGTCGATCAGCGTATCGAGAAACGGGCGTCCACCGATATCGAGCATCGGCTTCGGCACCAGTTTGGTGCGATCGCCGAGCCGTGTGCCCAGCCCGCCGACGAGGATGACAGCCTGTCTCAACATACGGTGCCCTTCCGACAGCATAGATGGCGAAGTGTACTGCCAATCCGAACCGATGGGAGTGTCAGTTTCTGTCCAATTCCATATCAGCGCGAACAGGGAATGCGAATGACGACCGTCTGCCTGTTGGCAAACAGAACCGTGAACGGGCTCGCACGAAGCTCATCTGCGACCGTCGGGTCCATGGGGGCGGCGGGAGGAAAATAGCTCAGACGCTGGTCGGCCGCTAGGTGTGTCCACCGTATCGTGCGGGGCGTGATGATCGCGACAAGATTCCAGGCATTCTCGCCCGTCTTCAGAATGCCGACCAACGTGGATTTGGCTTCCTCTTTGATCGCTTCAGGGCTTGGAGATGCGGGGACATCGGAAGCCGGTTGGGCTGATTCCTGAAGCGGTGGCTGTCCCCCGCGGACGGCACGCATGATTCCGCCCAAGCCATCGATCCGTCCCATCTGGAAGAAGGTCTCCGAATTGTTAAGGACCAGAGGCGCGATCAAGCTGCAAACCTCATTGAGCCGACGGTCTGCTTCAGCAGGCGTCAGGATTGCGCGCACCACCAATTTTGCCTGCTTCGCGATCGCTTCGTTCACAGTGTCCAGATTGGAGAACAGATAGGCGCCCGGAGCGCCCGTGAGTGCCTGGATTATGCCCAACGTGTACGGGTCGGAGAGAACGATCCCCTTTCGCAAGTTGTTGCGGAGCCAATGAGCGACTTCAAGATCTTCCGCGTTGTAGTGGGAAACAACAGGGGTCCGGTGCGGAAGCGCGCCGTAACTGTAGCTCTTGATGAGACCGGACAGACCGGCCCTATCGACAGCCACGCCCAGCCCCACGATACCCGCAAGACTGCAAGTATAGATGACTCGCGATCGGGCCAACGATAATGGCGCCAGCGCGATAAGCAGCAGGACCAGTGCGATTTCTGTCGCGCGCAGGAACGATGGGTAGCCGGCAAGAGGCAAGTTGGTCCGCCAGTCATACGCGTAGACCCCAGCCACAAGAACGGTTGCAAGCAGGGTGACCACCGCCGCAACCAACGCCCGTCGATATCGAGAGGAAAGAAGGGGGGCAGCCAGCAACTGACAGAAAATCTCAGTGGCTGAGATCGTGAAAAGCGACAGAATAATTGCGTTGGTTCGGTACAGGAACGGGAATCCCGAGAGTACGGCAAGGCTCAGGCCGCAACCAGCAATCCAGGACCACGCGAGTGTTAGGAAGTCTCCGGTTGGAGGCGCTGTCGCACCCGAGGAATCACGAGGGGCTGGCCGGATCATCAACCACCATGCAATGCCCAGCGCGATGCATATGGAGAAAAGCGGTCCGATCGCCCGCCCGAGTTCGATCGTGGCGACCTGCGGCCCGGCGCCCAGGGCGAGCTCTTCGCCGCCTTCGATCCTCTTGCCCAGGATCAGTCCTGTAATCGAGGAGAATGTCTCATTGGCGCTCATTGGGGGAATGTAGCCGAAGCGCATTCCGGCAACGCACACGACGATTCCGACAATGATCAGGGGTAGTATGAAGGATAATGAGCGCAGGAATGCGATCCAAGGTGACGGCCGTGCGGAGATCATTCGCGCGATGGCAAGATACAGAAGCCAGCTGACCAGGACGGTTGGAACGAAGAGATAGGAACCGCGGTGTGCAAGCAGCAGCGTCGCCGGCCAGATGCAACCAAGAAAGAGCAGCCCCGTATATGCGCCGGTATCGATCGGAATCCTGAACAGGAGCAGCCCGGCCACAAGTAGCACAAACATAAGCGTGTTGTTGTTGACCACGAAAGCGAGCAGCAGCGTCGCGCCGACGCTGACGGCCAGAAACACAGCAGATCGCGTCGACAGGCCGCCCGCTTTCCGGTTCGCATTGCGCATCAGCACGCCGAGAAACACAACACTGCTGGCGACGGCCAGGCTGCCGTTTGTGATCAAGACGACAATGCTGCCGGTGGCGGCAAAGAAGAAGGCGATCCATTTTCGTCGCGAAGTGGAATAGATGCCCTGGACGAAGGCATAGGACGCCAACAAGAAGAAGAGGGCTGAGAAGAATCGATAGGTCCAGTTGAACTTCAGGAGATCCAGGCCGAGCGTTCCAGCGAGCGCACCTGCAACTGCCGAGCGGAGGTCGATGTAAGATTGGGCCGCGTAAGGGTTGATGACGCCTTTGTCGGCGTATTCCTGCGCCGTCTTCATCCAGTGAACATCCGCGCCGATGTCCGCGTAGGGAAAGTTGGAAAATGCGCCGAAGAACCACCACCAGGTCATGAGTGCAATGGGAAGCGACAGAATGCACCAAGCGGCCGCCGCGCGCGTCTCGCCTCTGTCCGGGCGCCAATGCGGCCACCACCATGCCAATCCGAAACAGGCCACGGCGACCATAGCCGCGAACTGAAGCCACATATCCCCCACGAACAGCGATATTGGTCCGAGCAAGATACCCGTTGCAGAGGCGCCGACGGTGAACGCAAAAACGACGAGCTGAGCCTTCGTGAGCCGGCACGCCTCGACGAGCTTCGTCGGCGCAATGGCCAGAATCGAAAACCCGGTACCGAGCTGTATCAGGAAGAATAAAAGCGTCAGGACAAATGTGGTCGTCCACATCACGAAATCTCTATGGTGGGCGCCGGCCAAACAACCGGGATCGGCTGTTTTCAGTTGCCTTCTGACCGCTCGGCCGGGCGGACGACGATCAGGGACCCTAGCGTAAACAGGTCTTCTTCGGAGAAGCCTCTGAAGCATGGGGCCAGTCGTTGCAGGATGTCCTGCTCCGGTGCTCGGCGGTCTGGTTGATCGCTCAGCAGCTCAAACCCGGCCTCTCTGAAGAGCTGCAGATATTCGCTGTGTCGTAGGCGATTGACGTATTGGAAGCGCGACTGGAAAGGCGCCCATTCCTGCTCCGAATAAGTCAGGAAATTGAATGAGCTGATGGACGGATCGAAGCCCTTGAAGTGGTCGCCGTAGTCGATTTGCATAAGGACCAGTCCGTCAGGACGCATGATGCGTCGCAGCTCTCTCAGGATTCCCACGATGTCGTTTTTGGGAATGTGCTCAAGCGTTTCGACGGAGACCGCGCAGTCGATCGAACCGGCGGACAGGCCCGTCGTTCGGGCATCGGCCGGTGCACGATATTCGATCCTCCAAAAACGCTCGAGGTCCTCCATGGAATTCATGACGGGCTGGTCGGTGCCGCTCAATCGCGAAACGATGGCCGCGTTGGAGCGGACCAACTCCAGCTTGGCAAGGCGCTCGATGTCCACGGTGATGTAGCGCCGGGCTCCATGCGCGCTGAAGGCCAGCGGAACAATCAGATCGCGCCCGGCTCCGAATTCGAAGCAAATCGAATCCTGCAGCGGACGGAGGCTGTGCTTCTGATGAGTGCGCAGCAGACGTTGCGCAAGAGTGTAGATGGATTTGACCTGCTTTTCGGGTCGCGGCAGCCGTCGCGTGACGTAGCGCTGCAGGGCGTAATCGCCTAAGGGGATATTCGACAGCATCGAGAACGCCCGCGCTTTCGTTTGCCAGCGCACGTCAGCGGTTCCTCGGCGAAACCGACGGTACGTTTGTAGTCATGCTGACGAGCGGTGCTTGAAGCACGATGTAGGTCCAGAATAGGCTGACGTTCCGGCCATTTCGGCGGATACCAGGTCACGTAGCCGTTTTCGGTCATAAGGGAGCCGCACGGGCAATGCAAGGATTTGAGGGCGGTCTGGGAGAGAGCGGAGCGCGACGGGCGCTTCAGGCTTGAGGACCTTGTCCGCGGCAAATCCGATCTCAGCAACGGCTCGTGGCGGCGCCGTTCCCGGTTGATTCCCCTGTCTGCTGCGCGTAAACAGATACTCAAACTCCGTCGACGTTTCAGCATGCGGGCAAGAACATTGCGTATGGTTTGTAGAATGCCGCCGGCCGGTTCGCTCCGTGCCGATCCCTTGCCCTCCCGCCGAGTTTCGCCGCATGCCCGGTGAATTGCAGATTAGCGAGGCCGTCGCAAGGGGCTATCCGCCCGCGGTGCTCTACTTGCGTAACGACGAGACCGTCACGACGGAAGTCTGCGCATTCAATTATTTTTCGGTTTTCCTGAAGGCTAATCCGGAGGTGGATGCCCATGTCTGGTTCTTCGATGGGGCGGGAAAGCCGGCTGGATATTTCCACAGGGAACTCGGCGTCAACGGACAGTTGCAATTGCAGACGTCGGAGCTATGCCCGCGCGTGTCGGGAACGGTGGCGATGTCGCTGGTACCGAAACACGAGACCAAGCTCCGTCCCGGACGGAAGGTGACCACCGGCTATTACGCACAATATTTTTCGCAGCATGGTGCGGTAACATTGTCGCATGAGCGCGAGCCCGTCGCGGCGGGGCCGTTCCCGACCTCTGCCTGGATGCAGTCCTATCTCACGCGCTTCCTGAAGGAGTCTGGCGTGGTGCTCGTGAACTCCTGCATGGCGTCCGAAGGCGCCTCGGTGGGGACGGCCAGACTCATGGCTCTGGATGGCACCGCATTGGGCGAGCGCGCGCTTCCGGAAATCGCGCCCATGGGCGCGGTCCGCATCAGCACGCTGGACCTTTTCCCCGAGGCCGAACAACTGGTCGGCGCGAGCGAAGGTTTTGCCCTGGAGTTCAAGGGCACGAACATCGCAAGTCCGTTCAGCTATTATGAATTTGCCAACGGCAAGTTCAGCTTGCACCATTTTTAAGGGCCGCATCCGTGACACGTTTCTCGTCCAGTCCTTGGAAGCCTTACGAGCCCAGGTTCATGTTTCCGACTTTTGCGGGTGTCGAGTCGCGCATGGGTTTCTCGATTCCTGCCTGGTATCGTCCGGTAGACATCAGGTATCTGCGCAGCCTCATCGCCGGCAGCCTGCGCAAGAACTTTCGCGAGACGGTCAAGGATCTCGTGCCCGAGCTTGCCAGCCTGGTCGCCTCGGGGTTCAGCAAGAGGCTCAGGTTCAAGCTGCACATCCTGTCGCGTCAGGGGGACTATCGGGCGACCTACGAGTTTCCGGAAAACTATGCTCCGGGCGCCACCGTCGAGGTTGAGCTGTCGCGTCTCTTCGCGACGCTCAAGCTGCCGCAGGACGACTATGTCGTCATCGCCGTGATGTCGCGCGGCCGTATGGACGGCTTTCGTTCCTCGCCTGCCAGCTACTCGATGACGTATGTCGATCAGGACAATGTGGCGATCTACCGCACCGGCGCGTTTGCCCGGCCCTTGAACGAGGGCAGGCTCAAGGCGCATGTCGGCTTCACCGGGATCAATCCGAAGATCATTGCGACCAGCGACATCGTCAGCAGCCTGATGCTGGTCAATCACTCCTCCGATCCCGAATATGCCCATACGGCGCGGCCCACATCGAGGCTGATCCGCGAGGACGGCGAGGAGCTCACCGGCGAGTTCGGCGACATTCCGCCGCTGGGTGCCCGCGAGATGTCGGTTGTCGACATGTTCGGCAGCGGCGTGTTCGATTTCCTCAAGCCGTTCGGCGGCCGCGGGACGACGGTCACCATCTGCACCGGGGTCACGCTCGCGAGCCTGCATTTGCAGCGCACGAACGACAACCGGCGGACGCTGCTGGGTATCGAGCACTCGCGCCCGGCGCACATGAATCTCGCCGGCATTTTGCAGCACTAGATCGGGCATACCAATTGTCACAGAGCGAACCCCAGACGTCGCCACCCAGCCTGTCGAGTCGTTTCATCAAGCTCGACGCCGACATGACCACGCCGTCGCTCGGGCTCGTGCTTGGATTCTGGATCGTCACCAACATCCTGGTGATGGTATGGTGGCGCGTCGAGATTTCCGACAGGTGGCTCCCCGGCGCCTGGCGCTATTTCGGAATTGCAGTTTACGTGCTCGTTGCGCTGGCTCCGCTCGCGCTTCTCTTCCTCATCCGGCAGAGCTTCTTCAATCCGGTCGTCCTGGGATTGCTCGTCTGCTGCTGTCTCGCGCTGTCGATCACCGCGCATGAGGCCAATCTGCTGCGCGAACAGATGCAGTTCAGTCTCGATCACGAACGCGAGTTCGCTCACATGGAATTGGTCGAGGGCATCATCCGGCCCCTGATCTCGAAGATCGTTGAAGTCTACGTTCAGGTCCTTGGTGACGACCACATGCGAGGGTCCACGGTCCGTACGCATATCGCGATCAACTACATGTTCGATTCGCTGTCGTTTCTCGCGGTGTTCGCCCTTGCAACCCTGCTGCTGTCGCGGACTTCGGCGTGGATCTGCCTGCTCCTGTTCGCCTTCTATACGCAGACGGCGATCTACCCGGGCCGCATGGGCCCGGTGTTCATCGCGGGCGGGTTGTTCTGGCAGCTGTTTCTGATCGCGTCTCGGCGCTATCCGGCCGCGATCCTCTCCGGGCTGATCATCTGTTTCGCGCGCACCGATGTCGTGTTCGCATCTGCCTTCGCGCTGTTGAGCCTGGCGGCGTTCGCGAGGCGTTGGCCCAGCGTGAAGGAGTGGGGAGTGTTCGCCGCGTTGGTGGGCATGTCCGTGCTGATTCCCAAGTTGCTGATCTTGATGCATCCGCAGGCGGACTTCAGATCATTCCTGATCACGCATGGCGAGTACTTCTCCAAGCTCGTCGTCAATCTTCTCACGATGAAGCTCGCGGTGGCGATTGCCAGTCCCGTCCTCGCAATCGCGATCGTACGGACATTTGCGCTGACCCGGACGATCGCCGTCGTTGTTCCGGCCGCGCTGGTTCATGTCGGGATCGTCTTTGTGATTGCCGACTTTTCCGAGACGCGACTGATCGTGCCTGCGATGGGTGCGCTTGCCTTCGTGGCCAGCGAAGCACTTGGAAAGCTGCTGGAAACGGGCGATACCCAGCGGAGCGAGGGGTCTGCTTAGGAAGCCTCCTAAGGCCAGGCGGCTCCTTGCGACTCGGTCGATCGTCGATCGACCGAGATCCGAGGCAGGATCAGAAATTGACCCGTTCGCGCTCGACGACGATCGGCCGTCGCCGGACCTGGTTGAAGATCGCGACGATGTACTCGCCGAGCACGCCAAGGAAGAAGAGCTGCACGCCGCCGAAGAAGAACAGGCCGATGACGATTGTGGGAATGCCGCGCGGGCCGATGTCGAAGCCTGCGACCTTGAGCAGGAACACGACGAACGCGTAAGCGAAGCTCAGCGACGAGATGATCAGCCCGAAGAAGAATGCCGAGCGTAGCGGCACGGTGGAAAAGCTGATCGCGCCGAGCAGCCCTTGGTCGATCAGGCTCGACAGCCGGTTGCGGGATATGCCGTGTTTTCGTGCGAGCCAGGTGTAGGGAACGCCGATCGAGCGGAAGCCGCATTCGAACGGCATCATCCGCATGAAAGGCTGGACGTCCTCGAACTGCTTCATGGCGTCGAGCACCTTGCGGTCGACCAGCTGGTAGTCGCCGACGTCGGCAGGATAGTCGACATAGGACATGCGGCTGATCATCTTGTAGTACAGGTGCCGCGCCGTGCGGCTCAGGAACGGCTCCTCGCGTCGCGCCCGGATGCCGAACACGATCTCGTAGCCGTCCTCCCAATGCTTCACGAAGGTCGGGATCAGTGCTGGCGGGTCCTGCAAATCGGCCGGCATGAACAGCACCGTGGCGTCGCCGGTGGAGGCCAGCACCCCGTTGTAGGTGTTCCTGAGCACGCCGAAATTCCGGGCGTTCACGATGACCTTGACCGAGGGGTCCTGGGCGGCGATTTCCTTCAGAATCTCCACCGTCCGGTCGGTCGAGGCGTTGTCGCAGAAGATGTGCTCGCGCTCGTAGCCTGGAAGCTCCCGATCGAAGATGTCCTTGACCGCTGCGTAGCACTCACGGATCCCCATCTCCTCGTTGTAGCATGGGGTCACAAGGGTGATCTTCTTCGGCATCAATCCTCCAGGACCTCCATCGAGGGAGACCAGTCACCCGTGGGTTTGAATCAGGCGGATGGCGGCCGCCCGAGGCGGTTGGCGCGCCGGTGGTGGGGTTGCCATCTTTCTATCGTTTCTTTAGCAGGTAAGCTGGCAACTTCAAGCGTTCCCGATGGGGGGCGACGGAGCCCGGATCTTGTTGACAGGACTGGCTTAACCGGTCTGATGTGATCTTTTCTGCTGGACGGGTATGAGCATGAAGGCCGTGATTCTGGCGGGCGGATTCGGGACACGCATCACCGAAGAGAGCCACGTCAAGCCGAAACCCATGATCGAGATCGGCGGCAAGCCGATCCTGTGGCACATCATGAAGATGTTCTCGTCGCACGGCATCGACGAGTTCATCATCTGCTGCGGCTACAAATCCTACGTCATCAAGGAGTACTTTGCGAACTACTTCCTGCACATGGCCGATGTGACGTTCGATCTCGCCAACAATTCGATGGAAGTGCACAACAAGTTCGCCGAGCACTGGAAGGTGACGCTGGTCGACACCGGCCTCAACACCATGACCGGCGGACGGCTCAGGCGCGTCAAGGACTACGTCGGCAACGAAACGTTTTGCATGACCTATGGCGACGGCCTCGCGGACGTCGATATCGGTGCATTGCGCGATTTTCATCGTGCCCATGGCCGGCACGCGACGGTTACCGCGATCCAGCCGCCAGCCCGGTTTGGTGCGCTCGATATCGGCGACGACGTGGTCCGGCATTTCGAGGAAAAGCCGCGGGGCGATGGGCGCTGGATCAATGGCGGCTTCTTCGTGCTGGAGCCCGCGATCTTCGACTACCTCGGCGACGATGCCACCATCTGGGAGCAGGAGCCGCTCAAGCGCCTGTCGCAGGACGGGCAGCTTGCTGCCTACCGTCACGCCGGCTTCTGGGAGGCGATGGACACGCTGCGGGACAAGCTGCACCTCGAACAGCTCTGGGACAGCGGGCA
This sequence comes from Bradyrhizobium sp. WSM4874, assembly GCF_055811835.1. Lineage (NCBI taxonomy): Bacteria > Pseudomonadati > Pseudomonadota > Alphaproteobacteria > Hyphomicrobiales > Nitrobacteraceae > Bradyrhizobium > Bradyrhizobium sp. WSM4874. The sequence goes on from NZ_JBVVPR010000051.1 coordinate 10,817, forward strand.
GGCGCCTTGGAAGAGCTGGCCATGAACGCCGGTTTCTGGACGGGCAAGCGCGTTCTCGTCACCGGGCATACCGGTTTCAAGGGGGGGTGGCTGGTTGCGTGGCTGCGCCATCTCGGCGCCGAGGTCGCAGGTCTCGCGCTGCCGCCCGCGACGACGCCGAATCTGTTCGATCTAGCGCAGACCGGGCGGGACATCGTGTCGGTCTTTGCCGACATCCGCGATCCCGCCGCCGTCAAGGCGGCGTTCGACCGGTTCCAGCCCGAGATCGTCTTCCACATGGCGGCGCAGGCGATCGTGCGAGCGTCTTATGAGGACCCGGTCGGCACCTACGCCACCAACGTGATGGGCACCGTGCACGTGTTTGAGGCGGTGCGGAATTCGGGCGTGCGTGTACTGGTCAACGTCACCAGCGACAAATGCTACGACAATAAGGAATGGGTGTGGGGCTACCGCGAGATCGATCCGCTCGGCGGCAAGGATCCCTATTCAAACAGCAAGGCCTGCGCGGAACTGGTGACACAGGCGTATCGATCGTCATTCTTCAGTGGAACCAGCCGGATCGGGTTTGCCAGCGCGCGCGCCGGCAACGTGATCGGAGGCGGCGACTGGGCGCAGGACCGTCTGATCCCCGACGTGATCGCGGCGATCCGTAGCCGCCAGCCGGTGCCGGTCAGGAATCCCGAAGCGGTGCGGCCGTGGCAGCATGTGCTCGAGCCGCTGTCGGGCTATCTTTTGCTCGCCGAGCACCTGTGGCGGGACCCTGCTGCGTTCTCCAGCGAATGGAATTTTGGTCCCGATCCCGACAGCGTCCGCACCGTTCGCTGGCTGGTCGACCGCCTGGCCGTGCTCTGGGGTGTTCCGCCGCAGCAGATGCCGCAGCAAGGACAGCATCCGCATGAAGCACGACTGCTGTCGCTGGACAGTTCCAAGGCCCGGGCTCATCTGGGGTGGGCGCCGCGCTGGGGCCTCGATCGTGCCGCATCCGCCGTGGTGGAATGGTACAGGGCGTTCGAGCAGGGCGTTGCGATCAGGCCGGTAATGGTTGACCAGATCGACGCTTTCATGAACACCAAGCGGGACTAGGCTCTCCTCGGCCTGTTGGGCCGCCAACTGGATTCAATCTGATGACCACCACGTCGACGCGATCGCTCACCGAGATCAAGAGCTGCGAAGTCTGCGGCAGCGACAAGCTCGTGCCGGTGCTCGATCTCGGCCTGCACCCGCTGTGCGACGATCTGGTGACGGTCGGCGATTCGCGTCAGTGCCGTGAATACCCGATCAAGATCGATTTTTGTCCGACGTGCGCCACCGGCCATCAGCGTTTCCAGGTCCCGAAGGAGGATTTGTTTCCCGGGGATTATCACTATCGCTCGCGCTTCACGGCCGACGTGCTCTCCGGGATGAAGAGTCTCGTCGCGACGTGCGCGGAGCGGATGGGGCCCTTGACCGGCAAGATCGCGCTCGACATCGGCTGCAATGACGGCAGCCTGCTCGACTTCTTTCGCGAGGCCGGCGCCAGGACGGCCGGCATCGAGCCAACCGGCGCGGCCCAGGATGCCGCGGCCAAGGGCCATTTCGTGGTGCAGAACTATCTCAGCGCCGAGACCGCGTCCGAAATTCATCGCGACGTCGGTACGCCCGACATAATCACTTTCACCAACGTGTTCGCCCACATCGAGGATCTCAAGGGCGTGCTCGCGGCGCTGAAGGTGCTGCTTGGGCCGGACACGGTGATCGTGATCGAGAACCACTATCTCGGCGCGGTGCTGGACCGACACCAATTCGATACTTTCTATCACGAACATCCTCGCACCTATTCGTACAAGTCGTTCAGCTTCATCGCGAAGTCGCTCGGGCTCGACATCGTCAATGTCGAATTTCCGGCGCGTTATGGCGGCAACATCCGCGTCGTCCTCGGGCGCGCGGCGAAGAGCGATGCCGTCGCGGCCGATGTCGTTGCCCGCGAGAACAATTTCCAGGTCGAGTTTGCCCAACTCGCGCGCGACGTCCTGCTCTGGAGGGCGCGTAAGGGCGAAGAGCTCAAGAAGATCATCGCGGCCCACGGACCCATTCGCGCCAAGGCCTTTCCCGGCCGCGCCGCCATTCTGGTCAAGCTGCTCGGCCTGACGGAAAAGGAGATCGTCGCGGTTCACGAAAAGCCGGGCTCGATCAAGATCGGACATTACGTGCCGGGCACTCGCATTCCGATCGCGTCTGACGACGAATTGTTCGCGCATGGCGACCAGAGCAAGCCGGTGCTCAATTTGGCCTGGCACATTTCGCGCGAGATCCGCCAATATCTCTCCGACAACGGCTACAAGGGCCCGGTGGTCGACGTGCTCGGCGCGGACGATTTCCATGCCTGAGGCACCCCTCTTCACGATCCTTGGATCGGGTTTCGGGATGTACGGATATTTGCCCGCGCTGATCGAGTGCGGGATCAAGGTGGCGCTACCGGAGCGCTACCGGGCGGTCGTCGGCGGACGGAGCGAGCTCGCACAATACGTGCCCGAGGTGATCTGGTGCGCCGGCACCGACGAAGCGCTGGCGCGATCGAATGGCGCGGTGGTTGCGCTTCGTCCGGCCGACCAGGCCGCTTGGATTCCGCGGCTCACCCAGATGCCCGGCATCCACGATCTTGGCCTGGAAAAGCCGCTCGCGCCGACCCCGCAGCTTGCGGCGCAACTCCTCCAGCAGCTTGATCGGGCCGGCAAGCGGTACCGAGTCGGTTACTCTTTCCGCTTCCTGCCGTGGGCAGAGCAGCTCCGCACAGCTCTCAGCGAAGGTTTCGACGTTATCTCTGTGCAGTGGAGTTTTCTAGCGCATCACTACCGTGCCGATCTGGTGAACTGGAAGAGGTTCGATGAGAGCGGAGGCGGCGCGCTCCGCTTCTACGGCATCCACCTGATCGCGTTGCTGGCCGAGTGCGGCTATGAAGATGTGTCGAAATCGACGGTCGTAGGACCTGCGGAGAACGAGACGGCTGCATGGGAGGCAACTCTGGTCGGCAAAAATTTGCCGCCGGTTGTCCTGCGGGTCGACAGCCGGTCAGCCGAAACCTACTTCCGCGTTTTTGGCCGGCAAGGCGAGGGCGGACGTGTCGTCGTGGACCAGTTGGACCCGTTCTCGACGACGAAGCAAGCCGGCGCGAACGTTCGCGATCCGCGGGTCGATGTGTTGCGCCGTCTATGCCGTGCGCTCCGGGACGAGGACCACGATCACCTACGGCACCAGCAAGCCGTTATCGCGCTGTGGGCGCGGGCCGAGGCTGTTCGGAGCAGATCTAGCTTGCCGTGATACGATCTTGCTTCGCGCCGCGGCTCAATAGGCGAGTCAGCCAACGCGCGAATGCGCGGTGGTGCTTCTCCCCGATCGCAGCGACCCCTATCGCGACCAGATTGGAGGCCGCGACGGTTATGACGAACATGCCGATGCCCCTTTGCCGGGAAGCTCATCCACGTCGCGTACATGATGGTATGATGGACGAGGTAGAGCGAGAAGGAGTAGTCGGCCGCAAAGGAGATCGATGTGGAAACAGCGGGCGAGGTGACGGCGTGCATCGATTGCGTCGCTGCCACCAGTCCGAAGAAGGCTGCGGCAAGCAGGACATATGAAAGAAGATTGTATTCCGCTCCCGTGCGCGTCACCGCGACGAACGCGCCAATGCTCACGATGCCGATCATGGCTGAGGGTATAAGTTTAGCAATTGAAAGACGGTCGGTAAAGTAGATCAGGCCACCAAGGAGCCAGAGAGTGAACAGCGCGAAGCCCAGACCATGGGCCTGGAAAGACCCGAACAGAAAATGCATGGGGGTCTGACCAAAGAAGATCGCGATCGGAATGAGGGGCAACCCCGATCGCGGTCGATGGGCAATGAAGAAGAGGGCGCCAACGAAAATGTAGATGTGCCACTCAATCCCCAGCGTCCAGAGCGGGGCTGCCGATCCGAACGCCGACCATTGCAAGTAATCCGGAAGGACGCCTCGATATCCTTCAAGCATGAAGAGATTGGCGATCAGCGTTCCAAACGTATAGTAGCGCAGGATGCTCGGATCGCCCGTGTAATAGACCGCAATGCCGTCGACAACGATGACGAACACCAGTGCGGGGATCAAGCCGGTGTAAATGCGCGCAAATCGCTCGATGCAGAATTGCAGGAATCCGTATGCCGGGTCCTTTGATCTTTGCACGAGCGTATGCGTTATCAAGAACCCGGAAATTAGAAAAAAAATCAATACGCCGACGTTCTGAATCAGAGCAAAATGCGTAGGCCGCCAATCCGCCACGAAGAAGGCTACGGCGTGGCCAACGCAGACCATTTGCGCGGCCAGTGCGCGCAGCAGGTCGAGCGCAGGTGACGTGGCATTCTTCGAGCGGCTCAGGTCGAACATCGCCGCCTACCAGCCGCCTCGGGCGTTGCAGCCGGAGCCAATTTTGTCATCGTTGTCACCACACGCTCCGCCCGCCATCCATGACCAGGTTCTGTCCCGTCATGTAGCTCGATGCGTTGGAGCAGAGAAATTGCACGGCGGCGCGGTACTCCTCGACTTCGGCCATCCGGCCCATCGGGATCAGGCGCGTCAGCCGCTCGACGAAGGCGGGATCCTGGTTGTTGAAGACACCGCCCGGCGAGATCGCGTTGACGCGCACGCCGTGATCGGCCCAGTAGGTCGCCAGATATTTCGTCAGCCCGATCAAGCCGTGCTTGATCACCGAGTAGGTCACCGGCTTCACCGGCTGTTCCTCTTCGCGTGTCACATGCGGCTGACGGTAAAGCCGCTGATCCGGCGCGATCACGCCGAGATCGGAGGCGATGTTGAGGATCACGCCGCGCCCGTGTTTGGCCATGTCGCCGCCGAACACCTGCGCGCACAACATCGCGCCAGTCAGGCCGACGGCGATCTCGGTCTGCCATTGCGGCACCGGGAACGCCTCGAAGCGCGAGGAGTGCATGACGCCCGGACTCGACGTCACCTTGGGGTCGATGGCGGCGTTGTTGACGAGGATGTCGACGGTGATGCCGCGGCCTGCGAGTTGCTCGTTCGCAGCACGCACCGAGTCGAGCGAGGTGACGTCGATCGCAAGCGCGATCAGATCGGCTGAAGCGGCGATCTGCTTCAACGCGGCGACGGCGGCTTCGGCCTGCGCCAAGCCGACATCGGTGACGACTACGCGCGCGCCGGCTTCGCTGAGCGCCGCAACATGCTGCTTGCCCAACAGGCCGCCGGCGCCGGTCACGAGCGCGGTCCGTCCGGTCAGGTCGTAGCGGGAGGAGGGATTTGCCATCGATGGCTCCTGTTCAACTTCTGAGCTGGCCGCCGTCGGCCACCAGCACGCTGCCGGTGATGAAGGCGGCGCGGGGCGAAGCAAGGAAGGCGACGACGTCGGCGATCTCCTCGGGAGTGCCGAGCCGGCGTAGCGCCACTTCGCGCTGGAGCATGTCGTCGACCGCTTGCTTGTTTTCGGCGATCTTGCGCGCCCAGGTACCGTCCGGGCTCAAGATGTTTCCGGGCGCGACTGCATTGATGCGGATGCCTTCCAGCGCCAGCGGCCGCGCCAGACCGCGCACGGTCGCATTCAGCGCCGCTTTGGCGGCGTAGTACGTGACCGGCGCGCCGAGTGCGGCCATGCCAGCGATCGAGGAGATGCAGACGATGGCGCGGTCGCCGCTGCCACGGCCCATTAGCGGTCTGGCGGCCTCGATCATGTTGGTGGTGGCGAACAGATTGAGGTCCATCACCCGCGACCACTCCGCCGCAGTTTCCTGCCCCGGGGGCACGGACGCGCCGCTGCCGACATTGCAGACGAGGATGTCAAGCCGGCCCCACTGCTTTTCGACCTCCTGAACAAGGTTCGCCGCGGCGGCGGGATCGGTGACGTCGGCGATGTGAATCGAGCTCCGTCCGCCGACCGTCGGGCGCGCGGTGTTCAGCGCATCGGCGCCGCGCGCCGCAACTGCCACCTTGGCGCCTTCTGCCGCGAGCGTTGTCGCGATTGCAAGCCCGATCCCGCGACTGGCGCCGGTGACGAGTGCGACGCGATCGTCCAGCTCGAGCTTCATCGCGCCGCGTCCTCGATCCAGCGAACCGTCATGTCGCGGTATTTTGCCAGCGCGCCGGCGTGGTCGCCGTCGGCGGCACGCGCGGTTTGCAGGATGTATTGGCCCTTGTAGCCGGATCGCTCGATCAGCCGGATCGTCTTGGCAAGGTCTGCGTTGCCGGTGCCGAGCGGCACGGTCGTGCCGCCGCGGACGCGGTCTTTCACGTGCACATTGAGGATGCGCGGCGCGTAGGCGCCGATCTCGTCGTCGCTGTCATAACCGAGCGAGGCGCTGTTGCCGCTGTCGTAGTTGATGCCGAAGACGTCGGCTGGATAGGCCTCCATGAACCGGGCGAGCTCGCGCGGCGGCAGATCGGATTCGAAGACGATCTTGACGCTCCGTCTTGCAAGCTGCTCGGAGCGAGCGAGCAGCACGCGCTTCAACGTATCGCTATCGCTCTCGCGCTCGATCTTGCCGTTGTCGACCAGCGGGATCACGATGAATTCGATGCCGATGCGGCTACAGGAGGCGATCAGCAGATCGAGGTCGGCGACGAGCGCGTCGCGCACGACGGCATCGACCTTCCAGAACGGCGCCTGCATGAAGCAGTCGCCGGTCAGGCTCGGAATCCGCACGCCGTTCTCGCGTGACAGCGCCAGAATGTCCTGTTGGCCCGGCTCGGTCGTCAGCGGGTTCTCGCGCAGCCGTTCCTGATCGATGGTCCATTCCATCCGCGTCAGGCCGAGCTCTTTCGCACGCGAGAATTCCTCGCCCCACTCGTCCCAGGGGAATGCCTGGATCTTCCCGTCGACGAGAGCCGAAAGCCTGCCTTGCATGAAGCCGATGCGTTCGAGCGTTGCGGTCACGGTTGCTTGTCCGAGTTGATGGCGAGGCCCTTTGTGGTCCAACCGCCGTCGATGAAGAGCTCCTGTCCGGTCACATAGGCGGAGGCTTCCGACGCCAGGAAGATTGCGGCTCCCACCATGTCGGCGGGCTGTCCCCAACGGCCGAGCATCGTGTGGCGACGCCGCGCCTCGTGCATGTCGGGATCGACAAAACTCTTCGCGGTCATCTCGGTCGCGACATAGCCGGGCGCGAGTGCGTTGACGCGGATGCCGTCGGGCGCATAGTCGGCGGCGAGCGCACGCGTCAGTCCGGCAAGACCGGCCTTCGCCGCCACGTAGCCGGGATTTCCGGGAAAGCCGCGGACCGAATTGATGCTGGTGACGTTGATGATCGCAGCGGAACCCGCGTTCTTCAAAAGTGGATGGGCGGCAAGGATGGTGGCGTAGACGCCGGTGAGGTCGGTTGCGATCGTGGCACGGAAGCGCGCGAGCTCGCTCCCGGCGCTTTGGGCCGGCAGGCTGATACCGGCGGCGTTGACCAGCGCGTCGATGCGTCCGCCTTGTGCGGCCACGATGCGGAATGCGCTCTCGATGGCCTCGTCATCGGAGAGGTCGCAGGCAATCGGGCTCACGCCCTGTGGTGCAGTCCCGGAACGGCTGAGGCCGAACACCGTAGCGCCCGCATCCTGCAGGCCGGTCGCGATCGCAGCGCCAATGCCGCGGGAGGCGCCGGTGACGACCGCGATCTTGCCGGCGAGAGAGAAGGGGCTGAGGTCAGGCATAGCCGTAACTATGCATGATGGCGGCGCAAAGCTTGACGTCCTCGGGACGATCGATCTGGAACATCTTGTGACGATCCATCACGTGAAAGCCGATCTTGCCGCCGAGACGATTGTTCTGCTCGCGCAGGAGTGATGGGATCAGGACGTAGAACGAGCCGTTCTCCAGGTAGCGCTTCTCGATCTGCTGCCGCATGCGCCGATTGTGATAGTCGTAGTTGATCGGCTCCGGCCCGCTCGCGCCGATACGCCAGTTGAAATAATCCTCGACCTCGCAAACCGAGAGCAGGCTGTCGAGATGGTCGCGATCGAAGGTCGCAAGCGCGTCCTCGATGTCGCTGGACTCGCGGATCGGTGACGTCGCCTGGAGGGCGACGATCCGCTCGCACCGTCCCATTCGCTCGTCGATCGCATTGAGTGCGTGTAGCCAGGCGGATTCGGAGGAGGCGAGGTCACCCGAAATGTCTGCGGGGCGCCGCACGCCGATGGCGCCGGCGGCTTCGGCCGCGGCAAGGATATTGTCGCTGTCGGAAGAGACTGCCACGACGTCGACGCCGCGCGCCGCGCGTGCCTGCTCGACCGTCCACGCGATCAACGGCTTGCCGCAGAGATCGAGCAGGTTCTTGTGCGGAATGCCCTTGGAGCCGCCGCGCGCGGCGATCACGGCCAGCGTCTTGCGCGCCATCAGATATGCCCCTCGAGACGCTCGAGCGCGACCCAGAAGCCTTCACCCATGTTCTTGTGGCCCTGCCAGATTTCGGGAATGAAGGACGCGGTCGGCGCATGCTTGCGCAGCACCCGTCCGATCTCGTCGAAATCGATCTCGCCTTCGCCGACCTGGAGCCCTTCGCCGTCGAGCCCCTTGGCGTCCCCGAAATGCAGATGCGCGGTGTGCGGCCCGAGCTGCGCCAAGCCTTGTGCGAAGTCGAAGCCGAAATGATTGGCGGCGAGCTTGGTGTGGGAGATGTCGACGCACATCCGCAGATCATGCTTGGCGCAAAACGCGGCGGATTCCTCTGGGAAGATAAAGATGTTCTGGTGGCGCTGGCCGCCGAAATGCCATGGGAACGGCGCCATGGTCTGCGGCGTCAGCTCGACGCCGTCCATGTCGAGCTCCTTGAGGCTCTGGGCGAAGATGCGGTAGCGCTCGGCCTTCGCCTCCGGCGGCAATGGCTCGTCCATGGTGAAACCGCCGATATTGGCGACGATGGGCGGGCGCTTCGTCTTGGGAAAGAATTTCTTCAGGCCGCGGGTGATGTCGATCACGGCCTGGGTCTGCTCCAGCGAATATCGCCGCAGCGACTCGTCGGGAGTTGCGAGGTCCATCAGCTTGGAGCCGGCAAACAGCTCCGGCGCATGCACGACGAAGCCGAGATCATAGGTGCCGGAGAGATACGTCGCGGGATCGCGTTCCATGTCGCTGTAGCTGAGATGGAACTCGATGATATCGGGCTCGCAGATCTCCAGGAAGCGCTCGGTGTCATGATAGCGCACCGGCACGCCCCAGGGCCGGTCGAAGCGGTAACGCCGCGCTTTTGCGATGCCTTCATCGAGGTCGCTCTGGAAGAAATAGTCATCGGCCGCCATCGTCCGCGTCAGCTTGCGGCCGAGCAGGGCCGGCATCTTCAGCGGCGACAGCCCTTGACCCGGACTCTTCACGGCGATGTCGCTGTCGGAGATCACGGTGCCTGCCGGAAGGTCGCGCGCGGCCACCAGGCTCTTGGCAAGATTTTCACGGTTGATCAGCTCACCCTGGCTCAGCGCGCGCTCAGCCAGCTTCTCGCCGCGCGCCGCCTCCACCTCGCGGATGCCCGAGACCAGCGTCTTGAATTCCTCCGGCTCGAGGCTCGCGGCGTGGTCCGGGCCTTCCATCCCGCGGTCGAGCGTGATGTGGCGTTCGATCACGACGGCGCCAAGCGCCACCGCGGCCGTAGAAACGGCAACGCCGCGCTCGTGGCCCGAATAGCCGACGATCGGATGGATCTCGCGCAGCGTTTCCATGAAACGCAGATGGATGTTGTGGAGCGCGGCCGGATACGTGCTCTGGCAGTGCAGTAGCACGTAGCTCGCATCGCGGTCGTCGAGGAATTTCGCCGCGGTCTTGATTTCGTCCGTCGTGCTCATGCCGGTCGAGACGATCAGCGTCTTGCCGGTGGCGGCAAGGCACGCGAGCAGCGGCAGATTGGTGAGATCGGCGGAAGCGACTTTGTAGGCCTTGACGCCGAACCCTTCGAGCACGGCGACGCTCTTCGCGTCCCAGGGCGTGCAGAGATACTGGATACCCTTTGCCGCGCAGTACTCGGCGATCTTCTTCTGCTGCTCGGTCGGGAGTTCGAAGCGGCGCAGTAGATCGAGCGTATATTCGACGGCGAGGTCGTCGTCCTTCCCGGACAGGCTCGAAGCGCGATAGACCTCATCGAGCTTGCGCATCTGGAATTTGGCGCAATCGGCACCGGCCGCGACCGCGGCATCGACCAGCGCGATGGCGCGATCGAAGTCGCCATTGTGGTTGTTGCCGATCTCGGCGATGACGTAGCAGGGTTGGCCGTCTCCCAGAAGACGGTCGCCGATGCGGACCGGGGCGGGCTGTTGGGGCGATGTCATCAACATTCTCATCTCATATCGTCAGGCGAATCGCGCGGGAAAGCGCGACTTCCACGTCCGCAGCCCGTTTTCTTCGAACATGATGCGCGAACAGCTGTGCCCCTGCTGTTCCAGTGCAGCAATGAGCTGGTAGCGTTCGAACGGACGCACAAAGAACATGAAATAGCCGCCGCCACCGGCGCCCAGCAGCTTGCCGCCGACCGCACCGTGCTGCTTCGCGAAATCGTAGATCGCATCGATCGAGTCCGACGAGATCTTCGAGCTCAGCTTCCGCTTGGCGTGCCAGGCTTCGTCGATCAGCCGGCCGCACTCCAGCAATTGGCCGCGCAGCAGATGTCGCCGGATGTCGCGCGTCACTTCCTTCTGCTTGGCGGCCGCAGCGACGGCGTCGCTGGTCTCGTGCTGGGCTTTCTGATCGCGGTGGATGGCGCCGGAATCGCGGCCCGAGCCGGTGTAGCAGAGCACCAAGCTCTCCTCGAGCTCGGCGATGATGTTAGGATCCAGACGAAGCGGCACGATGGTGTTCTGGTCGGAAAAGAACTCCATGTGATTGAAGCCGCCGAACACGGTGGCGTATTGATCCTGCCAGCCGCCGGGGATGTTCAACATCAGCCGCTCGGCCTGGAACGCCATCTCCGCGATCTCGTGGCGGTCCCACTGGTCGCTGCGAAATTCGTTGAAGCAGCCGATGATGGCAGACGAGACAACTGCCGAGCCGCCGAGGCCGGAGCCGACCGGGAAGTCGGCGGAGACTTCGAGCTCGAAACCGTAAGTCGGCTTGATCAGGCGCACGACCGATTTAATCAGGGCGAGATCGCCGCCCGAGCCAAGGTCTGCAAGATCGTCGGCCTCGATCGTGCGGCGGAAATCGTGCGAATAGATCCGGATGCTGGGATCGTTTCGCCGCCGCAGCGTCGCGTGAGCGTACATCTTGATCGTGGCATTGATAACCGCGCCGCCGTCATTTGCCACGAAATAATGCGTCAGGTCGGTGCCGCCGCCGGAGAAGCTGATCCGCACGGGCGAGCGCGCGCGCGCGAAGACTTCGCTCTCTTCCGACAAGTTGAACAGCTCGCGGCTGAACACGTCGACCAGCCGTCCTTCGCTATCGAGGATGGGCACCACGTGCACGCGCTGGTCGAGCAGCTTGAGGATTTGCTCGCGCGGCCCGCCGCTGCGCGCCCAGACGAAGTTGCGATTGATGCAGGTAGCCACCCTGTCCTGAATCGTAGTGCCGGTCAGCATGCGCCTGCGGATGTCGCCGTCAGTCACCGCGCCGACGATCCGTCCGCCCGCGTCCTGCGCGAACAGGATCCCGAGCATGTTCGCATTGAGGCGCCGGAAGGCTTCCTCAATGGTTTCGGTCTCGGCGATGGTGACGAGGGATCGTTCAAGCACGTTTGGGTCCAGGGAGGGCCGAATTTTCTCGGCCACAAAGGCGCATGCCCGGTTCGCTGATCGTCTGCTAATACGGGAGCCGATCGGGCGATGCAAGGTTCCGGTGGCGCCAATTCCGACGAATTTGACGGAGTCCGCCCGCCGACGTCTTCCACTTTCATGTTGCATTCAGCGCCCCCAGCTGTCTTTTGGCTGCGCAGGAGAAAATACGATGTTGGTTACTACGATTGCGGCAGTACTTGCTCTTTATGGAGGCCAGACGTCGCCAGCCGTGGGCTCCGCCGCGCTCTCGAAGTACAGTACCGCGTGCCGAGGAATCCGCCGCCTTGCGCAAACGGTTGGGACCTGAGTGCTCGAGACGGTTTTTGCTATCCGAACGGCTACCTGCCTCCCCAGGACCAGGAGGCGGGCAGCGATACTATCCGGCTCAATACGGTGGGCCGCGGTACTATGGTGGGTCTCAGCCGTACCGGGCTTATGGATTGCGCAGACGCCCAGTGCAATTCGGTGACAGCGCTGACGTCGATCTCCGCGGAGCGGCTCCTGGCCCAACTGGCGACCCTAGGGGATAGCGACGACCTTGTGGCCTGGGCCAAAGCCAGCCTTGGCGTTGATCCCGTGCCCGCTTGCCTCCTTGGCATCCTCGGGCACGAGCTTCTTCAACTTAGCCTTAGAGAGCTCGTGCTTCCCGTGGGCATCCTTGGTGCGGAGATAGGTTGCAGCGAACTCGCCCCAAGCATTCGACGATGACATATCGACGACCTTAACGGCCTCCAGCCTTGGTCGCGGCGTTTCGATGTTGAAGAGCAGAGGCGTCTCGCCTCTCGATCGTGATGGCGTCCTCAACGAGGACGACGGCTATGCTTTCGATCCCGGGAGATCCGGTGGTAGAAGGAGCCCAAGAGGCCGTCAAAGCAGTGAATGACGCAAGGATGTTTTGCATTTGTAGCGACCAACCAATCAGGAATTGCGAGCGGGCTTTATGAGGAGCGGCATGTGCGCAATCTGCACGAATGGATGTCGCGTGAACTTGCCATCGCTGGTGCCCGTATCGATGCGTTCGAATTGCCCACAGCACCCCGATGGTCTGGTTGAGCGTTTTCGTGTCCTCTGCTACTGTCGTAAGCCGCAGCCGGGGATGATCAGAGCCCTCCTTGAGCGGTACTCGGCGGATATCGATGCTAGCTTCATGATCGGCGACAAGCAGAGCGATCTTGCTGCGGCTCAAGCGGCCGGAATAGCAGCCTATCTGTTTGATGGATCAAACCTCCATACGTTCATTGCCCCGTTGTTGACGGATCGCTCGTATCCTCCGGATCCGTCGCATCGCGGAGGAGCCGGAACCGAGGATTGAGGCCGTGGTCTTCGCGACAAACGCATTGCTCGATTGCTAAGTAGAGAAATCAAGGAGGCAAGTTGGCGTCAAAGCGACAAATCGAAGCCAATCGCGCAAACGCAGCGAGGAGCACCGGGCCGCAAACAAGCGCTGGCAAAGCAGCATCGAGCCGCAACGCCTATAGGCATGGCTTATCTCGTTGGGACGAACCCGCCGGTTCTGGCTTCGATGCAGTCCTTGCGGAAGACTTCAAAGGTACGGGCATGGAAATCGAATTCAAGATCTGGCTCAAGCTAGGAGTTGCCAGGATCGCCTGCGAGCTCTTAGGTTAGTTCTGATCTTGGCGGTGATTGAGGGCGCGGAACCAAAGCAAATGAGATATTTGTCGAGCTTGGAACGGTATGAGAAGGCTGCCCTCTCGCGGCAACGGCGGGGGTCTCAGGCCGGAGAACGTCGCGCCGATTGGACGGGCTGCTAGTATTTCAAAGTCTTGGAGGCTGCATGAACTACATTTTCCCGCTGCTGGCTGTCGCGGTCACTATCTGTCTGTTTGTAATCTACGCAATGGTGCGGCAGAGCTTGCGTCGATCTCGTCCAGCCGATGAGGTTCCTCACTGGCCGGATTCAAGCCTGAGATAGTCGATCGGCGTAGAGTGCCCATCGCCATACGCAGGTACATCGAAAAACCGAATCAGAGCTTGCGTCGTCGGGCAAAACAGTGGTTTTTGGGGTGCTGGTCCAATCGCAAATGGAGTCCAGCCAAATGTCCGAAGAATGCAATGCTTTGTCCGATCTGCCGGAAATAGCCAAGCTTAATGGAGAATTCCGAAGGAACTACGGGAAGCTTCTCGGAGCTTTCTTGCATCTGCGTTCGATCAGCGCCGCCCGTGGACGGTTCTTGTTCTGGAGCGCGTTGCTTTCAGCCGTTTGCTCCGCGGCGCTGGCGTGGCTGGGAAGCGGGGGCGTGTCGCTATCAGCTGCAGTTGACCAGCCGGAGAGCAATTGCGGCTTAGGGCGCATGACTGTGCCGCACTCTCGCAGCCCCGGAAACCAAAAGGGTGCAACTGAGCGACCACTCCGGCGTTTCTCGCGACGTTGCGGTGAGTTCTCGTCCTGGAAAGTGCGCAAACGGAACGGATAAGCTGGCATAAGAAACTGAACAGATAAAGCCTCCATGGAAGTTTGATCGAGGGAGAGATGAAACGAGCGCTTGCCATTGTGATGATGCTACTCTTGCCCACGCCGCTGAACGCCGGATCAACGATCGTGGGTGCTGGCCCGCAATCTTGTACCGCTTGGCTGAATAGGAAGAAGAACTTGGTCGTGAAGGCAGCCTTTCAATCCTCGGTCGTGGGCTTCGTCAGCGGACTAAACGTGAGTGCCGAGAGGGACATTGTCGGGGGCGGCGATTTCTCCGCGATCGTTGCTTGGATGGACCGGCGCTGCAAATCTAATTCTTCAGATCAAATTGGAGTTGCAGCTCTGGACCTAGCGATGGAATTGGCTGGTAACGCGGCGAAGCGCTGATCTGCTGGACACGCCAGTTGACGCTGAGGCCGCTAACGTCCTTAGCCCGGCGGAGCCCGCCGTGAATGACCCATGTGCGGATCAAGCTACCCGAAACAGATCTGGCTGGCGCTGCAGCTCGAGCTCGACGGGGTGGCGATCGGGGCACGCTGCTGGCCGGCGCCGGCGCCTGGACCTTCACCGAATACTGGACTCACCCGCGGCCTGTTTCACGGTCCGCCACCGCGCTGCATGACGAGCATCATCGCCGGCCGAGGCCGTTCATCGGAGTGGCGAGCTGGGGCACGGCCGGGCGGTTCGCTGCCGCGTGGCTCGCATGCGCCGCGACGGCCGGCATCGCGATCGCCTGTGCGACGACGGCCGGGCTGATGCTCGGCTATCTCGTCTACTGCACGATCCATCTAGCATGCACCACTTCGCCGCCCACCGCTTCGGTCGTTATGGCGCGATGATGCGGCGCCTGCACCAGGGCCACCATCGCGGCGGACATGGTAATTTCGGCGTGTCGTCGCCGCTATGGGACGTCGACTTCCGCATCTATCGGCCGTGAGGGCGCGACCATGCGTCTGCTCAACTACTACCTCGAGGGCCGCCGTTTCGAATGGCTCATCACCATCGCCATGCTGTGGCTGGCGGTGGCGATGTTCGTCTCGCCGCAGATCCTGCGCGCCTCGGGCGTTCGAGTGGATCACGCTGGTGATGACGACCTGGTTCACGGCGTGCTGCCTGTTCGCGATCGGCTGGGCGCGCCTGGCCGGGCTGCTGCTGAACGGCCGCCAAGTTCGCGGCCGCCGCGTCGGCCCGATGATCCGCGCCGTGACGGCCGCGGCCTGCGCGGTGATGTGGGTGCAGTTCGAGCTGGCGGGGGTCAAGATGTCGATCGAGCAGGGCTTCATGTCGCCCGGGGTGCCGTTCTGGACGATGTTGGTGGTGGGCGAGCTCGACGCGGCTTATCGGGTGGTGGAAGAGCTTCTTAAGGCACTGGGGCCCTGGCCATTGGTGCAGGGCATCGTCATCGGCCTGGTGGTGGCTGCCAGCGCTTCTGGGCAATCCGCAAGGACCTGCAGGACAACCAGCGCACGCGCGACGAAGGCGAGGGCGCGCGCACTGTGCCCATCGAGATGAGCGACCAGGAGAAGCGCTGGCGCTGGGAGGCCTACAAGCAGCTCGGCCATCTCGACGGCAATTCGTTCGACATCGTCCGTGACCTAGACCAGCTGGTCGAGTTGAATCGCGGCATTCTCAACGCGCTCAACCGGCTCACCGATAGCCGCTGGAACGGCGGGCAATAGGGCAGACCAACCATGCGTCGGATTCTCCTGCTCGCGGCGATCCTCGCCGCCGGCGTCGCCGCGCCGGCGCGCAGCGCCATGTCGACCCTATGCCTGTTTCTTCGCGGCCCGCTACATCGCGATGGCCGAGGGGTTTCAGTGTGCCGTCTTGCCGGCGTTCTGCGCGGGCGCGCATGCGCTGGTCGCGGAAGCCGGCGGCAGCAGAGTCGCGGCGGAGAGGCTGGCGCGCGATCGCGGCCACAGCCGGCTCTCGATCATGCTGGCTAAGCGCTACTGCAAATGAGGAGAGCGTGACATGAACTGGCGGACGGGGTTTGCCGTGTGTCTGGCGGCGATCGGTCTTGTGTTCGTCGCCATCGAGGTCAAGGTCGTGGTCGACCTGTCCCGGCACGTGGCCTGTGCGCCGTCGGCGGGGTTTGCACACCATAGGTGAGGAACAGTTTCAGTTCGCCCGACCGGATCTGCAAGCAAAAACGTTCTAATCGAGAATGATTTTCATGGTGCATGCTCGGACATTCGAGGTTCCGAGCAGACGCTGCTAGCTGCCGGCGAAGCGGTCGATGCCGAGCCGACGTCGGTCCGGTACGGTAAGAAACCGAGCGGATTGGTCAGGAAGGCTGTCAGCGGCTTCATCGTTGGCTTCTCGACGACGACGTAGACCAGCCAGGCGATGCCGGCGAGGAACGCCGGCAGCACGAAAGCCCGAATGAGCAGGTCGGTCGTGGACTCACGGCCGACATGCGCCCATTGCAGGATCATCATCCCGACATCCTGATGGATTAGGTAAAGCGGATAGCTGATAACGCCGATGAAAGCGAGCGCGCGGAAGGCGCGCGGCAAGAGGTAGTCATACCGCGCGGTGAGGTAGACCAGCGCCGTGCCCGTCCACAGTAACAGCGATCGATACATCTCGATCGGAACTGAAGGCTGTTTGACGTGGAATTTCAGATGATAAAGCTCAACTGAAAACGCCACCACGATCCCCGCGATGCCTTCCACGGTGCGCCCTCTGATGAGCGCCGCCACGCTCATGCCGGCAATGAAGAAAGGGAAGAAATCGTTATTGGTATAATAGTCGGTGCTGGTGGTGACCGTGCGAAAGGCGACGAACGCGCAGAGGAGCGCGATCAATCGCTGCCGCAGGCCGATTGCCATCATCAGGAAGCAGAAGACGTAAAACTGGAACTCCACCACCAGGGACCAGTAGGCGCCGTCCGGCAGCACGTAGTTCTTTTGGAGAATGTTAAGCGTCGCAAGCCCGAATGGCATGTAGAAGTAAGACAGCCAGTTCATCCCGCGCCCGGCCTCGACGAGGTCAGGTGCAAAATATTTGAACAGCGTCGTCAGCAACCCGCAGAAGACCAGGCCCGGCACCAGGCGGCCGAGCCGCTTCGCGTAGAAGTGCCAGGCTGTTTCTGACGTTTCGACACTGAACGCGATGCAATAGCCACTGATGATGAAGAACAGCAGGACGCCGAAAGTGCCGCGGTTAAAGACCTGCAACGGGACGAAATGATAAAGCAGCACCCAGATGATGGCGATTGCGCGGAGGCAATCGATTCCAACTGATCTTTCGGATTTCAAATGGTTTTCCCCCAAGGCCACGAGTTAAAACAGCGGGCCCTGGTTGTGTCAACCGCCAATGGTGGCCTTGGCATCGCTCTCGCGCGTGAGGTAGTCGGCCAGCGCCATCATGGCGAGGTCGTAGCTCTGCTCGATCTGCTCTGCGGGTGTCAGCTGCGCCATGGTTACAGATCCTCGCGCAGGCCCTTTAACGTCGGATGCCGCAGGCGGCCGTTGGCCGATTTGGCGCGATACTCGACTCCGCAGCAAGGCGTGGCTCGACCCAGATGCCCGTATTGGGGATGCGCCTGGCGAACGGCTGCGTCTTGCGCACCAGCTTCTGCAGCCGGCGCTGCAGCTCCCTCACGGCCGCGTCCTCGAAGCCGTGCTCGACCTTGCCGGCATAGAGCAACTCGTCGCCGTCCTGCCGGCCGACATAGATGACGTCGAAGCGGTTGTCCTTGATCTTGAAGCCGGCGATCGCCAGCGTCTCGCGATGCGCGCACGTCGTCTTGACCCAGTAATTGCCGCGCACGCCGCCATAGGGCGAGTCGGTGATCTTGGAGACGACGCCCTCGAGCTCGCCTTTGCAGACGCGCCGAAGAAGCTCGTCTCCGCCAATGTCGAAATGCTCGCTGTAGGCAATCGGCGTTCCTGATATCAGCGCTTTCAGTGCCGCCTTGCGCTCCAGCAGCGGCAGGCAGCGCAGGTCCCGGCCTTCAAGATAGAGCAGGTCGAAGGCGATCATCCGATATTTGTGGCGTTGCCGGCGAGACTCTTCTGCAGATCTGCGAAGTCGCCGCGCGGGACCCGGTCGACCTGCAAGCACCGGCTCGATGAAGCCCGGGAAGGGCGCCTTGGTCCCGATCTCGGTCCGCTTTCCGCGCCGCAACGCCACCGACCAACTCCACGCAACACAGACGTGGATTCGAGTCCTTCAGGGACGATTCGTTCCGGCCTTGTGCCACGGCCGGCGCCGGCCCTGGATCTCGCGCGCCATCTGGATCTGGTCGTAGCCGATTTGCCCGTGCAGATCCTCCCAGGCGGTTCGGAACCGGGCTTTAGCTTCGGTGAGGCTGCGGGCGCCGCCGCGGTGCTCGTTGCGCTGGGGGACGTTCGGCAGGATGACCGCCCACGACCAGCCGTCGATGCCGCCGACGCCACGGAAGATCCGCCCGATCGACAGCTCGTCCCAGATCACCTCGTAATGGCCGGATGCGGTTTCGCCGCCGATCACGGTCCGACGCATGGTGAGGTCGTCGGTCATGCTGGGAATTTTACCCATGAACAGCGCAGGAACGAAATCCCCGGATTTTCCCCGCGTGTTGCTACTTTTCTGCACTCAGGTGCCCATAACTGCCGATCGCTCGAAACGATCGAAAGCAAAAAGCTCTATGTTTTAAGGGATATGGATGGTGGGCGACAAGGGATGCAAAGGTGTATGAGCAGCGTGTGTGCAGTTCGCTGACTGCCTCGAAACGAACTGTTTGGTTACCGAAAGCTTTACTCATCGAAAGTGACTCGCAGCAGGAGAGCAAGCCAGCATTCAACGGGGCTTCAGGGTCCTCAGGTTTTGCTGTTGGGGAAAAGGGGCGTGGGCCAAAGGCGTTGGATTAAGTGCTGCGCAGCGTTGGTGACGCGCGATGAGAAGCTGATCGGGGCGTCGACTGAGCATGCTTGCGGCTGCAAGTCTCCGTGACCCGCAATGACCCGACCTTCATCATCGATCAGAATTGGATTGGTGAAGCTGAACCGCTTGATGCTCTGCGCGATCTGCTTGATCTGCTTCGGCGAATGGGTGCGGACATTGCCGGCGTAGGGCTTCGACGCGTCAATTGACAGGTGCTCGATCTGCAAAACTTTTCTCCTGATTGAGTTGGCCTAGGGCGAATTGCTCCGGAGAGGTTTTGCAGATCAGGCCTCGGATTCGCTCACGGAAATTGGCGGTTACAGTGCAGGATCGGAAGGCCGCGGATACTGGCGCTCGATCTCCGCTTCGAAGTCCTCCGAATCCCTGCAGCGTTCTCCGGGGTGACGGTGCCCGCCCTTCCAAAGCTGTGGCTATTGCGGAGGGTCGTCCAATCTACATTTTTCAAGCGCTTCCGCGCCCAAAATGCCAACAGGCGGTAAGCGCGCTCGCTGAGCGCGATTCGCTCGACCGTGCGCTCCTGCGCCGCCCGATCAGCCTTAAGCCGCCTGCACAGCCACGGATAGATCCTATCAATCTGCTCGAGCGTAAAGTCCTGCTGTGCCGGATGGTTAGGTGGGCGACCGCGGCGCTTGTGGATGGGAGGGCGCGGCGGACGTGCCATGGCGGATCGTCCTGAAGCCGCTGCTGATCAAACCGGACGCCCATGTTCGTTTCTCCTTAGGTTCGCTGGTCCGGAGAAACGCTAGCCCAGGAGGGTGCTTCAGCAGAGAGCGGCTCACCGCGTTGGTAACGCCCAAAATCCGATATTGCGGATTCATAGGGCTATGGGGGTAGCGGGGGAGTCCAATTGGCGAATGTAGAGGCCTCCTATCGCGTGTTCGAATTTCATCACAAGGGCGTGACAAGATGCTGGCTGGCGTGCCCGAAGAAGCGATGCAGGCGAGCTTGGTGTCACTCTGTCCATACGGTCTGGCGGATCAGGAGATCAGATGGTTCTCGTGCACTTGCTGGGACCACTGATCGGCTTCCCTGCTTCGGCTCGGCAAATTCGCTGTTCTTTGCCAGGCCATTCCCTGATAGCGGTCTGGAATTGCCTGTTATTTTCCACCCGTTGCTCGCCAGAAGCGCGTAAGCCTCGGATATCCGGGATTTTTGCGCTGATTTACACCTGAACAGGGCGCAGCGTTTGAACAGGGCGCAGCGTTGCGAAATATTCGCTGTTACCAGAACGAGGTCAGTGTCACCGCTCGTCCGCGATCACCTTGCCGTCGTTCGGCAGCGCACCGGGCCTCACCAGTTCAACCTCGCCTCCGAGCTTCGTCACGGCGCGCAAGGTGCCCGCAATCTCCTCGCGCAACGTGTCGTTCGCGGCAGCCGTTTCCGCTTTCAGCGTCATGGCATCGGCCTCGCCCTGGCGCGCGACGACGAGGCGCAATCTTCCGAGCGCGGAATGGCGCTTGCCGATCTCGGCGACCTGCTCGGGGCGGACGAACATCCCCTTGATCTTGGTGGTCTGGTCGGCGCGGCCCATCCAGCCCTTGATGCGCATGTTGGTGCGCCCACAGGGGCTGGTGCCCGGCAGTGCCGCGGTGAGATCGCCGAGCGCGAGCCGGATCCAGGGATGGTGCGGGTCGAGCGAGGTCACGACGATCTCGCCGACGTCGCCGGGCGCCACGGGATCGCCGGTACCGGGCTTGACGATCTCCATGATCAGATCCTCATTCACGACCATGCCGTCGCGCGCCACGGTCTCGAAGGCGATGAGGCCGAGATCGGCGGTGCCGAAGGCCTGGTAGGCCTCGATGCCGCGCGCCTTGATCTCCGCCTGGAGCGAGGGTGGGAATGCTGCGCCCGAGACCAGCGCGCGCTTGATCGACGAGACGTCGCGGCCGGAGCTTGCGGCAGCATCGAGCAAGATCTTGAGGAAGTCCGGCGTGCCGCTGTAGCCGACAGGACGGTAGGCCTCGATCAGCTCGAATTGCTGCTCGGTATTTCCTGGACCTGCGGGGATCACGGCGCAACCGAGCGCGCGCGCCGACGCATCGAAGATGAAGCCGCCGGGGGTGAGATGGTAGCTGAAGGTGTTGAGCACGATGTCATCAGGTCGGAACCCGGCCGCGAACAGCGCCCGTGCGCCGCGCCAGGGGTCGGCTTGCCGCCCCTCCGGCTCGAAAATCGGCCCTGGGGAGGTGAAGAGACGGGCGAACGAACCGGGCGCCGCCGCGACCAACCCTCCGAAGGGCGTCGAGGCCTTGTGCAGGGCCGGCAGTTCCGACTTGCGCAGCACCGGCAGGCCCGCCAGGGCCGCCCTGGAGGTCACGGTCGCCGGATCCACGCCTTTCAGGCGATCTGCATAGACGGGCGCGGTCATCGCACAGCGCAGCACGCCGGGCAGGCGGGCGAACAGATCGGCCTCGCGCGCGGCTTGTTCGCGCGTCTCGAGGGCGTCGTAATGGGCGGTCATGGCTGATCTTTCCGGGTTGGCATCCGTTGCGTGCCGCCGCCGGCATGGGTATCAGACGGCCATGGGCGAGGTTTGAAGGGGACGCGATGGCGGACGAGGGAATCAGTGCGGCGGACGAGGCGGCGGACGTCGTCGCGCGCCTGAAGCGCCGCATGATCGACGAGGCGCTGCCGCTGTGGTCGACGGTCGGTTGGGACCATGGCGCGGGTGGTTTCATCGATCGGCTGCACCGCGACGGCACGGCGGACGTGATCGCGCCGCGACGCGTGTTCGTGCAGGCCCGCCAGATCTGGTGCTATGCCAAGGCCGCGCAGATGGGCTGGTACCCTGAGGGGCGCGCCATCGCGCTCAAGGGGCTGGAGCATCTGCTCGCCAAGGCAAAGGCCCCCGACGGCCGGCCCGGCTACGTGCACCGGCTGACGCCGGAGGGCGCGGTGCTGGACGGCCGGCGCGATGCCTACGACCACGCCTTCATCCTGTTTGCGCTCGCGACCGTCTATGCGCTCGACCAGGACGCACAAATTCGCGCCGAGATCGACGCGCTGCTCGCCTTCCTCGACGGCCATCTGCGCTCGCCGCACGGCGGCGTCCACGAGAGCCTTCCGGTCTCGCTGCCGCGCCGGCAGAACCCGCACATGCATCTGTTCGAGGCGATGATCGCGTGCTTCGACGCGACCCACGATTTGTCGTTCCAGAACCGTGCCGGCGAGTTCTTCGCGCTGTTCCTCGCCAATCTCTACGACAAGCGGACGCGCGCGCTCGGCGAATATTTCGAAGAGGACTGGTCGAAGATCGCGCCGGTCAGCGTCGAGCCCGGCCATCAGGCGGAATGGGTCTGGCTGCTGAAGGGATTCGAACGCATCACGGGCTGCCCGACCGGACAGCGGCGCGCCGAGCTGCTGGAAACCGCGCTGCGCTATCGCGATGAAGCCACCGGCTGTCTGGTCGACGAGGGTGACGACGCCGGCAACATTCGCCGCAACACGCGCCGGCTGTGGCCGCAGACCGAGATCGCGAAGGCGCGGATCGCGCAGGCCGAATCCGGCGAGGAGGGCGCGGCGGACGAGGCGCGCATGGCGCTGGCGCGGCTCGAACGCCATTATCTCAGCCATCCCGTGCGGGGCGGCTGGTACGACCAGTTCGACCGCGACGGCAAATCGCTGATCGACACCATTCCTGCGTCGTCGTTCTATCATGTTCTCTGCGCAGTCACGGAAGCGGAGCAGGTGCTGGAAGGTTAAAGCCAGCGCTTGCGCCGCTTGAAGCTCTTGAGGTTCTTGAAGCTTTTGCGCTGGTCGCCGGCGCCGCCGAGGTAGAATTCCTTGACGTCCTCGTTGTCGCGCAATTCGTCCGCGGTGCCGTCGAGCACGACCTTGCCCTGCTCCATGATGTAGCCGTGGCTTGCCACCGACAGCGCGGCGCGGGCGTTCTGCTCGACGAGGAGAATGGTGACGCCGAGGTCACGGTTGATCTTCTGGATGATCGAGAACACCTCTTTCACCAGCAGCGGCGACAGGCCCATCGAGGGCTCGTCCATCAGGATCATCTTCGGGCGCGCCATCAGCGCGCGACCGATCGCGAGCATCTGCTGCTCGCCGCCGGAGAGATAACCCGCCAACCCGGTGCGCTCCTTGAGGCGCGGGAAGTAGTTGAAGACCATGTCGAGATCGGCGCCGATCTCGCGGTCCCTGCGGGTGAAGGCGCCGAGCTTGAGGTTTTCCAGCGAGGTCATGTCGGCAACGATGCGCCGGCCCTCCATCACCTGGAAGATGCCGCGACGGACGATCTTGTCGGGATCGATGCCGTTGATGCGCTCGCCCTCGAACAGGATCTCGCCGCGCGTGACTTCGCCGTCCTCGGTCTTGAGCAGCCCGGAGATCGCCTTCAGCGTCGTCGACTTGCCGGCGCCGTTGGCGCCGAGCAGCGCCACGATCGCGCCCTTGGGCACGTCGAGGCTGAGACCGCGCAGCACCAAGATGACGTCGTCGTAGACGACCTCGATGTTGCGCACGCCGAGGAGAGGCGGTGCGGGTACGACGCCGGGGGAGGGGCGAGCTGCTTCGAGGGTGTCGGTCATATCAGTTGCCGCCAATTTGCTGTGCTCGTCGTGCCCGGGCTTGGCCCGGGCATCCACGTACTTCGTCCGAGTGGTCAGGCGCGGATGGCCGGGACAAGCCCGGCCATGACGTCCGATGTTGTGGTTACCAGCCCAGCAATTCCGGCTTGCGCGGAAGCTCGACAGTCTTGACCTTCTCGAGCTTGATCGCGCCCTTAGCCATGAGGTCGTTGAGGTCGCCGTCGGTCGCGCCCGCAATCTTGGTGCGGTAGAGATCGACCTTCAGCGTGCCGCGGTGGTCCTTGTCGGTCCAGGTCGAGGCATTGCAGACGCCTTCCATGCCTGATGGCACCCAGTCCTTCTTCTGGTAGAAGCCCTTGGCGACGTTCTCGCCGGTGGCGCCGCCGTTCTTGGCGGCCCAATCGATCGCTTCCTTCATGTAAAGCGCCGAGCAGACGGCCGCGATGTAGTGCACCGGGCGATAGACCTTGCCGGTAGGATCGGACATCTTCGAGATCTCCATCACCGTCTTCATGCCGGGCGCATCGCCGCCCCAGCTTACAGCGGTGCGCAGCGGGAAGATCACGCCGTCGGCGGCGTCGCCCGCGGTCTTGGCGGCATTCTCGTCCATGCCCCAGACATTGCCCATGAACTGGATGTCGACGCCGGCGGTCTTGCAGGCCTTCATCACCGAGATGTTGGACGCGGCGGTGTTGCCGAGATAGGCGTAGTTGGCGCCTGAGGATTTCAGGCTCAGGCACTGCGCGCTGTAGTCACCCGGCGCGAGCGCGAAGACCAGCGGCGGCAGCACCTCGAAGCCGAGCTCCTGCGCCATCGCTTCGCCGGCGGCCTTCGGCGCGTTCGGATAGGGGTGGTTGGCCCCCATGTGGACGAACTTCGGCTTGCCGGACTTGCTTTTGGCCTTCCAGTCTTCGGCTGCCCACATCAGCATCGCGCGCAGCGAGTCCGAATAGCTCGGACCGTAGAAGAAATTATACGGCGCGGGCTTGGCCTTGCCGCTGACGCCTTCGGGATCGGTGAGGGCGGCGGCGTAGGAGCCGGAGAGGTCGGGGATTTTATCTTGTGCGAGGAAGCCGGTCAGCGCCTCGGTGTCTGCCGTGCCCCAGCCCATGATCGCCGCGACTTTGGAGTCCGGCGCCGACCACTTCTTGTAGAGCGCGATGGCGCGCGGCACCTGGTAGCCATAGTCGTTGGTGTCGACGTTGATCTGCTTGCCGCCAACGCCGCCGTTCTTGTTGACCCAGGCGAAGGTGTCGGCGACGGCCTGGCCGTAGGGCGTGCCGACGTCGGACGTGCCGCCGGAATAATCGGCGAGATGCCCGATTGCGATCTGCGCCTGCGCGCCTGACGAGAATGCGGCGATCGCCAGTGCAAGCGATGCGGTGCTCAAAAGGGATTTTGTCTTCATTGGTTGCCTCCTCCTGTTTATTTGTTGGTTAGAGAGTTGCCCGCGCTCAATGGGAGAACGGGTAGAGTTTCCAATACGCCTTGATCTGTCGCCAGCGATGGGCGAGCCCGTCCGGCTCGAACATCAGGAACGCGATGATGATCACCCCGATCGCGATCTCGCGCAGGAAGGTGATGTTGTTGTTGAGCGACAGCGCCTTGTCGATCGCGCCGCCCTTCAGCGTCACGCTGAGGAACTCCATCGTCTCGGGCAGCAGCACCACGAACGCGGTGCCCATCAGCGTGCCCATGATCGAACCGGTGCCGCCGATAATGATCATGGCGAGGAACAGGATCGAGCGTTCGATGCCGAAACCCTCTTGCGACACCACGAGCTGGTAGTGCGCGTAGAGCGCGCCGGCGATGCCGGCGAAGAACGCCGCGAGCCCAAATGACAGCGTGCGGTACTTGGTGAGATTGATGCCCATGATCTCCGCGGAGAGATAATGGTCGCGGATCGCCACCAGCGCGCGGCCGTCGCGGGTGCGCATCAGATTGGTGACGAGGACGTAGCTTGCAACTACGTAGGCGAGTACGACGTAGAAATATTGCCTGTCGCCGCGCAGCGTGTAGCCGAAGATCGAGAACGGATTGGCGCTGGCCGGCACCGAGCCGCCGGTGAACCACTCCGCGCGGGAGAAGAAGTCGAGCAGGATATATTGCGCGGCGAGCGTGGCGATCACGAGGTAGAGCCCCTTCAGCCGCGCCGCCGGGATGCCGAAGATCAGCCCGACCAGCGCAGTGACGACGCCCGCGAGGGGGATCGCGAAGAACACCGGGATCGATGTGCCGTTAGAGATGTAGGCAGACGTGAACGCGCCGAGCAGGAAGAACGCGGCATGGCCAATTGAAATCTGGCCGGTGAAGCCAACCAGGATGTTCAGCCCGAGGGCCGCGATGGAAAAGATGCCGATCTGAATCAGGATGCTGAGCCAGTACCCGCCAAGGAATTGCGGCACGAGGCAGAGCAGTACTACGCCGGCGATCGCAAAATTGCGGCTGGTCGTGGTCGGAAAGATCGTGGTGTCGGCCGCGTAAGAGGTGCGGAAATCACCAGCAGGGATGAGCGCGGGGCCGGCCATGTATCAGATCCGTTCGATGTCGTGGGTGCCGAACAGGCCGTAGGGCTTGATCATCAGCACGATGATGAGGACGTAGAACGGCGCGATCTCGTAGAGATTGCCCCAGTGAAGGTATTCGCTGTCGACATATTGCGCGATGTTCTCGAGTAACCCGATGATGATGCCGCCGAGCACGGCGCCCCCGACGGAATCGAGCCCGCCGAGGATCGCCGCCGGAAACACCTTAATGCCGTAAGCGGCGAGGCCCGAGGATACGCCGTTCACGACGGCAACAACGACGCCTGCCACCGCCGACACCGTTGCGGAGATCGCCCAAGCCATCGCGAACACGCTCTTCACGGAAATGCCGAGAGATTGCGCGACCTGCTGGTTGAACGCGGTGGCGCGCATCGCAAGCCCGTACTTTGAGGCGCGGAAGAACCAAGCCATGCCGATCATCATCGCGATCGAGACCACGAGGCTCATGACATAGACGGTTTGGATCTGAAGCCCGAACAGGCTGACGGACTGGCTCTCGAACACGCGCGGGAACGGCTGCGGATTGACGCCGAACATCCATTTCAGCGTCGCCTGCAGCACGGTGGACAGGCCGATGGTCACCATGATGACGGAGATGATGGGTTCGCCGATCATCGGCCGCAGGATCAGAACCTGCACCGCGATGCCGAACACGAACATGAACATCAGCGTCATCGGCATGCCGATCCAGAACGGCACCTGATATTTCGCGAGCAGGGTCCAGCACACCCAGGCGCCGACCAGCAAGAGTTCGCCCTGCGCGAAATTGACGACCTGCGTGGCCTTGTAGATCAGCACGAACGACATCGCGACCACGCCATAGAGCGTGCCGACCACGAGGCCGTTGACCAGGAGCTGAATGAGAAAGGCGGTGTTCATGTTATGCTATCCTTCACCTTCTCCCCGCTTGCGGGGAGAAGGGTGTATCGACTGGCAGCGTACGCCCGTTTGAAAGCGTGCTCACTCCGCGGCCTCCGCGAGCTGGCCCGGTCCACCCAGATCCACGACCCTCAGCATTGTTCGTACGCGCTGTGTGGTGCCGTCCTGGAACCGGATCACAGTGTCCACGGGGATGTCGGCCTGGCCGCGGTAGATCGCGTCGATGATGCCTTCGTATTTTTCGTTGATGACGCTGCGGCGCACTTTCCGCGTGCGGGTAAGCTCGCCGTCGTCGGCGTCGAGCTCCTTGTAGAGCAGCAGGAAGCGCGAGATGCGCTGTGCCTGCGGCAGAGTGGCGTTGACGGTCTCGACTTCCTTCTTGAGCAGCGCATAGACCTCGGGCCGCGAGGCGAGATCGCTGTAGGTCGTGAACGAGAGCCGGTTCTTCTCCGCCCATTTGGAGATGATCGAGTAGCGGATGCAGATCATCGCCGCGAGCGCGTCGCGGCCTGCGCCAAGCACCACGGCTTCCGCGATATAGGGCGAGAACTTCAGCTTGTTCTCGATGAACTGCGGCGAAAAGCGCTCGCCGCGCGAGGTCTCGGCGAGATCCTTGATGCGGTCGATGACCACGAGCTGGCGGTTCGCGTTGAAATAGCCAGCGTCGCCGGACAGCATCCAGCCGTCCCTGACGTCGGCGACGCTCGCCTCCGGGTTCTTGTAATAGCCGAGGAACATGTGGGGATGCCGCACCACGATCTCGCCGACACCGTGAACATCGGCATTGTCGATGCGGATTTCGACGCTGTCGGCCATCGGCACGCCGGTGGTGTCGGGATCGACCTTGCCCGCGGGATGCAGCGTGTAGGCCCCCAGCAGCTCGGTCTGGCCGTAGAGCGTGCGCAGCGGCACGCCCATCGCCTGGAAGAACTTGAATGTCTCGGGCCCGAGTGCCGCGCCGCCGGTTGCAGCTGAACGCAGGCGGGTGAAGCCGAGGCGGTCGCGCAACGCGCGGAACAGGATCGCGTCGGCAAAGCCGGAACGCTGGCCCTGTTCGAGCGCGGCAAGCCCGCTCCTCATGCCGATGTCGAACAGGCTTTGCTTGAAAGGCGTTGCGTCCATCACCCTGGCGCGGACGTCGGCGGCGATCGATTCCCACACGCGCGGTGCAAACAGGACAAACGTCGGTGCGATCTCGCGCAGATCGCTCATCATGGTCTCGGGCTCTTCGACAAAGTTGATCTTCATCCGGCACAAGAGGCCTTTGCCAAGTACATAGACCTGTTCCATGATCCAGGGCAGCGGCAGCACCGAGACGTATTCGTCGTCCGGCCCCTTCGGGTCGAAAGCCAGATACGTCGCGCAATGGCCGAGCACGCGGCCGGCGGCGAGCATCGCGAGCTTTGGATGCGAGGTGGTGCCAGACGTCGTGCAGAGGATCGCGACGTCCTCGCCCTTGGTCGCGTCCACCAGCCGGTCGTAAAGCTCCGGTTCGCGCGTCGCCCGCGCCCGCCCGAGTTCGGCAAACGTCTCCGCCGACATCAAACGCGGATCATCGTATTTCCGCATGCCGCGTGGATCGGAATAGATGATGTGCTTCAGCTTTGGGACGCGGTCGGCGAGCGTGAGCAGCTTGTCGACCTGCTCCTCGTCCTCGGCGAAAACGAGCTGCGCCTCGCCATAATTGAGGAGATACGAGGCTTCTTCGTCGAGCACGTCGCGATAGAGCCCGAGGCTCAAGCCTCCAACCGCATGAGTGGCGATTTCCGCCGCGACCCAGTCCGGCCGGTTGTCGCCGATGATGCCTATGACGTCTTGGCGCCCAAGGCCCAGTTCGACGAGGCCGAGCGCGAAATCGCGCACCCGCCTCTGGTAGGCGTTCCAGGTGAACGGGCGCCACAGCCCAAGGTCCTTCTCGCGCAGCGCAATCTCGTTGCCGTACTCCTTCGCATTGAGCCGGAGCATCTTCGGATAGGTGTCGGCCTGCGCGACGCGGCCTGCGTAATCCATCATGCCGCGCTCTCCTGCGCCGGCGGAGCATCGTCAGGATCGACCAGCACCTCGTCCTCTTCGCCGAGATAGGCGCGCCTGACGTGGGGATCGGCGAGCACGGCGGCCGGGTCGCCCTCGGCGATCTTGCGGCCGAAATCCAGCACCATGACGCGGTGGGAGATGTCCATCACCACGCCCATATCGTGCTCGATCATCACCACGGTCATGCCGAACTCCTCGTTGAGATCGACGATGTAGCGGGCCATATCCTCCTTCTCCTCGAAATTCATGCCGGCCATCGGCTCGTCGAGGAGTATGAGGCGCGGCTCCAGCGCCATGGCGCGCGCGAGCTCCACGCGCTTGCGCAGGCCATAGGAGAGGGTGCCGGCTTGCGCCTTTCGCACCGACTGGAGATCGAGGAAGTCGATGATTTCCTCGACCTTGCGGCGATGCTCGAGCTCTTCCTTGCGCGCGCCGGTGAGCCAGTACAGCGAGCCCGTGAGGAAATTGTTCTTCAGGAGGTGATGGCGGCCGACCATGATGTTGTCGAGCACGCTCATGTGGTGGAACAGCGCCAGGTTCTGGAAGGTGCGGCCGATGCCGAGCGACGCCCGCGCGTTGGGCGTCAGGCCAGTGATGTCGCGGCCCTGGTAGAACAGCTGGCCTTCGGTCGGCTTGTAGCGGCCGGAAATACAGTTCACGATCGACGTCTTGCCCGCGCCGTTGGGGCCGATGATCGAGAACAGCTCGCCTTCCCTGATGGCGAAGCCGACATCAGTCAGCGCACGAACGCCGCCGAATCGCAAGGACACGCCGCGCACTTCAAGACTGGTAGCCACCAAACAGAACCCTCCCGGTGATGGCGCATTCAGTGGCGCTCTTCGTCCGTTCTATAGGGCGATCCTAGTACGGCCGTGCCGGTGAGGCCATGCAGCAGATGGTCTCGACCGGAGCCGCGCCGCTCTCGTTCCCGTTTGGGATCAAAAGCCGCATCGCCCGAGGTGGTCCTCAATAGGGGAAAGCGCTATTTTGAAATGTCTCCCGGCTGACAATTCTGCGACAAAGTTTTTGGATGGGAGCATCCTCCATCTTTCGTCGGATGGTGGTCGGAAAGATCATGCTGCATTGCAGCAGAATAAGGAGTGACGCACGGTGC
This sequence comes from Bradyrhizobium sp. WSM4874, assembly GCF_055811835.1. Classification (NCBI taxonomy): domain Bacteria; kingdom Pseudomonadati; phylum Pseudomonadota; class Alphaproteobacteria; order Hyphomicrobiales; family Nitrobacteraceae; genus Bradyrhizobium; species Bradyrhizobium sp. WSM4874. Next base: position 40,966 of record NZ_JBVVPR010000051.1, read on the forward strand.
GGCTGGCTTCGGGATCATGATTTCAGAAGATCAACTGAAGCGCGTCGCTGCCTGGTCGCGCGAGCTCACGCAAGCGGAGATCGAGGTCGCTCGCGCCGGGATAACGGAGCGGTCCTACGGCACCGGCGAGACCGTCTTCATGCGCGGCGACACGTTCGACTATTGGGCCGGCATGGTCTTCGGCCTTGCCCGGATGGGCGGGGTCTCGCGCGACGGCAAGGAGACGAGTCTTGCCGGGCTGACGGCAGGCGCCTGGTTCGGCGAAGGCAGCGTGCTCAAGAACGAGCCGCGCCGCTATGATGTGGTCGCGCTGCGCAACAGCCGTGTCGCACTGATGGAACGTAGCGCCTTCATGTGGCTGTTCGAGAACAGCGTCGGCTTCAACCGCTTCCTGGTGCGCCAGCTCAACGAGCGGCTCGGCCAGTTCATCGGCATGCTCGAAGTCAACCGTACGCTGGATGCCACCGCGCGGCTTGCCCGCAGCATCGCCTCGCTGTTCAATCCGATCCTCTATCCGGAATCGACCGCGCATCTGGAGATCACCCAGGAAGAGATCGGCGCGCTTTCCGGCATGTCCCGCCAGAATGCCAACCGCGCGCTGAACCGGCTGGAGAAAGAAGGCTTGCTCCGGCTGGAATATGGCGGCGTCACCATCCTCGATATCGAGCGATTGCGCGGGTACGGGGATTAGCGTCCATTGGCGGGGGCGTGCACCGGCCAGAGGTCAGCGCGCCAGCGCACCGCGATCGCCATCATTGCGATGAACCCCGATACAGCATAGAGCGACCCCGTCGCGGAATAGCCGATGATGTCGATCAGGCTGCCGGCCGCGAGCAATCCGAGCGGCAGGCCGTAGATCACCATCATGCGCACGCCCATGACGCGGCCGCGAAGGTGTGCGCTGGCCGTCCGCATCAGGATGACGGCAGCTGATATCATCGACATGCTCTGGGCGATGCCGGCGAGCACGAGGCAGGCCATCGCCACCGGCATCGTCCTGATCTCGACGAACACCAGCAGCATGGCGTACCAGGCCAGCGTCGCGCCGATCAGGAGCCGGGCAATGCGCAATCCGCTGACGAGGCTGAGCGTGATGGAGCCGATCAGGGAGCCGACGGCGAAGCTCGCCGAGAGATAACCGAGGCCGGTTTGGTCGGTATGAAAGATATCCCGCGCGATGTAGGGCAGCAATCCGCCGGTGAAAGGAAATGCGGTCAGGTTGGCGAGGAAGGCGACGCACAGCGCCGCGCGCATTCCCGCGCCATTCCAGGCGTAGACGATCCCTTCCTTCAAATCGACCAGCAATCTCGAAACGGCGCGACTGTCCGCCGGAAGATGAGTTGTGGCAATGGTCCTTTCCGGCCGGGTCAGGCAGAGCATGAGCAGCGCGGCCGCGAGATAGAGGCAGACGATCACCACGTAAACGAGGCCAATGCCGAGGACGGCAAACAGCCCGGCGCCCGTCAACGCGCCGGCGATGCGCGCGCTGTCCTGGGTCGTGCGCGCAACGCTGATGGCGCCCACCAGTTGCTCGGTCGGCATGATCTCGGCAAGCAGCGCGCCGCGAACGCCGAGGTCCGAGGGTCGAATCAGGCCCATGATTGCGACGATGATCATGACGCTTAGCGGCGTCAGGTGACCGGTCAGCGCCAGAATCATGATGGTCGACGCGAGCACCATATAGGCAAGACGCATCGCGACCAGGAGATCGCGATGACCCATGCGGTCGCCGACCATGCCGAACACCGGCGCCACCAACGTCCCGACGAACTGGAGCGACGCAAGCACGGTGAGTAGCAGCACCGAGCCGGTCTCGACCATGATGTACCAGCCGAGCACCAGCGTCTCGATCTCGAATGCCCAGGAGGTGAGCAGATCGGACGGCCATTGAAAGCGATAGTTGCGGATGCGGAATGGCGCGAGCGCGGAAAGACGTATGGTCGTGCTCAAGACCCGACTACTGGTTTCACGGCGATTCTCTGCCCTTTGTTATTCGTTTTCTTCTCGCAGGGTAACCCCGGCGATCCCGGTGTCAATCGGCGCTGCCGCATAGTGCCATGCTCGCCGATGACGCGCGATCAACGCGCAGGAGCTTGCTTCCGCTCCGCGAGCGCCGTCGCCATGGCCGAGATCAGGGGCCGCATGAAATAGGCTTCGTCGGCCGGCGAGACGTCCGTGCGCAAACCATGCGCGGTGAGCTCGCCCGAGACCGCCGGTCCTACCGACGCGATCAGCGTCCGCTCGAGACCTGCGCGCAGCTTCGCCTCGCTGCCGTGGGCTTTCGCGGCTTCGATCAGCCGGCGGACCTGCCCGAGATTGGTCAGCGCGATGGAATCGATCCGCCCTTCGGCCATGTCGTCGATGGCGGTGACGATGTTGGCATCCGCCGCCTTGGAATCGTAGGCATAGGGCAGCACGCTATCGACCTCGGCCCCTTGCGCCGACAGCGCATCGGTCAGCGCGCTGTGATCCTTGTCGGGATAGAGCTGGAGGCCGAGGCGATGCCCCTTCAGGTCGAGATTGCCCAACATCTCGATCACGCCCTCGGTGGTCGGCTTCTCCGTGGTCTGCTGCGCCTCGAGCCCGACTTCGCGCAGTGCCTTGCCGGGCTTCGGGCCACGGGTGAATTTCCGCGATCCGGCAAGCGCCGCCACGAGGGCCTGATCGAGCCCTCGCGCGACGGCGAGCTTCATGATCCGCCGCAGTCCTTCGCCGGTCATCAGCACGAGATCGTCGAAGGGCTTGTCGATGGCACGGCGGATCCAGACCTCGACCGGGGCGGGGTCCGGTGCATCCTGTATGGTGAACATCGGGCATTGCACGACCTCGGCGCCTTGCTCGGCCAGCAGCTTCGAAAACTGCGCCTCCTCGCGCGTTTCGAGGATCAGGATGCGGGTGCCGTTCAAACGGTCGGCCATGAGCCTACTCCGGTCAGTCAAAGCAATGGTGCGTTCATCCTGACTCCACCGTCGGGATTGGCGCAAGGGTGGGGTCGGTGATAGAGCAGGGCGCGATCGCGGATCGTTCCGCAGCCGTTGCCCAAACCTTCATCAAGGCCCATGCCAGATCATCAATATGTCCTGACCCTGTCCTGTCCGGATCGTCCCGGCATCGTCTCGGCGGTGTCGACTTTCCTGGCCCATAACGGACAGAACATTCTCGACGCCCAGCAGTTCGACGACATCGAGACCAACAAGTTCTTCATGCGGGTGGTGTTCACCGCCGCCGATCTCGCCGTGGAGCTGTCGGCGCTCCAGACCGGCTTTGCCGCGATCGCCGAGCGTTTCGGCATGGAATGGCAGATGCGAGATCGCGCCGCGCTTCGCAAGGTGATGCTGCTGGTATCGAAGTCCGACCACTGCCTGGTCGACATCCTCTATCGCTGGCGCACCGGCGAGCTGCCGATGACTTTGGCCTCAATCGTCTCCAATCATCCGCGCGAGGTCTATGACGGGCTCGATTTCGGCGGGGTTCCATTCCACTATCTGCCTGTTACGAAAGAGACCAAGCGCGATCAGGAGGCGCAGATCCTCGACCTCGTCGCCAAGACCGGGACGGATCTCGTCGTGCTTGCCCGCTATATGCAGATATTGTCGGACGATCTCTCGGCAAATCTGTCGGGACGCTGCATCAACATCCACCACTCATTCCTGCCGGGTTTCAAGGGCGCAAAACCCTATCACCAGGCCCATGAGCGTGGCGTCAAGCTGATCGGCGCCACCGCGCATTACGTCACGCGCGACCTCGACGAGGGCCCGATCATCGACCAGGACGTCGAGCGCATCAGCCACCGCGATACCCCCGAGGATCTCGTCCGAAAGGGCCGCGATATCGAGCGCCGCGTGCTGGCGCGCGCGATTCGCTACCATCTCAACGACCGCGTCATCCTCAATGGCCGCAAGACCGTGGTGTTCGTGGATTGATTTGGCCCACCTCTCGCCGCAAGCGGCGAGAGGGCACGACTTAACGCACCGCGGTGCCGGAGGCCGAGCCCGTTGCGCCCTTCTGCGCCTGCTCTTCCTTTTCGCGATCCGCTGCCGGCATCAGCCGCTTGCGCTCGCGCTCCTTCATGTAGGCATCGTATTGTGGCGTGCCCGCCCGCGGCGGGGCGTCCGCCGGCAAGCCGCCGGCCCATTGCGGGACGTAGTCGCCCATGCCGGACGAGAGCTTTTCGTTGACGGTGCCGCAGCCGGACAGGCCCGCGGAGAGCGCGAGGAGGATCAGGAGGGAACGGAAGAATCTGGGCATTGTACGGGGGCGCGCGCGATCAATCGTGTTGGACGCCAAGTCAGGCTGGCACCGGGAGAGTAGCCTTCAACAGGTAAAATAGACTTATTCGAGGTAGGTAACGTGCTACCGGAGTATGTCGGCCCCGAGCCTTGGCCGATGTGCAAATTCTGCAAACAAAAGACGAAATCCTCCATCCCCTCGGCTGGCTGCGTTTCTAGACTGCTGCAAGAGCTCGCGACAAAGTGGCTTGATTGGAGATGAAGCTTTTTCGTTGACAGGTCCATTTTGTTTGTACAATCGTACAAATGAAGGTGATCGTAGTCACGATGCCGAGGTTACCCGGACGTGACCCGATATCGCTTCTGCCGTCGACAATCGGAACGCTCGGCTTGCGCCGAATGGTCGCCAAACGTCCGATTGACAATAAGGGCGCGAAAGACGCCATGTGGCGCGCGACATCACGCGTGCGTGAGCTAAACCTAAGGACCGGGCACTCGGTCCGGCGCACAAGAGATCAGGAATGAAGGGGAGGGACATCTGATGTTCGAACGCAAACAACTGTCTCGTACGACTATTTGGGCCGCTGCAGCTACCGCCATCGCGGGCCTTGCGGCCATCGCTCCGGCCAGGGCTGAGGACAGCGTCAAGGTCGGCCTGATCCTGCCGATGACCGGCGGCCAGGCCTCGACCGGCAAGCAGATCGAGAACGCGATCAAGCTCTACATGCAGCAGAAGGGCGACACCGTCGCCGGCAAGAAAATCGAGATCATCCTCAAGGACGATGCTGCGATTCCGGACAAAACCAAGACCGCCGCGCAGGAGCTGATCGTCAACGACAAGGTCCATTTCATCGCCGGCTTCGGCGTGACGCCGGCCGCGCTCGCGGCGGCGCCGCTGGCCACGCAAGCCAAGATCCCGGAAGTCGTGATGGCGGCCGGCACCTCCATCATCACCGAGCGCTCGCCCTATATTGTGCGCACCAGCTTCACCCTGGCGCAATCCTCCACCATCATCGCCGACTGGGCGGTGAAAAACGGCATCAAGAAGGTGGCGACGCTGACCTCGGACTACGCGCCGGGCAATGACGCGCTCAACTTCTTCAAGCAGAACTTCACCGCCGGTGGCGGCGAGGTGGTCGAAGAGGTGAAGACGCCGCTTGCCAATCCGGATTTCGCACCGTTCCTCCAGCGTATGAAGGATGCCAAGCCTGACGCGATCTTCGTGTTCGTGCCGGCCGGCCAGGGCGGCAACTTCATGAAGCAGTATGCCGAGCGCGGGCTCGACAAGGCCGGCATTAAGGTGATCGGACCGGGCGACGTGACCGACGACGATCTCCTCAACAACATGGGCGACGCCGTGCTGGGCACGGTCACCGCGCACCTCTATTCGGCGGCGCATCCCTCGCAGATGAACAAGGATTTCGTCGCGGCCTACAAGAAGGCGTACGGAAACCGGCCGGGCTTCATGGCAGTGAGCGGCTATGATGGCATTCACCTGATCTACGAAGCGTTGAAGAAGACCAATGGCGACACCGACGGCACCAAGCTGGTCGAAGCCATGAAGGGCCAGAAGTGGGAGAGCCCGCGCGGGCCGATCTCGATCGACCCCGAGACCCGCGACATCGTGCAGAACATCTACATCCGGAAGGTCGAGAAGGTCGACGGCGAGCTCTATAACGTCGAGTTCGCGACCTTCGAGGCCGTCAAGGATCTCGGCAAGACTAAGAAGTAACGCGCGAAAGCGCGTCATCCCCGAGCGCGCATCGGGGATCTCGCCCGCCACTCTCGTCATGACCGGGCTTGACCCGGGCAACGACGCGAGAGCCGAACCAAGAACGTGGATGGCCGGGACAAGCCCGGCCATGACGATAACTCCAAGCTGAGACGATGACCTCAATCCTCACCAACCTGTTCGATGGCGTTGCCTACGGCATGCTGCTGTTCGTGCTGGCTTGCGGGCTCGCGGTCACGCTCGGCTTGATGAACTTCGTCAACCTCGCCCATGGCGCCTTCGCGATGGCCGGCGGCTATGTCTGCATGGTGCTGGTCAACCGGATGGGCTGGCCATTCTTCGCTGCATTGCCGCTTGCCTTCGTCTCCTCTGCTGCGATCGGCATCGTGCTCGAGCGCACGCTGTACCGACACCTCTATGCGCGCAGCCATCTCGATCAGGTGCTGTTCACGATCGGCCTCACGTTCATGTCGGTCGCGGCCGTCGACTACATCCAGGGCTCCTCGCGGGTCTTCATCAACTTGCCGGCAGCGCTCCAGGGCCAGTTCGACGTGTTCGGAGTCGGCATCGGCCGCTACCGCCTGATGATCATCGTGATCTGCGGGCTGCTCACCATTGGTCTCCAGATGGTGCTGGCCAAGACGCGGTTCGGCAGCCGTCTGCGCGCCGCGGTCGACGATCCCCGCGCCGCGAGCGGCCTCGGCATCAACGTGCCGCAGGTGTTCGCTTTCACATTTGCCTTTGGTTGCGGCCTGGCCGGTCTCGGCGGCGCGCTGAGTGCCGAAATCCTCGGCCTCGACCCGTACTTTCCGCTGAAATTCATGATCTACTTCCTGATCGTGGTCACCGTGGGCGGCTCGTCCTCGATCACCGGCCCGTTTCTGGCCTCGCTGCTGCTCGGCATCGGCGACGTCGCTGGCAAATATTACGTCCCGAAGATGGGGCCTTTCGTGATCTACACCATGATGATCGTGATCCTGATCTGGCGCCCGAACGGTCTGTTCGGCCGCACGGCCGCGCGTTGAGTTCGCCGATGAGCGTCTCCTCCGACGTCGGCTATCACGCCCAGCGCAAGGCCCGCTGGCATTATGGCGAGGCCGCTTTCTGGCTGATCGTGCTGGCCTGCGGCTTCGTATTTCCCACGCGTTATTTGATCATGACGGACATCCTGCGGCTCGCGCTGTTTGCGATGTCGCTCGATCTGATCCTCGGCTACGCTGGCATCGTCTCGCTCGGCCATGCCGCCTTCTTCGGCGTCGGCGCCTACGCGGCGGGGCTTCTTGCGCTGCACGGAATCATCAACGAACCCGTGCTTGCGCTTGTCGTCGCCGGCCTTGTCGCGATGGTGCTCGGCTTCGCCACCAGCTTCCTCGTGATCCGCGGCGTCGACCTGACGCGGCTGATGGTGACGCTCGGCATCGCGTTGTTGCTCGAGGCGCTGGCCGAACGCTTCTCCAACATCACCGGCGGCACCGACGGCCTGCAGGGTATCGAGATGCAGCCGATCTTCGGTGAGATCCCATTCGATATGTTCGGCAAGACCGGCTTCTTCTATTCGCTCGCCGTTCTGTTCTTGTTGTTCCTGTTCGCCCGCCGCGTCGTGCATTCGCCGTTCGGACTGTCATTGCGCGCGATCAAGAACAACCCGCTGCGCGCGGCCGCTATCGGCATCCCCGTCAACCGCCGCTTGATTGCGATCTACACGCTCGCAGCGTTCTATGCCGGCATCGCAGGCGCGCTGTTCACCCAGACCACCGCGATCGCCTCGCTCGATGTGTTCTCCTTCGAGCGCTCGGCGGACCTGATGCTGGTGCTCGTGATCGGCGGCACCGGCTATCTCTACGGCGGGCTGATCGGCGCAGTGCTGTTTCGTATGCTGCAGGAATTGTTCTCGACCATCACCCCGCAATACTGGCAGTTCTGGATCGGCCTCGTGCTCGTCGTGATCGTCCTTATCGGCCGGCAGCGACTGCATCGCTGGATGTTGTATGTGCCCAATCTGGTCATCAGGCAGATAGCCGGGCGCAAGGCCGTCGTCGCCGTGCCGGAGAGCGACGCATGACCATCGCGCTCGAAACCCAAAGTCTCGAAAAGCAGTTTGGCGGTCTGCGTGTCACTCGCGACTTGTCGCTAAAAATCGAACAAGGCGCCCGTCACGCGCTGATCGGCCCGAACGGCGCCGGCAAGACCACGGTCATCAACCAGCTCACCGGCGTGCTCAAGCCGAACTCGGGCCGCATCCTGCTCGAAGGCCAGGACATCACGGATCTGCCCGTGCACAAGCGCGTGTTGCGCGGCTTGTCGCGCACCTTCCAGATCAACCAGCTCTATCCCGACCTGACCCCGCTCGAGACCATCGGTCTCGCTGTCTCAGAGCGCCTCGGCCATGGCGGCGACTGGTGGCGGCGGATGGGTACGCGCAGCGACGTCAACGGCGAGATCGCCGACCTCCTGACGCGCTTCCACCTGCTCGACGTCATGAACGAACAGACCGTAACGCTGCCTTACGGCAAGCAGCGCCTGCTCGAGATCGCGGTCGCGATCGCCGCCAAGCCGCGCGTGCTGCTGCTGGACGAGCCCGCCGCCGGCGTGCCCGAGAGCGAGCGCCACGACATTCTCGCCGTGGTAGGCAGCCTGCCGCGCGACGTCACCGTGCTGCTGATCGAGCACGACATGGACCTCGTGTTCTCCTTCGCCGACCGCATCTCTGTCCTGGTCTCCGGCGCGCTGCTCACCGAAGGCCCGCCCGAGCAGGTTGCGCGCGACCCGCAGGTCAAGGCGGTCTATCTCGGCGAGGAGGCGGTTAATGTCTGACCTGCTCGCGATCGACTCGCTTCGAGCCGGCTACGGCGAGGCCGTGGTGCTGCCTAACATGTCGCTGCGTCTAGCCGAAGGTCAGGTGCTGGCGCTGTTGGGGCGCAACGGCACCGGCAAGACCACGCTGATCAACTCCATCGTCGGCGTCACCCGTCGCTTCTCCGGCACTGTCGGGCTGGGTGGTACCGACGTCACGACCTTGCGGCCGGACCAGCGGGCGCGCGCCGGGATCGGCTGGGTGCCGCAGGAGCGCAACATCTTCCGCTCTCTCACGGTGGAGGAGAACATGTCCGCAGTGGCCCAGCCCGGCCCCTGGACCGTCGAGAGGGTTTACGAGATGTTCCCGCGGCTGAAGGAGCGGCGTAGCAATTTCGGCAACCAGCTCTCCGGCGGCGAGCAGCAGATGCTGGCGATCGGCCGCGCGCTGACCCTCAATCCGAAAGTGCTTCTCCTGGACGAGCCGACCGAGGGCCTCGCCCCCATCATCGTCGAGGAGCTCTTGAAAGCGATCGGGACCATCACGCGGGCGGGCGGCATCTGCTCGATCATCGTCGAGCAGAATGCCCAAAAGATTCTGGGGCTGGCCGACCGTGTTGTGATATTGGAGCGCGGAACGATCGTCCACGACGCTCCGAGCGCCGCGCTGAAGGCCGACCCGTCGGTCCTCGAGCGCCACCTCGGCGTCGCAGGGGCGGCGGCCCATTAAAAATAACTGGGAGTAAGAAATGCAGCGAACCAAAGCCCCCTTCCGCGCCGACGAGGTCGGCAGCCTCCTGCGTCCCGCCAAGATCAAGGAAGCCCGCGCCAGGCTGGAGAAGGGCGAGATCTCGGCCGACGATCTGCGCAAGATCGAGGACATGGAGATCGAGAAGGTCGTGCATAAGCAGGCCTCGCTCGGCCTGAAGCTCGCGACCGACGGCGAATTCCGCCGCTCCTGGTGGCATTTCGACTTCCTGGCCAAGCTCACCGGCTGCGAAATGTTCCACCCCGACACGGGCATCCAGTTCGCGGGCGTCGAGACGCGGCATGACGCGGTGCGGGTGATCGGCAAGCTCGATTTCCCCGATGACCACCCGATGCTGGATCACTTCCGCTTCCTGAAGAAGGTCGCCGACCAGGCCCACGTCACCGCCAAGATGACGATCCCTTCGCCGGCGGTGCTGCACTTCCGCGGTGGCCGCAAGGCGATCTCCAAGGACGTCTATCCCGATCTCGACGCCTTCTACGAGGACCTCGGCAAGACCTACCGCAAGGCCGTGAAGGCGTTCTACGACGCCGGCTGCCGCTATCTCCAATTCGACGACACCGTGTGGGCCTATCTCTGCTCGCCGGACGAATTGCAGAAGGCGCGGGAGCGGGGCGACAATCCCGAGGGCCTCCAGCAGATCTATGCGCGCGTCATCAACTACGCGCTGGCCGAGAAGCCCGCCGACATGGTGGTGACGACGCATGTCTGCCGCGGCAATTTCCGTTCGACCTGGATTTCGTCAGGCGGCTACGAGCCGGTTGCCGAGACCATGCTCGCCGGCACCAATTACGACGGCTATTTCCTCGAGTACGACAGCGACCGTGCCGGTGGCTTCGAGCCGCTGCGCTTCCTGCCCAAGGGCAACAAGGTCGTCGTGGTCGGCGTCATCACCTCGAAGTTCGGTGAGCTCGAGAACAAGGACGCGATCAAGCGCCGTCTCGAGGAAGCCGCCAAGTTCGCCCCGCTGGAGCAGCTCGCCCTCTCCCCGCAGTGCGGTTTTGCGTCGACGGAGGAAGGCAACGTCCTCTCCGAAGAGGAGCAGTGGGCCAAGCTCAGCCTCGCCGTCGAGATCGCAAAGGAAGTGTGGGGCAATTGAGCTCTACGCAGCCCGTCTCGTGAGTGACGGTTAACCGGTGCAACACCCTCGGTGTCGTCCCGGCGAAGGCCGGGACCGATAACCACAGGACGTAGTTTGGCGAAGACTCGGAGTTGCCGCCTTGGCGT
>NZ_JBVVPR010000052.1:0-48922 GCF_055811835.1 Bradyrhizobium sp. WSM4874
TCTGGCAGGTGCGGGCGTTGTAGGCGCTTGCTGCGCACCACATTCCAATGTCGTCCCGGCGAAGGCCGGGACCCATAAACACCGAGAGAGGTTTGGCGAAGATTAGTGGCTCGGTACTCCACGACCCGCAATCGATAGATCACGCGGTATGGGTCCCGGCCTTCGCCGGGACGACATTGGAGATGCAGCGCGTCGCGACTCACCGCAAGCGACTATGTCGTCAGTCGCTCGCCATCATTGCCGACGATCCTGACCGGCACCACACTCCCCATACGCTCGCCCGCAATCGCCACCGGCAGATAATGCTCCGTCCGCCCCTGCTCCTCGCTCTCGATCAGCACCTCACGCGTGGCGCCGATCTCGGCTTGCAGCCGCCGCAGAAGCGCAGCCTCACCGGCCGCACGTAGCCGCTTCGCCCGTTCCTTGATTGCACCGCCCGCCACCTGCGGCATTCGCGCGGCCGGCGTGCCGGGGCGCGGCGAATAGGGGAAGACGTGGAGGAACGTCAGGCCGCATTCCCCGACCAGATCGAGCGAACGCGAGAACATCTCCTCGGTCTCGGTCGGAAAGCCCGCAATGATGTCGGCCCCCAGCGCGATATCCGGGCGCAGGCGACGGACCTGGTCGCAGAACGCGATTGCGTCGCCACGCGTATGCCGCCGCTTCATGCGCTTCAAGATCATGTCGTCGCCGGACTGCAGCGACAGGTGCAGATGCGGCATCAGCCGCGAATCCTCGGCGATGGCATCCAAGAGATCGCTGTCTGCCTCGATCGAATCGATCGATGAGATGCGCAGGCGCTTCAACTCCGGCACATGCCGCAAGATCTGCTTCGTCAGCATGCCGAGCTTCGGCGCGCCCGGCAGGTCCGAGCCGTAGCTGGTGAGGTCGACGCCGGTCAGCACGATCTCGGCATGGCCGCGCTCGACCAATGCCCGCACCTGATTGACCACCGCGCCCATCGGCACCGAGCGCGAATTGCCGCGGCCGAACGGGATGATGCAGAAGGTGCAGCGATGGTCGCAGCCGTTCTGCACCTGCACGAACACCCGCGGCAGGCCGCTCGCAAAGCCGTCGATGAGATGCGGCGCCATCTCCTTCACCGCCATGATGTCGCTGACGGCGATTTTTTCGTTGGCACCGAGATCGAACGCCGCACGCGCCTCGCGCCATGCGGACGACCGCATCTTGTCGTCATTGCCGACGACGCGATCGACCTCGGCCATCCCGGCGAACATGCCGCTTTGCGTCTGGGCGGCGCAACCGGTGACGACGATGCGCGCTCCCGGCCGCTCGCGCTTCAATTTGCGGATCGACTGCCTCGCCTGCGCCACCGCCTCGTTGGTGACGGCGCAGCTGTTGATGACGATGGTGTCGGAGAGCCCCGCGCCCTCGGCCTCGCGGCGGATCACCTCGGCCTCGAAGGCATTGAGGCGGCAGCCGAAGGTGACGATATCGACGCTCATCACCCGACCGGCGCGAACAGCGCCGGATCGAAACTGCCTTCATATTCGAAGGTTGCCGTGCCCGTCATCAGCACGTGATCGTCGCGCTCGCGCCATTCGATCCCGAGCTTGCCGCCAGGCAGCGTGATCTCGACATTGCGCTCGGCGCGCTTCAGCCGCGCCGCCGCAACCGCCGTGGCACATGCGGCCGAGCCGCAGGCCCTGGTCAGGCCGGCGCCGCGCTCCCAAGTGCGGATCGTGATGTGCTGGGGATCGACGATATGGGCGAGCGTGATGTTGGCGCGCTCCGGGAAGATCGGGTGATTTTCCAGCAGCGGACCGAAACGCTCGAGGTCGTAGGCATTGACGTCGTCGACCCAGAAGATCGCATGCGGATTGCCCATGCTGACCACCGAGGGCGAATGCAGGATCGGATTGTCGATCGGGCCGATCTGCAATTCGATGTAGCGGGTGTCGCGGAATTCCTGGTCGAGCGGAATGTCTTGCCAGGCGAATTTTGGCGCGCCCATGTCCACCGTATAAAGATCCGGCGCCGGACCCTGCCAGGCATTGAGCAGGCCCGCGGCCGTCTCGAACGTCGCATTGGTCTGGCCGGTCTTCTCGAAGATGCGGCGCACGACGCAGCGCATGCCGTTGCCGCAGGCGCCTGCCTCGGAGCCGTCACTGTTGTAGATGCTGATGAACGCTTCGGTGCCGTCGAAGCGCGGCTTCTGCAGCACCATGAGCTGGTCGTAGGGCACGCCGCCTCGCGCCGATGCCACCGCACGGGCATCGTCCGGGGTGACCTTTGAGGTGGAATCGCGCATGTCGACAACGACGATTTCGTTGCCGATGCCGTTCATCTTGGCAAATGCGTGGTTGGCCAGCGCGCTCATGAAAATTCCCGAATTTCGCCTGCCTTATATGGCGATCCTTGGCCCTCTTGGCCAGTGATTTGCCGACAAGAGCCAGGACGCTGCCATGACGCATCTGTCATGGGACGAATTCGGCGCTCGCGTGTTAGAACGGCGAAATTCGCGCGATCCGGGACATGCGGCCGGGGTTGAGGCTTCGGGGACGTAAGGCCTTGGCGGATAAGCTATTGGGGAGAATAAAAATGTTCAGGTTTCGTCGTCTCGCTTTGGCCGCGCTGATCCCGGCAGCGGCCTTGTCGTTTAGTCTGTCCGCCACGCTGGCCCAAACGCCGAGCCCGGCGCCGGCCGCATCGGCGAGCCCCTCGCCGGCCCCGTCTGCTTCGCCCGCCCCCGCGGCAAGTGCCTCACCCGCACCCGTGGCTACGCCCTCGCCGGCGGCAAGCGCCTCACCAAGCCCCGCAACGTCCCCTGCCACGTCCCCTGCAACCTCGCCATCGCCCGCTGCCAGTGCCTCACCCAGCCCCGCCGCCCCGCCGCCCGCTGCGGCCGCGACGCCGGCTCCCGTGCAGACCGCCGATCCCTTCGGCCAGGAGACCACGCTCGAGCCCAAGAAGGTCGTGATGGTCAAGGGCACTGCCAATTGGGACTCGGCCTTCGACACGCTGATCGACGCCTTCAAGGCGCTGAACACGCTTCTGGACAAGCAGGGCATCAAGCCCGCCGGCAATGCGATGATCGTCTACACCTCGACCGACGATACCGGCTTCACCTTCCTTGCCGAGATCCCGGTCGAGCAGGACCCGAAGAACCTGCCCAAGGACATGAGCGTCGGCAAATCGCCCGAGGGCAAGGCGCTGAAATTCGTCCATCGCGGCTCCTACGACAACATGGACAACACCTACGAGGCGATCACCAATCACCTCGACGACAAGAAGCTGGAAGCCAAGGACACCTTCATCGAGGAATACCTCACCGATCCCCTGAAGACGGCCGAGGACAAGCTCGTGATCAATGTTTTCGTGCCGCTGAAGTGAGACCGATGAAAAAGCCTGCCATCCTTTTGACCTCCCTTGTTACGTCCTTTGCCGCCGCGCTGCTGGCAACGCCTGCGCTCGCCGACGATTTTCCGTCGGCGATTTCGGTGAGCGGCGAAGCCACGATCTCCGCCGCGCCTGATCTCGCGCAGATCGACGCCGGCGTCGCCAACGACGCGAAGTCTGCCAAGGAAGCTTCCGACGCCAACAACGCCGCGATGGGCAAGGTGCTGCTGGCGCTGAAGGGCGCAGGCATTGACGAGAAGGATTACCAGACCTCGCGGCTGTCGCTGCAGCCGCAATACGGCCAGAACAAATCCACCGGCGCCTCGCCCGTGGTCGGCTTCCGCGCCTCTAACCGCGTCACCGTGAAGATCCGCGACGTGACCAAGGTCGCCGCTATCATCGACACGCTGGTCGGCGCCGGCGCCAACGATATCGGCAACATCTCCTTCGAGGTGACGCAGGCCTCGAAACTGCTCGACGATGCCCGCGAGAAGGCTGTCGCAGACGCCCGCCGCAAAGCGGAGATCTACGCCAAGGCCACCGGCGTCACGCTCGGCGCGCCGCTCAGCGTGTCCGAAGGCGGCGCCCCGATGCCGCTGTTCAAGGGACGCATGGCCGCAGCTCCCATGGCCGCACCGCAGGCCGCGGTCGCGCCGGGCGAGGAAACGCTGGCGGTAACGGTGAATGTGAGCTGGGCGATCAAGGCGGGGCCCTAGGCCGTACGAGGCACACTGCCGGCCACCACAACGGTGTCGTCCCGGCGCAGGCCGGGACCCATAACCACAGGGAGTGGTTGTGACGCGACACAGGTAACTCAGAATCTTCGCCAAACTTCTCCCTGCGGCTATGGGTCCCGGATCTGCGCTCCGCTTGTCCGGGACGACAGCGGAGATAAATCGCACGGAGGCGTCAGATCTCCACCACCTGCCCAGGCTTCATTGCCACGAACCGCTCCTGCGGAACCTTCGCGGCATCGAGCGCCCCGACCAGCGCCTGCGCTGGCGCGTCGATCGCTTCATCGGTCAGCTGAAACGTGCCGTGGTGATGCCCGAGTGCTTCCTGCGCGCCGCAATCCGCCAGCGCCTTCACCGCGTCTTCCGGGTTCATGTGCTGGTCGCGCATGAACCAGCGTGGCTCGTAAGCGCCGATCGGGAGGATCGCCAGGCGTAACGGCCCGTGCTTCTCGGCGACGCGGCGAAAATGCCCGCCATCGCCATAGCCGGAATCGCAGACGACGTAGATTTTCCCCGCAGGCGTCTCCAGCACGAAACTCGCCCAAAGCGCCTTGTTGCGATCAAACATGCCGCGCGCCGACCAGTGCCGGGTCGGCACCAGCGTCACGGCGATGCCGCCGCCGAGCTCGACGCGATCGTGCCAGTCGAACGCTTCCACCTTGATCGTCGCATCGGTACTGCGCATCGTGACGTCGTTGCCGAGCGGGGTCACCACACGCGGGGCAAAATTCTTGGCGAGCCGCGATAACGTCGCCATGTCGAGATGATCGTAATGGCCGTGCGAGACCAGCACGATATCGATCTTCGGCAAACGATCGAAGGCAATGCCGGGGTCGTTGTGCCGCTTCGGCCCGGCGAAGCTGACGGGCGAGACCCGCAACGACCAGACGGGATCGACGAGGATGTTGAGGCCGCCGGTCTGGATCAGCCAGCTGGCGTGGCCGACGAAGGAGAGCCGCACCTTGTCGCCATCAACGCGGTCCGGCGGGGTGTCGGCATGAGGGCTCGGCGCCCAGTCCGGCCAGGTCGCGCGCTGCCGCTTGCCGCCGAATTGCCAGCGCAGGACCTCACGAAGCGATTTCGGCGGCGCGCCGTCCGGATCGAAGAAGTTCAGGCCGTCGAAATGGTCGGAGACCGGGCCGTCATAGGTTTTCATGCGGGACATCCAAAGGGAGGGTACGCCGACCAATGCGCTGGCACCGACGAGCAGTCCGAAAAGGCGGCGGCGGGTGATCGGCACGGATCTGGCTTCAGGGATGGTCGAAGGGGCAGGACATCACCGCTATATGGGCGGGGCCTGCGGAAAAGGAACCCGCCGCCGGAAAGTTCATCTTTTCAAGGCTTTGCCTTCCAAAGCGGCCCCGGCCACCCTAACCTTCCTTGACTTTCGGGCGGGAGCGGCGTTTAACCCGGCCACTTTCTCGGAAAGGCTTTCTTTTCGACCCGCCCACTGGCCCCGGAGGCCAGAGGCCAACGCCCGACAGCGCTGTGCGCCCTCGGGCGTAAAGGTGTTTGGAAGATCGCTTCGCGAAGGTGTCATCCCGCGAAGGCGGGGGATCCAGTATTCCAGAGGCAGCTCGGCTTGAGCCGACGCGCCGCGGCGTACTGGATGCCCCCGGTCAAGCCGGGGCATGACGACGGTGAATACGGCAACCCTGCGTAGGCAGGACAAGGGACAACGGCATTGTTCGACAATCTGTCGGAACGGCTTGGCGGCATTCTCGATCGTCTGACGGGGCGCGGTGCGCTGACCGAAAAGGACGTCGACGCCGCGATGCGCGAGGTGCGCCGCGCGCTGCTGGAAGCCGACGTCGCGCTCGAAGTAGTGCGCAGCTTCACCGAGCGGGTCCGCGAGCAGGCGATCGGCGCCACCGTCGTCAAGTCGGTGACGCCAGGCCAGATGGTGGTCAAGATCGTCCATGACGAGCTGATCAACACGCTCGGCGCCGAAAGCCAGACCATCGATATCAATTCCGTGCCGCCGGTGCCGATCATGATGGTCGGCCTGCAAGGCTCCGGCAAGACCACCACCACCGCAAAGCTCGCCCGTCGCATGGTCCAGCGCGACAAGCGCAAGGTGCTGATGGCCTCGCTCGACATCTACCGTCCCGCGGCGATGGAGCAGCTGGCCGTCCTGGGCCGCGACCTCGACATTCCGACGCTGCCGATCGTCGCCGGCCAGCAGCCGGCACAGATCGCGAAGCGCGCGCTGGAGGCCGGCAAGCTCGGCGGCTACGACGTCGTGCTGCTCGACACCGCCGGCCGCACCACGCTCGACGAAGAGATGATGGCGGAAGCAGCGGCGATCAAAGCCGCCGCCAATCCGCATGAAGTGCTGCTGGTGGCAGACAGCCTCACCGGCCAGGACGCCGTCAACCTCGCCCGCGCGTTCGACGAGCGCGTCGGCCTCACCGGCATCGTGCTCACGCGAGTCGACGGCGACGGCCGCGGCGGCGCCGCGCTGTCGATGCGCGCGGTCACCGGCAAGCCGATCAAGCTGCTCGGTACCGGTGAAAAGACCGATGCGCTGGAGGATTTCCATCCCGACCGTATCGCCGGCCGCATCCTCGGCATGGGCGACGTGGTGTCGCTGGTCGAGCGCGCTGCCGCCAACATCGATGCCGAAAAGGCAGCGCGCACCGCCGAGCGGATGCGCAAGGGTCAGTTCGATCTCAACGACATGCGCGAGCAGCTATTGCAGATGGCCAATATGGGCGGCATCAGCGGGCTGATGGGCATGATGCCCGGCATCGCCAAGATGAAGAACCAGATCGCGGCCGCCGGCATCGACGACAAGATCTTGAAGCGCCAGGTCGCGGTGATCGATTCCATGACGCGCGACGAGCGCCGTCATCCCGATTTGCTCAAGGCCAGCCGCAAGAAGCGCATCGCCGCGGGTTCCGGCCAAAGCGTCGAGCAGGTCAACAAGCTGCTCAAGATGCACCGGAACATGGCCGATATGATGAAGGCCATGGGCTCCGGCAAGCGCGGTCCGCTCGCCGGCATCGCGCAGGCGATGGGCTTTGGCGGCGGCATGAAGCCGCCTTCGGCGGAAGAGATGAAGGCGCTGCAGGAGAAGATGCAGGGTGGCGGCGGACAAGGTCTGCCCAGCCTGCCGAAGGATTTACCTGCCGGGCTGCGCCAGGGTCTGCCTAACGTTCCGGGCCTGACCGGGCTGAGCGGCAAGCCGATGCTGCCGGGCCTCGGCGGTTTCCCGGGCAAGAAGAAATGAGGAATTCGTCGCGGGAGATCGCAACGGTCTCGCGCAACGCGGAATACCAATCAACCGAACAAAACGTACTTTGAAGGAGAACTTAGATGTCCGTCGTTATCCGTCTCGCCCGCGCCGGCACCAAGAAGCGTCCCGTCTATCACGTCGTCGTCGCCGATTCGCGCTTTCCCCGCGATGGCCGCTTCATCGAGCGTCTCGGTTATTTCAACCCGCTGCTGCCGAAGGATAACGAGACCCGTCTGAAGCTCGACATGGACAAGGTGAAGGCCTGGCTCGCCAAGGGCGCGCAGCCGTCCGACCGCGTGTCCCGCTTCCTCGACGCAGCCGGCGTCAAGAAGCGCGAAGTGCGCAACAATCCGGAGAAGGCCGTGCCGCGCAAGGAGCGCAAGGCGCAGGCCGAAGCCGCCGCGAAGGGTTAAGGCCAGATCATGCCGGCGCTGGTCTGCGTCGCGCGGATCGGCGCCGCGCATGGCGTGCGCGGCGCTGTCAAGCTGTGGACCTTTACCGAAGATCCATTTGCCGTGCGGACTTACGGTCTGCTCTCGTCCAAGGACGGCAAGCGCCGGTTCGAGGTCGCAACGGCGCGCGCGGCCAAGGATCATCTGGTTGCGACGTTCAAGGGCGTCACGACCCGCGATGAGGCCGAGCGCCTCAACGGCATCGAGCTTTACGTCGCGCGCGAAAAGCTGCCCGCGACGGACGAGGGCGAATATTACCACACCGATCTGATCGGGCTCGCCGCCGTCACCACGGCGGGCGATGCGCTCGGCCGCGTGCTCGCGATCCACAATTTCGGCGCCGGCGACATCATCGAGATCGCGCCGCCCAAGGGCACCACGATGCTGCTGCCGTTCACGGACGCGGTGGTGCCGGAGGTCGACATCGCCGGCGGCCGCGTCGTGATCGCGCTGCCGCAGGAGATCGAAGGTGAGGATCCCTCCCTGGGTCGTCCCGGCCTAGTGCGCAACTTGCGCACGGGGGGCCGGGACCCATAACCACAGGCCAGAATTTTTAGCTAAGCTGATCGCTCCAGCCGTCGCAAAACGAAATGCGGTGGTTATGGGTCCCGGATCTGCGCTCCGCTTGTCCGGGACGACAATAACTGAGATCCGATGACCAATCCCTCACCCTGGTGCGCGACGGTGCTGACGCTGTTCCCGGAGATGTTTCCGGGGCCGCTGGGCGTGAGCCTGGCCGGCCGGGCGCTGGCTGGCGGGCTCTGGGAGCTGGAGGCGCGGGACATCCGGTCCTCGGCCACCGACCGCCATCGCAGTGTCGATGACACCCCGGCCGGCGGCGGACCGGGCATGGTGCTTCGGGCCGATGTTCTGGCGGCTGCCATCGATGCCGCCGGGATCGGCCCGGACCGGCCGAAACTGCTGATGAGCCCGAGGGGTCGGCCATTGACCCAGGCCCGGGTCACGGACCTGGCCAAGGGCCCGGGTCCCCTGATCGTCTGCGGACGGTTCGAGGGAGTGGACCAGCGCGTGATCGACGGGCGGGGCCTGGAGGAGGTCTCGATCGGGGATTACGTGCTCTCCGGCGGTGAAATCGCGGCCCTGGCCCTGATCGACGCCTGTGTTCGGCTGCTGCCGGGCGTGATGGGCAAGGAAGCCTCGGGAACCGAGGAAAGCTTCTCCGACGGCCTGCTCGAATACCCTCAATACACCCGGCCGCAGCTGTTCGAGGGGGCACCCATTCCGGAGATTCTGACCTCCGGTGACCATGCCAAGGTCGCCAGCTGGCGGCGGGCTGAATCCGAGGCCCTGACGGCGGCCCGGCGACCGGATATGTGGGCCCAAATTCCGAGCAAAGCCCCGATTCGGGCCGGACGCCAAAAAACGCCAAAAAACAAGACAGACGGGTGACAAACGCTCCGGCTTGCCTTATAGCAGCGGCCACATCCGCAATGGCTGGATAAACGAATTTCGCGCAGCCCCCGTTTTCCAAGGCTGGGCGCGCCGATGGAGATTTACCCATGAACCTGATCCAACAGCTCGAAAAAGAGCAATTCGACAAGCTCTCCGCCAGCAAGGAGATCCCGGAGTTCGGCCCCGGCGATACCGTGATCGTCAACGTGAAGGTCGTCGAAGGCGACCGCACCCGCGTGCAGGCCTATGAAGGCGTCTGCATCGGCCGTTCCGGCGGCGGCCTCAACGAGAGCTTCACGGTGCGCAAGATTTCGTACGGCGAAGGCGTGGAGCGCGTGTTCCCGGTGATGTCGCCGATGATCGACTCGATCAAGGTGGTGCGCCGCGGCAAGGTGCGTCGCGCCAAGCTCTATTATCTCCGCAATCTTCGCGGCAAGTCGGCCCGCATCGTCGAGAAGAAGCAGGACCGCCCGGCTGCTGCCGTCAACGAGTAAGCTCCGCTTACAGGCGAGTTATCGAGAGCGCGGGGCAAAACCCCGCGCTTTTTTGTTGCGTCAGCCGTGCGCGTCAAAGCCCTCGCGATTCCAATTCGGCCTGCTATATATTCTTGGAATGTTTCCAGATTTGACCAGCCTCTCGCCCGTCAAGCGCGTCGTCATCGACGATCGCTCGCGGCTGCCCGGCCGGTTCTTCGGACGCTTCGCGACCTCGGCAACGTCAGAGCTTACGCGCGCAGCCTAAAAGCTGCGCTGACGATTTTGTTGCCCCGCGCGCCAGCCGCGCAACCCGCTCTACACAACATTCCTGGAGCTGACGCTCATGTCCAAGCCGACCACATTGTACGACAAGATCTGGAACGACCATCTGGTGCACGAAGCCGAGGACGGCACCTGCCTGCTCTATATCGATCGCCATCTGGTGCATGAGGTCACTTCACCGCAGGCGTTCGAAGGCCTGCGCGCCACCGGGCGCAAGGTCCACGCTCCGGAGAAGACGCTGGCCGTCGTCGATCACAACGTGCCGACCACGGACCGCACCAAGCCGAACCCCGACCCTGAAAGCATCGAGCAGATCAAGGCACTGGCCGACAACGCCAAGGAATTCGGCATCGAATATTACGACGAGTTCGACAAGCGTCAGGGCGTCGTCCACGTCATCGGACCCGAGCAGGGATTTACGCTGCCCGGCACCACCATCGTCTGCGGTGACAGCCACACCTCGACGCACGGTGCATTCGGCGCGCTCGCGCACGGCATCGGCACGTCGGAAGTCGAACATGTGCTGGCGACGCAGACGCTGATCCAGAAGAAGGCGAAGAACATGCGCGTCACCGTCGACGGCAAATTGCCCGACGGCGTGACCGGCAAGGACATCATCCTCGCGATCATCGGCGAGATCGGCACCGCGGGCGGCACCGGCTACGTGCTCGAATACGCCGGCGATGCGATCCGCGCACTGTCGATGGAAGGCCGCATGACGGTCTGCAACATGTCGATCGAAGGTGGCGCTCGCGCCGGCCTGGTCGCGCCGGACCAGAAGGCGTTCGACTTCCTGCGCGATCGTCCGAAGGCGCCGAAGGGCGCCGACTGGGATGCCGCGATGCGTTACTGGGAGAAATTGCGCTCGGATGAGGGCGCGCATTTCGACCACGAGCTGCGGCTCGATGCAGCGAAGCTGCCGCCGATCGTGACCTGGGGGACGAGCCCCGAAGACGTGATCTCGGTCACCGGCAGCGTGCCCGATCCCGACAAGATCGCCGACGAGGCCAAGCGCCTGTCGAAGCACCGCGCGCTGAAATATATGGGCCTGACCGCGGGGACGAAGATCACCGACATCAAGCTCGACCGCATCTTCATCGGCTCCTGCACCAACGGCCGTATCGAGGACTTACGCGCCGCCGCCAAGATCGCGGAAGGCAAGCAGGTCGCAGGCGGCGTCAACGCCATGGTCGTGCCGGGCTCCGGCCTCGTGAAGGAGCAGGCCGAGGCTGAAGGTCTGGACAAGATCTTCATCAAGGCCGGCTTCGAATGGCGCGAGCCCGGTTGCTCGATGTGCCTCGCGATGAACCCCGACAAGCTGGCTCCGGAAGAGCGCTGCGCCTCGACCTCGAACCGCAACTTCGAGGGCCGCCAGGGCTTCAAGGGCCGCACCCATCTGGTATCGCCGGCGATGGCGGCAGCCGCGGCGATCGCGGGTCACTTCGTCGACATCAGGGAGTGGCGGTGAGTCCAAGAGGCGACGCCCTTGCAGGGCGCCGCCTCATGCAACATCCTCTTGTACTAGCTTGCGGTGGCATATTTTTAGAACTAAGCTCCAAAGTTGCACAGGCGATGGAGGGGCTTATGGGACGTCGTACGCCGCGCATATTTCTGCTGCCGTTTTCGGCCGCGTTGGCATTTTTGAATCTTGCAATTGACCCGGCAGTCGCCGACGCGCCAAACGCGCAGGGAATACGCATCCAGCAAGAGGCTTTAATCTGGACTACAGACTACGAAGGCCTGATTGACGGTAAGAACGGCGATGAGACGACTAAGGCCATCAAGAAATTTCAGACAAGAATCGGCCATCCCGCGACCGGTAACTTGAACGATGAAGAGCTAGTCGCGCTTGTCAAGGAGGGCTTCAAAAACCGCGATGCAGTCAAGTTCGAGCAGTTCACGGATGCAGCTGCTGGAGTTTCGGTCGGAATACCAACAGGATTGGTCTCGACCCGAGCCGCAAAGGATTGGGGTAGCAGCTGGTCAAGTAAAAAAAACGGAATCGCCGTCGACACTCTGCGATTAAAGGATGTTTCGCTTCGCGACCTATATGAAAAGTTACTCAAAATAAACAACAGAACAATCGCATATCAAAGGTTCGTGGACGACAATTGGTTTGTGATCGCAGCGTTCGAAAAGGATGCAGCGATTTATGTTCGCGCAAACTTGGTACGAGTTTCCGGTCAATCGGACGAGATACGCGGCTTCTCAATTTGGATGGATGGCAAGCGTCCTTCGACTTATCAATCCATAGCTCCCGCGATGCTCTCCAGCTTCAGATCTAACAACGATGAAACAAGGGATGTTTCTTCTCTCGCAATAGGGGGCGAAAACGCTACAATCCTGAAGGATTATAAGAAGTTCGACTACGGTTATCGCAAGCCCCCGGAGATCATCGCTCCGATTGTCACACCGAATAGTAAACCGGCTACCTTGGACAAAAGTTGCTTTAATGGCCTAGGGGATTGCCCAATTAGCATCTTTGCTTTCAAGCCATAGTCATTGAGTAGTGAATATTGTCTGGTTCATTTCGGTTGAGGAAGCATGGTCGCAACTTGCTCGAGACGCACTTTGATCGCGGCAGGCCTCACCGCTGCGAGCGTTTGGCCTCAAAGAGTTGCGGCCCTGAATGATTCCAAAGTTCTTTCGTGCGGCTGTAGCAATGACGAGTTTATCAATCGACATCAGACCAAACGATCGAAGTCGGGCGACGATCGGTTTGATATAGCTCTGATTGAAGAGCTGAAAGCAATCGAACAGGTGATCCCCGGCATAAATCCCGGATTTCAATTTGTACAAGCACATAATGCTTTTACAACGGCAGAAACGGTTGTTCGGGGCACTCAGGGCACCGTCTGGATCGGCATCGATTTTGTTAGGAATCTCGCAGATCCGAGTAGTGCAAATGGAGGCATTGCAGTCGCTGGCGTTCTCGCTCACGAGTGCGCGCACGTTTTCCAACTTGCCAGCGCCGATTTGATAAAGGCACTTATGAAGGATCAAGCCAACGGCATGCTTGCCGAGCTCCACGCCGATTTCCTGGCCGGATACTATTTAGCTCGAAAGAGAAACGTTACGCCTGAATCGCTGACGATTATGCAGCGTGTGTTCGTCTACCAAGGCGCTTATGACCGAATGGATCCAAAGTATCATGGAACTCCGGGCTTGCGCGGAGCTGCGATGGATAGTGGTTATTTCGCTGCACAAGACAGGAAGACATTTTCGGAAGCATCCGCGATAGGAGCCAGATATGTTCGGGGCTTGGTATAGGAATTTCGCGTTAGCACAATTGTTCTTCTTGGCTTTTGTAGGCGATATCCTTGTTGGGACTCAGAATACTCTTGCCCAAACACTTCCACCGCCGCCTGAAATAAGAAATCCAAGCGTCGGCGCAAATCTCACAAGCTTCTTCACGAGTAAGACGCCATACGAGTTCTGGCTAACTTGCCTTATTTGCGTATTTGGTTTGGCTGTAATCTACGCACTTCTATTTGGGCTTCGTCGATCGACGAACGCTCGTCCGGAAGAAATCGCCCGTCCAATTATCATTATCACGGTTATCACCGGAACGATGATGCTTATTACCGTGGGATACAACAACGAACAGATTGCACCAGCATTTGGACTCTTTGGAACAATCGTTGGCTATATGCTCGGGCGCTTTGCGCAACCTCAGATCTCTGGCGGGGCTTCCGAAGAGAAGCAATGAGTTGGTCTAATTAGACGAATTTCTAATTCGGATACAGGTGAGATCGCCAATGTCGCGCGATAGATTTGGTTGGATATTTCTGGTCATCGGTCTGACGATAAGCATAGCGGCAACCGCCGACGAACGGGTTGTCCCGCGCCAGCCAATCGGTCCTCCGCAGGACTTTCAAATGCTTCCCGTGCAAAAATCGCCGCTGCCAAAAAACAACATTCGTATCGTGAACAAGGGGGATCAGAGGCTAAGTTTTTCTTATTGGGATGGGCGATCTGCGTGGCTGTCTCAATCAATTGACGTTCAAGGAACAACAGAGGTTTCATGCTCGACTTGTGATGGTGCCATCATCGTAGTCTACCATGACGGAACTCAGAACCAACGTGTATCGCTAGAAGGCGGCGGTACGTACTGGCTTGGCTGGTCTGCGTCGAAAAGGACTTGGCTGCTGTCCAATCCGCCAAACTAGAGGTCCACCCCATCCAACTTCTCAATCTCGATCAATCATGGAAACGGCCCGTTAGCCAGCAAGCGTCAGACTGGCTTTCGCGAAGCCCCTTCGCGAGGACACGAGCTCATGGCCAGCAAGCCTGAATATGTCGATCTGATCAGCGCGGCGACGCCCCAGCATCGGCGGCGCGCGGCACCGCTGCGGATGGTGGCCAGGCCCGAGGTCGAGGAGACATCAAAGCTCAGCCGCTGGCCGCCGGCGATGTTCAAGCAGTGGAAGCTGGAGAACCTCACACGCTGGACGTCGGCGACGTGGAAACTGAAGGATTGGCTTTAAGCCACCGGATGAACAAAGGGCGCCGTCGAGGCGCCCTTTTCATTTCGATCGTGCTTACCAATAGCGATACGGATGGTGCCAGCGATGCCAGCGGCAGACGCGGCGCGGGCCGTAATAGGTCCAGATGACCCGGCAGCGGCGCGGATGGCTGTAATAGGGATAGTAGCCGCCATAGTAGCGCCGGTGGAAATGGCGATGGCCGTAATAGGCGGGGCGATAGCCGCCATAGCGGTGATAGCCGCCGTAACGGTGAATTCCGCCGTAGCGATAACCGCCGCCATGAAAGGCGGGCGCGGCGCGGAAGCCACCACCGCGGAAGCCGCCGCCGTGGAAACCACCACCGTGGAAACCACCGCCGCGGAAGCCACCGATATGTCCGCCTCCACCATGGAAGCCGCCGCCGCCATGGAAGCCGCCGCCATGACCGCCGCCGCCGTGTCCGCCGCCGCCACCGTGGCGAACCGGGATCATGTCGTCGCTTGCGGCCTTTGCCGCCGGCAACGCCGTCGGATTGATTGGAGTCATGGCTTCAGCAGGACGCGTGGTCCCGGCCGACAGCATCAGCGTCGCGGCGGCCGCAATCCCGAGCAAGCGCATCGGGCTTGCCCTGAGACCCAATATTCTCAGCATGGACTTCTCCCTGAATCTGGACAGCGGAGTTGCGACGCTCGCTCCCGGCGCGCGTCATCCCTGTTCATTGGCGGTCGCTCCCAAGATTAAATTAGGGACAGCGACGTGAATGCCTCATGAATGAACGAGGAGCCCGGTGTCGTGTCGCGATGTCACCACCAGGGCCCGAAGCCCAGCACGAACGGTGCGGGCACGCCGTAAGGATAAGGGCGGTAGTAGACAGGCCGGGCGTAGTAATGCGGATCAGGACGCGGAGCGTATCGCACGACGTCGGACCGCACATGTCGGCGCCCGTCGAACACCGCGCGCCCGGCCGACGCATCGGGCAGCTTCGTCACCCTGTGCGCAGCGGACGCGTGAGGCAGGCCTGCGGCAAGCCCGACGGCAACCGCCAATGTGAACCATCTCGTCATGACGACCTCCGCCTCAGGCGCGCGACGGCATCGCGCTCGTATCAGCCCCGGCGCCAGTAGCAGCTCATATGCGGCACGATCACCGTGCCGCTGGGGCGATACTCCTGCACATAGGTGGCGTTGCACTCGCGGACCGCATCGGGACCGGGGTTGTAGCGGGGATAGACGCCGTCCGGACTGTAATAGGGCGTGACGCGCAGGCGCGCCGGGGGCCGCTTGCGCGGCGGCGGCAGATCGTCTCGCGAGGCCGCTTGGGCCAGCCTGATCCCGGGAGCCGCGGTCTGGGCCGCCGCGCCAACGCAAAACTGCGAAAACAACCCCATGCACAGTAGCGTCAGCGCTGTTTTCGCTCGCATTTTTCCGCCCATTTGAACGTCCACTTCGAGCCCCTACGCTCCCCGTTTTGACGGCGCCCGTCAACCTCGCCGCGCTTATAAAGCCGGATGCATCGCTGCGAAACCCACGCTATGAGAGGCCCATGTGGACGGAATTGAAAGCGCCCTCGCTGGCCGAGATGGAAGCGATGGCGCACGAAGTGTTCGAACGCCTGCCGGCGGAGTTTCGTAGGCTATGCGAGGGCGTGATCATCCGCGTCGACGACTTCCCCACCGAGGAGGTCCTGGACGAGATGGCATGCGAGAGCGAGTTCGACCTGCTCGGCCTGTTCCAGGGCGTCGGCCTGCCGCAGCAGAGTTTTGCCGACGTGGCGCGGCTGCCCAACATGGTCTGGCTCTACCGCCGGTCGATCCTGGATTACTGGGCCGAGCACGACGAAAGCCTCGGCCATATCGTCCGCCACGTCCTGATCCACGAGATCGGCCATCATTTCGGCCTCTCGGACGACGATATGGCCGCGATCGAGGCTCAAGAGCCGGGTTGAGCAGAGAGGCCCGTTAGACAGACGAGATCTGCCGAATTCGGCCTAGGATTTCGGCCCCGATCGCGATAAATACCGGTTCCCTAGACCATCCCGGGAAAGCGCAACCATGGACAAGTTCACCACGCTGGAAGGCGTCGCGGCGCCGCTGAAGATCATCAATGTCGACACCGACATGATCATTCCGAAGCAGTACCTCAAAACCATCAAGCGCACCGGCCTTGGCAAGGGGCTCTTCTCCGAGCAGCGCTACAAGGACGACGGCAGCGAGAATCCGGATTTCGTGCTGAACCAACCCGCCTATCGCAATGCGAAGGTGCTGGTCGCTGGCGACAATTTCGGCTGCGGCTCGAGCCGCGAGCACGCGCCCTGGGCGCTGCTCGACTTCGGCATCCGCTGCGTGATCTCGACCTCGTTCGGCGACATCTTCTACAACAACTGCTTCAAGAACGGCATTCTGCCGATCCGCGTTGCCCAGGAAGACCTCGACAAGCTGTTCGACGACGCCGAGCGCGGCGCCAACGCGACGCTGACGATCGACCTGCCGAACCAGGAGATCCGCGGTCCCGACGGCGGCAAGGTCAAGTTCGAGATCGACCCGTTCCGCAAGCACTGCCTGATCAACGGCCTCGACGACATCGGCCTGACGATGGAGAAGAAGGCCTCGATCGACACCTATGAGGACAAGCTCAAGCGCGAACGCGCCTGGGCCTGAGGTTGATCTGAGTTTCGAGCCCCGGTGCTGACAGCGCCGGGGCTTTTTCTTTGCCAGCGTTGTCCTCTATAGCTTGCGCCCATGTTGCCTGACATCGTCACCTTCTGGCACGGCCCAATGGATGCCCTGCGCCGGACCTGTCTGCGCTCGCAGCTGGCTGCCGGCCACAAGGTCACGGTCTACAGCTTCGACACCATTCCCGGCCTGCCCGCAGGCATCGCGAATGCGGATGCCGAGGCGATCCTGCCGCATGCGTTCTCCGAACGATTGCGACCGCCGCAGCCGGACGGCAGCTGGCGCGACTGGACCACGCTTCAGTTCAGCGACTTCTTCCGCATGAAGCTGATGGCGAAGGGCCTCGGCCTCTGGCTCGATGCAGACGTGCTGCTGCTCAGGCCGGTCGAGATCGATCCGGCAAAGTCCTACTTCGCGTGGGAGCGGCCGCGCCAGCTCGGCAACTCCGTGATTTACCTTCCGCCCGAACACGGCATCGTTGCCGCCTTCGAAGAGCTGATGGAGCAGGAGGAGCTGACGCCGAACTGGCTGTCGTTGCGCCATCGCGTCACGTTTGCGATGCGCCGCCTGCGCGGCGGCTCGAACCGCCTCTCCGACATCCGCGTCGCGATCTTCGGGCCGGCGGCACTCACCGCGCTCGCGCGCCGGACCGGCGAGCTGCAAAACGCACTGCCGAAGCAATCGTTCTACGCCGTGCATGCCGAGCCAAAGCTGTTCTTCGATCCCTCGAGCTATCTCGGCCTCGTCACCGACCGCGACATCATCGGCCTGCACATCTCGCCCAAGGGCCGCGGCGGCGAGAAGCCGATCCCGGGCAGCCTGTATGCGTGGGCGGCGGAGCGGTTTGGGTAACTCTCCCCTGTGCCCTGGGGAAACCGCATAGAAACTTCGTAAAAGGTCGTCATGCCCGGACTTGTCCCGGGCATCCACGTTCTTCGCGCTACCCGGTAAGGCGTGGATGGCCGGGTCAAGCCCGGCCATGACGATGTGGAAGGATTTGCGCCTGACAGGCGATCACGTTGCACCCGTCGCCCACACGCTGCAGCGCATCCGGGACACAGGATTCCAATTTGATCCAGCGCAACGCGCACCTGCACCATTGTGCCTAGTCTTGCTCCAATTCCGCCGTTCGAATGGAGCTTCGCATGAGCACCGCAACCAGGCCTTATCCCATTGTCCAGGACCTCATCGAGTCCTTTGCAAGCTGGCTGAAGCATCGCCGCGAGCTGAACGAGATCCGGCAGCTCGACCGGGCCGATTTCGACCGGATCGCGCAAGACTTGCGGATCGCGCCTGACGATCTGGAGGAGCTGGTCCGTCACGGCAAGCACTCCGCCGACGAGCTGCCGAAGATGCTCGAGCAGCTCGGCATCAGCGCCGAAGGGCTCGGCCGCGCGCATCCGCTGCTGCTGCGCGACATGGAGCGGGTGTGCGCACTTTGCAGCCACAAGGGCCAGTGCGATCGCGAGCTGGCCGACGGCACCGCCGTGGAGAACTACCACGGCTTCTGCGCCAATGCCTCGACGCTGGAATCGCTCGATCGTGCCGCGATCGTGCCGCGGTGACGCGCGCTTACACGATCCAGTCTGGCGCGTGAGGCAGCTCGTCGCTCTCAGCCGCATCGTGATTGATCCAGATCTCGGCATTCTCGGAGCGAAGCAGCTCGACCACTTTGGCCATGGACGCGACCGTTGCCTGCGGGTCGGCATTGAAGGACGGCACGCGCATGTGCCGGAGGTTCTCGCGATTGTGCGCGACGTCGCCGCTCAGCAGCACGGCGCCGCGCCGCGGTAGCCTCACCATCAGCGAGCAATGCCCGAGAGTATGGCCCGGCGTGAAGATCATGCGCACAGCGCCGTCGCCGAATACGTCGTGGTCACCATCGACGATCTCGTAAGGCCGCTCCTTCAACGATTTGTAGTGCTGTAGCGAATAGCCGAATTCTTCAGGGTCCGGTCCGAACATGGCCTCGAATTCAGCCCGCTGCGCGATCCATCTTGCATTCTCGAACAGATTGACGTTTCCGATATGATCGAAATGCGCGTGCGAAAGCAGGATCGTGCTGATGTCGCGGGGCCGCACCCCGATTTCGTCCAATTGGTCCGCGATGGGACGACGCACGACGCCGCGTATGCCATGCGCGATGATGCGTCCTTCCGGATGCTTCGATAGCGCATCCTCGATTCCCGTATCCCAGATCAGCCATTCGGCACGATGACTGACGAGATAGGCATTGCAGCTCAACGTCATGGGGACGCCGACATTGATGCCGGGAGAATAGATCGAACCGTCCGAGACCTGCGCAATGCCGCCGTCGAGGATGTAGAGTCTGTCAACCGTCGCCATTGGGGAACTCATCAAGCCGCCGATTCAATCCGCCGCTTCGCCTCGCGCATGTCGCGTCCAGGCGGCATGCCGAACAGCCGGGAATATTCTCGCGTGAACTGCGTGATGCTTTCGTAGCCGACCTGATGAGCCGCGGTCGCGATCTGCGCACCGTCGGCCAGCATCGCGCGGCGGGCTTCGATCAGGCGAAGCTGTTTCTGAAACTGTAGCGGGGTCAGCGAAGTGACGCTCCGGAAGTGCGCGTGAAATGCCGACGGGCTCATCGCCGCGGCCTTGGCCAATCGATCGACGCGCAACGGCTTGGCATAGCCGGCACGAATGAGCGCAACCGCGCGGCCGATCCGCTGTGCATGGCTATCGGCAATTCCGAGCGCCCTGATGGCTCCACCGTGGCGGCCGGCCAACAGCCAATAATGCAGCTCTCGCATCAGCTGGCCGCGCAAGATCGGCAAGGCCGAGGGACGGTCGATCAGGCGCAGCAGCCGGAGCGCTGCGTCCGCGAGTTCCTGCTCTGTCGGCTCGACCCGCAGCGGCCGGGACGGAATGAACGGGAGCGAACCCATCTCGACCACCAGCCCCTCGATGATTGTGGGGTCGAGCTCGACGACGAGCGAAAGATAGGGCGTGGCCGCCGTCGCGCGCGTGATCTGGCTGACCGTCGGCACATCACTCGCAATCAACAAGGAATCGCCTGCACCGAAGTCGAAGGACGTCCGGCCGGTCGCCACACGTTTGGCGCCTTGCAAGACCAGTGCGACCAGAGG
Source organism: Bradyrhizobium sp. WSM4874 (assembly GCF_055811835.1). Lineage (NCBI taxonomy): Bacteria > Pseudomonadati > Pseudomonadota > Alphaproteobacteria > Hyphomicrobiales > Nitrobacteraceae > Bradyrhizobium > Bradyrhizobium sp. WSM4874. Next base: position 20,203 of record NZ_JBVVPR010000052.1, read on the forward strand.
CCTGGAGATTGCGTACAGGAGCGCACTCGGCGCGGCCTCGCGGATGATCGAGACGCCGGCGAAGGGCGTGGAGGCGATGCCCTTGTCGTCGGCGTGAGCCGCGGAATAACGACTGGCGATCTGGAGCAGCGTTTCGGTCACGCGCCAATTTTAGGCCGAGCCCGGCGCCCAAGCAATCGGCACCGGCCGTTCAGGCAGAAAATCAGGAGTTTTGGGCAAGTCCGCCGTCGCCGGATCCCGGACTGTTGGGCAAGACACTCCGAGGATCCGGCAACACCGGGGGGTCGATCGTAGGCAAACGGAGATCACCGCAACGCTTCGAGGAATTTCCGATGCCCACCATTTCTCTCGTCACCGGCGCCAGCCGCGGCCTTGGCCGCAACACCGCCATCGCCGTCGCACGTCACGGCGGCGATGTGATCTTGACCTATCGCAGCGGGGCCGCCGCAGCACGCGAGGTCGTCGCCGAGATTGAATCGCTGGGGCGCAAGGCCGTCGCGCTGGAGCTTGACGTCACTGCCGTGTCGAGCTTTCCCGCGTTCGTCACAAAAGTTCGATCCGCGTTGGCGGAGCATTGGCGCGCCGAGAGATTCGATCACCTCGTCAACAATGCCGGCCAGGGCGAGATGGCTGCAATCGCAGAGACGACGGAGCAACAATTCGACGCCCTGTTCGCCACGCACGTCAAAGGACCATTCTTCCTGACGCAGGCCTTGCTACCCTTGCTCGCCGACCAGGGCCGGATCATCAACTTCTCCAGCGGGCTGACGCGCGTCTCGTTTCCGGGATTTTCCGCCTACGCGGCTGCGAAGGGCGCCATCGAGGTTCTGACCGTCTACATGGCCAAGGAATTTGGTGGACGCGGCATCACGGCCAACGTCGTTGCGCCGGGCGCGATCGAAACCGATTTTCTCGGCGGCGCGGTTCGGGACATGCCGGATTTGAACAACCAATTTGCGCAGATGACCGCACTGGGCCGCGTCGGTTTGCCCGACGATATCGGACCGATGGTCGCGAGCCTGCTCGGTCCCGACAATCGTTGGGTCACGGCGCAGCGGATCGAGGTGTCCGGCGGCCAGACGATCTAAGCGAGGCGCGATTGGGCTAAGAAGCGGGCGCGTCCCCGGCGCGCCGCTGCGGCCCGCAGCATCGCCTTTTGATTCCCGCACGGCTACTGCGCCGATGCGTCGACATTGGACTCGCTCGATCGTGCCGACCATGCCGGCCTTGCAAATCCCGTAGCAGACCGTCAACGCGGTCTGCGCGAAGATCATGCACCAGCGGCCATCGCGGCGGCTTCCGCTGCCGCGCGCTGCATGCTGGTCGACATCTCGTTCGTCACCGTGCTTTGCTCTTCGATTGCCGCGGCCGTCGACGTCACATATTCGCTGACGTTGTTGATAGCCGTTTTGATCGAAGCCAAGGCGGTGACGACGTCGCCGGAGATGCCGTTGAGGCTGCCGATCTCGGCACCGATCTTGTCGGTCGCCTGCTTGGCCTGGTTGGCGAGGCTCTTGACTTCCGAGGCGACCACCGCGAAGCCGCGACCGGCTTCGCCGGCGCGGGCGGATTCGATGGTCGCGTTAAGTGCCAGGAGGTTGATCTGCCCGGTGATGTTGTTGATGAGCTCGACGATCCCGCTCATCGCCAGCGCCGCTTCAGTGAGGCGCTGCGCCTGGGCGTCGGCGGACGCGACCTGCTCCACCGCGCTCATCGCGGTCTCGCGCGATTTGGTCATGGCCTCGGAGATCTCCCGCACCGACGCGTTCAGCTCCTCCGATCCGGCGGCGACCGATTCCATCATACCGCGGACGCGCTCGTTGCCCATGCGGACCAGCACCTGCTTCGTGACGTCGGTCGCATATTTCACGACCTTGAACGGCTTGCCGTTGAGATCCATGATCGGGTTGTACGAGGCCTGGATGTAGACCTCTTTGCCGCCCTTGCCGATGCGCTTGTATTCGGCCGCCTGGTACTGACCGCGGTTGAGCGCCGCCCAGAACTCGCGATAGCCATTGCTATCGCGCTCCGACGGCTCGACAAACATGCCGTGATGCTTGCCCTTGATCTCGGCCAACGAGTACCCGAGCGCGCTCAGGAAGTTGGCATTCGCGGTGATGATCGAGCCGTCCATGTTAAACTCGATCACCGCCTGCGCCTTCTCGATCGCCGCGATCTGACCGGCGAGATCGGCGGTCTTCAGCTTCTCGGCAGTGACGTCGGTGGCGAACTTGACGACGCCGAACGGCTTGCCATTCTCGTCGAGCAATGGATTGTAGTAGGCGAGGATCCAGACCTCGCGGCCGCCCTTGCCGATGCGCTTGAACTCGCCAGCCTGGTATTCGCCCCGGTTGAGCTTGGCCCAGAACTCGCGATAGGCCGCGCCGTCGCGCTCGCTCTGGGGCACGAACAGGCTGTGATGCTTGCCCTGGATCTCTGCGAGCGAATAGCCAAGCGCGTTGCAGAAATTCTCGTTCGCGGTGACAATGGTGCCATCGAGTGTGAACTCGATCACGGCCTGCGCACGGCTGATGCCGGCGATCTTGGAAGCGTCCGCCATGCTGCGGATCTTCTTCCCGGTGATGTCGGTCGCAATCTTGGCGACCCTCACCGTCTTGCCGTTGCCGTCGAGCACCGGATTGTAGGACGCTTCGATCCAGACCTCGCGGCCGCCCTTCGCGATGCGCTTGACCTCGCGCGCCTGATACTCGCCATGGTTCAATGCGGCCCAGAACGCCTTGTACTCGGCGCTATCGCGCTGGTCGGCGGGAACGAACATGGCATGCTTCTTTCCCTTGATCTCGTCGAGGGAGTAGCCGAGGGCGTAGAGAAAATTCTTGTTAGCCGTGATGATCGTCCCATCAAGATTGAATTCGATCATGGCTTGCGACCGGCCGATTGCCTCAATCTGAGCTTGTGCATCGACACGGGATTTACGACCGAACATTTCATCGCTCCGAAATTGATGGCCCGTTTGCAGCGCGTGGGCTTGCAAGCGATCGCAGAATTCATGATCTCGCTCGGAATCTCACGAGGACCGACCGTTCGTCGGCTCTGCGACCCAGCACATGAACGAGCTATACGAATCGAATTATCAGAGTATTTGTCCGATCGAAGACACAATGGCCGGATTCCGCCAACGCGATTAGCCGGACAGAAACTTCCCGACCTTTGCTGACTCGCCGAACAGGCCATCGGCTTTGAATTGCGAAGAAAGGCCTAAAGATCGTTCTCGATAGTCGGCAATGCGGCCGGCAACGATCGATCACGAGTCCGTGGTCCCGAGGATCAGGTATGCGTATGGGGATCGGACAATTGGTCGCAGCCGACATGAGCGCGTTCATGCCTCCTCGAGTGATCCAGTCACGTCCGACAGCCCTTTCATTCAGTCTCGCATTGGCAGCGCCGGGGAGGCGATACGCTAGTCTCTGCGGGGAGGAATTCTGATTTGGGCGGCGTCTCTTATCTCGACCGGTATCCTTTGCTTCAGTCGCGCGACAGCGAGTTCGCGCGCGACCGCCTGTTCGCCGAATATGGCGCCGACCGCTTCGACAAGCACGGCGGCGAGTTCGGTATCCACGCCAATTTTGCTCGCTTGCAATCGATCGGCCTCGCGTTCTGCGGCTACGACGGTGCGGCGTCGCTCTCCTTTCCAGAATCGCAGATTCTCCGCCAGTTCTTCTCCATCCAGGGAGCTGCGAGCTTCAGGACCAATGGGAGCAGAGAGCTGATTGAGGCCTTCAGTCCGATCATCTCCGGAGACGCCAGGCTGGATCTCGAGTTTGCGCCGGGCTATCGCCAATTGGTGCTGAGGATCGATGCCGGCGCACTCGAGCGGTTGCTCAAGACAATCCTGGGCGATGATAGCGACACGGAGCTGCGTTTCGCCCCGGGCGAAGCTGATCCGTCGGTGATGACTCATGTTCGTCAGGACGTCTTTAGATTCGCGGAGGAGTTGGACAGGTTCGGCCAGGATTACTCCCCCATAGCCATCGGCGAACTTGAGCGGGCGCTGATGGTTCGAATCCTTCTGGCGCACCGGCACAATTTCACTGACCGGTTTCAGGGCCCGGCACCGGCCGCCAACCGATCCGTCATCGACATCGTCGAATCCTACATCGAGGCTCATTGGGACGAACCAATCGATCTGGAGAAGATGGCCGCAATCGCCAACGTCAGCGTGCGGACGATTTATCGGGAATTCTCCCTGGCGGGGCGGGGATCACCGGGTCAGTTCGCGCGGCGCTTCCGGCTGCAGCGGGCGACGGAGCTCTTGCGCCATCCCGATGAGCAGACCAGCGTAGTTGCCGTCGCGTTCAAATGTGGCTTCCAGAATCTTGGGCGCTTTGCATCGGAATATCGGCGAGCGGTCGGTGAGCTGCCATCCGAAACCTTAAAGAATGCGAGACGAAGGCAGTGACGCGACGACGCAGCTCCTGAATTCGCAGCAAAGCGCTGTCGCAAGCGGCGAACCTCAACCCTTGCCCATCGCCGCAATCGCATCCGCGATCTCGATCGTGCGCCGCGCCATGTCGGCGTGCAGGCGCTCCACCATGGCGCCGTCGAGACGGATCGCGCCGCGCGAGACGTTCTCCGGCAATTCGAACGCGGCGATGATCTTTCGGGCGCGCGCGACTTCCTCTTCGGGCGGGGTGAAGATCGCGTTGCAGGCTTCGATCTGCGCGGGATGGATCAGCGTCTTGCCGTCAAAACCGAGATCGCGGCCTTGCGCGCATTCGGTGGCGAAACCGTCGGAGTTGGCGATGTCGCTGTAGGGGCCGTCGAGGATTTCGAGGCCATGGGCGCGCGTTGCCAGGATGCAATGGGTGATCATCGGGATCATCGCGGCGCGGCCGGGCAGCATCTTGATGCGCGTCTCGCGCGAGATGTCGTTCGGGCCGAACACGAAGCCTGACAGGCGCCGCGCGGGATCGCGCCCCGCGGCCGCCAGCTCTTCGGCATGCAGCACCGCGCGTGCGGTCTCGATCATGGCCCAGACCTTCACGGTCGGCGCCGCGCCGAGTTCGGCGAGGCGGCGACCGATCGTGTCGAGGTCCTCCACGCTTGAAACCTTTGGAACCAGGATGCCGTCCGGCGAGGCCTTCGCCGCCATCGCGACATCGTCGGCCCACCACGGCGTGTCGAGACCGTTGGTCCGGATCAGGATCTCGCGCTTGCCGAACCCTTTGGCGGCGATCGCGGCGGCGATGCCGTCGCGCGCCACGGCCTTGGCATCGGGCGCGACGGAATCTTCCAGATCAAGGATCAGGCCGTCGGCGGCGAGATTACGCGCCTTTTCCAGCGCGCGGGGGTTGGAGCCGGGCATGAACAGATGGCTGCGGCGCGGGCGGGTCATGCAAGCGTTCCTTCCGTTTCCTCGTCTCACTTCCGACCGAAGCGGATAGCATCTGGCCTGCCTATTCGAAAGGCTTGTTCGCCCCAGCGGTATATGATTAGGCATAGGCCATGACCACATTCCCAGAGCATTTGCTGGAAGGCTACAAGGCCTTCGCCACCCAGCGGCTGCCGACCGAGCAGACCCGCTACCGCGAGCTGTCGGTGAAGGGGCAGTTCCCTGAAGTGATGGTGATCGGCTGCTGCGATAGCCGCGTCTCGCCCGAAGTGATCTTCGACGTCGGGCCGGGCGAACTCTTCGTGGTCCGCAACATCGCCAATCTGGTGCCGGTGTACCAACCCGACGGCAACGCGCATGGCGTCTCGGCGGCGCTGGAATATGCCGTGACGGTGCTGAAGGTGAAGCACATCGTGGTGCTCGGGCACGCGCAGTGCGGCGGCATCCGCGCCTTTGTCGACAAGATCGAGCCGCTCACGCCGGGCGACTTCATCGGCAAATGGATGCAGATGTTCATCAAGCCGGGCGAGGTGGTCGAGCAGCGCGACCACGAGACCATGGCGCAATTCGTCGAGCGCATCGAAAAGGCCGCGGTGTTCCGCAGCCTGGAAAACCTGATGACCTTCCCGTTCGTGCAGAAGGCGGTCGAGAGCGGCCAGATGCAGACCCACGGCGCCTATTTCGGCGTCGCGGAGGGATCGCTGTTCGTGCTGGACAAGGACGCGAAGGAATTCAGGAACGCGCGAAGCGTGGCGTAGGCCTGTCTCGACTCGGCTTGAATTCGTAGGGTGGGCAAAGCGTAGCGTGCCCACCACTTCTATCGCGATCGTGGAGAGAGGGTGGGCACGGCGCTTCGCGCCTTTGCCCATCCTACGGCAGCGGAGTTACGCCGCCTTCTTCTTCGCGCTGATCAGCTTGCGGTTGATCAGGACTTCCGCGATCTGGATCGCGTTGAGCGCGGCGCCCTTGCGTAGATTGTCCGACACGCACCACAGCACGAGGCCGTTCTCCACCGTCGCGTCCTCGCGGATGCGGCTGATATAGGTGGCGTCCTCGCCGGCGGCTTCATACGGTGTGGCGTAGCCGCCAGGCTCATGCTTGTCGATGACGAGGCAGCCCGGCGCCTTGCGCAGGATGTCGCGCGCTTCGTCCACGCTGATCGGATTCTCGAACTCGATGTTGACGGCCTCGGAATGGCCGACGAAGACAGGCACGCGCACGCAGGTCGCGGAGAGCTTGATCTTGGGATCAAGAATCTTCTTGGTCTCCGCCATCATCTTCCACTCTTCCTTGGTGTAGCCGTCCTCCATGAAGACGTCGATCTGGGGAATGACGTTGAAGGCGATGCGCGCGGGAAACTTGTTATTGACCAGCTCCTGGTTGGTGTAGACGGCCTTGGTCTGCGAGAACAATTCGTCCATCGCATCCTTGCCGGCGCCCGACACCGATTGATAGGTCGAGACCACGACACGCTTGATCGTCGCCTTGTCATGCAGCGGCTTGAGCGCGACCACGAGCTGCGCGGTCGAGCAGTTCGGGTTGGCGATGATGTTCTTCTTCTTGAAGCCGGCGGTCGCGTCCGCATTCACTTCCGGCACGATCAACGGCACGTCCGGATCCATGCGCCAGGCCGAGGAATTGTCGATCACGACCGTGCCGGCGGCGCCGATCTTCGGCGACCATTCCTTCGACACCTCGCCGCCGGCCGACATCAGGCAGATGTCGACGTCGGAGAAGTCGTAATGCTCGAGCGCTTTGACCTTCAGCGTGCGGTCGCCGTAGGAGACTTCGACGCCCATGCTGCGACGTGACGCCAAGGCCACCACCTCGTCCGCGGGGAATTTGCGCTCATCCAAAATGTTGAGCATTTCCCGTCCGACATTGCCGGTCGCGCCGACGACTGCGACTTTGTAACCCATCGTTCACTCTCCGACGAAAAAGCTCTTTCCTGAAGCTCAGGCTTAAACAGGAAGAGCAGCGCTTCTATGCGAGAACCGGCCTCAAGACAACGTTGGACCATGCCTTAGGGACGTGGATGCAGTCGCCCGAGGCCAGCACGGCCGCAAACCCCACCCAGATCCATCTGGCGCTTGCAGCCTTCGCCGACGAGGTCGTCGGCACGCTGGCACGCCTGTTCGCCTATGTGGGGGCTTTGGTGCTGTTTGCCATCCTCGGCCTTGCGGCACTCGGCCAGCTGCCAAACTTGCGCGTTGACGAGCCGGCGCTGAAGCCGGGCTGGAGCGTGGCCGACCGGTCGCCTCCGGCCTTCGCCCTCAGCCGGCTCGATTCGTCAGAAAAAACAGCCTCTTACGCCATCCTCAGGCACCCCGAAGGCGGCCGCAGGGACGTGATGCGCTGGGCGAGCAAGGCGGACGAGGCCGTGGCCGAGCTCGAGATTTACCGGGAAGGCGGCGAATTCGACGTGGCGCGTCCGGCAACAATGGACCTGGCCGTCCGGATGGGCCTGGGCACCGCGAACCCGCTGGAGCAAGCCGGCCTGATCGACACGAAGTTCGGCCCCGTCGCCCTGTTCCGGCCGATCGGCACCGCGGAGGGCACGCGGGCCTGCCTCGGCTATCTCAAGCGCAGCGAGGAGCCGGCGCTCCAGATCTCCGGATTCTCCTGCCAGGGCGACAGCCTGCCCGCCCGGCGCGCGGCGATCGCCTGCACGCTGAACCGGCTGACGCTGCTGACCTCGGGCAACGAGCCGAAGCTGGCCGAATTGTTCGCCCATGCGGAGCTGAAGCGCCGTCCCTGCGCACCGCCGGGATCGTCGGACTGGCTGCTCGGCGCCGCCAATGCGCAATTGCGCGGCGCGCTTTGACCGGCATCAAGCTCAAGTGGCTGTATCCATGCAACTTTTGCCGGCGCGCACGATTATTCAGCGCTGGTGTGACCCAATAGACCTAGTTGCAGCCGCCCCGGCCGGGTTAGTATGAGGGTGAAATTAATTGGCGGCTTGCCGCCTGAAGGGGACGTGATGAGCTCGAATTTCTCTGCCGCGAACAAACTGGCGATGTGGCTTGCGGCCGGCGCCGTGATTGCCATGTCCTCAGCCTTCGCGACACCCGCCTCGGCCGATACCAAGAAGCAGCGCTATGACAACGGCCGTCCCTATTACGGTCCGAGCGGCCCCAACGCGACCTATCAGCAGGGCCGCACCCGCATCTATGTGAGCAAGCGCTCCTGGCTCGACGGCGGCACCGAGGTCAATCCGGGCGACCGCAAGTTCTCCGACTACGCCTTCCCGCCGGCGGTGGGCTATCCGACCTTCGCGCGCGAAAATCTCAACCGCCCGATCGATCGCCAGCCGCTGAGCACGCCGCAGGATGTCGGCGGCTATCCGCAGAATTTCCCGCTGTACTGAAGCGGACATATCGACCGAATCAAAATGGCCGGGCGCAAGCCCGGCCATTTTTGTTTGTCGTGTAGCCCGGATGGAGCGAAGCGCAATCCGGGATTTTCAACGCGGCAAGAACCCGGATTTCGCTTCGCTCCATCCGGGCTACGACTCTAGGCGTGCAGCTTCTGCAGTTCCTTCAGGATCGCTTCGCCCATCTGCGTGGTCGAGGCGGCAGTGGTGCCTTCCGACTTGATGTCGGCGGTGCGCAGGCCGCTGGCCAGCACGGCGGCGATTGCGGCGTCGACCTTGTCGGCGAGCGCGCCCATGTCGAAGGAGTAACGCAGCGCCATGCCGAAGGACGAGATCATCGCGATCGGATTGGCGAGGCCCTGGCCTGCGATATCAGGCGCCGAACCGTGCACGGGCTCGTACAGCGCCTTGCGCTTCTTGCTCTTGACGTCGACCTCGCCGAGCGAGGCCGAGGGCAGCATGCCGAGCGATCCCGTCAGCATCGCCGCGATGTCGGACAGCATGTCGCCGAACAGATTGTCGGTGACGATGACGTCGAACTGCTTCGGCCATTTCACCAGCATCATGCCGCCGGAATCGGCGAGCTGATGCTCGAGCGTGACGTCGGGATATTCGCGCTTGTGGACCTGGGTCATGACCTCGTTCCAGAGCACGCCCGATTTCATGACGTTGCGCTTCTCCATCGACGTCACCTTGTTCTTGCGCTTCTTCGCAAGCTCGAAGGCGACGCGGCCGATGCGCTCGATTTCATAGGTGTCGTAGACCTGGGTATCGATGGCGCGCTTCTGGCCGTTGCCGAGATCTGTGATGGTCTTGGGCTCGCCGAAATAGACGCCGCCGGTGAGCTCGCGCACGATCATGATGTCGAGGCCCTCGACCGCCTCGCGCTTCAGGCTCGAGGCCTCCGCCAGCGCCGGGTAGCACACGGCAGGACGGAGGTTGGCGAACAGACCGAGGTCCTTGCGCAGACGGAGCAGGCCGGCTTCGGGGCGCACCTCGTAGGGCACCGCGTCCCATTTCGGGCCGCCGACCGCGCCGAAGATGATCGCGTCGGCGTCCTTGGCCTTTACCATGTCGCCTTCCGAGATCGACACCTTGTGCGCGTCATAGGCCGAACCGCCGACGAGGCCGGTGTCGGTCTCGAACTTGGCGATTCCCGCCGAATTGAGCCAGTCGATCAGCCGCTTCACCTCGCCCATCACCTCGGGGCCGATACCGTCGCCGGGAAGCAGCAGCAGTTTGTGGGTCGCCATGGTCGTTCTTCCTCCGTTTCGTCATGGCCGGCATAGCCGGCCAAAGGACGGCGTCGCTTCCGCTCGCCTATGTCCCGGCCATCCACGTCCCTGCTTACGGCGCGAAGAACGTGGATGCCCGGCACAAGGCCGGGCATGACGGCATCTCGTGAATTTCGGCCGGAGTGCTAGAGCGGCGTTGCGTGCTTGGCAAGACACCATTGCCGCTTCGGTTCTGTGCAAGGCGGGCAGGGCCTGCCACACTGCGCATGCCGGAGTATCCCCTTGCACGCACCTGACTTCCCCCCGCCCGCCCACCCCGCGCGGCTGATCCTGACCCTGTCGCTGGCTGCGACGGTTGGGCTCGGCATCGGCCGCTTTGCCTATGCCCTGGTGCTGCCGGACATGCGGGAAGACCTCGGCTGGTCCTACTCGGCGGCCGGTTTCATGAACACCATCAACGCCGTCGGCTACCTCGTCGGCGCCCTGGTGGCATCCCGGTTGATCGAACGGGTCGGCTGGTCGGCCGCGATCCGCGGCGGAACCCTGGCCTGCGTCGCGGCGCTTGCGACTTGCGCGCTGACCGGGAATTTCGTTGCGCTGAGCCTGGCGCGTCTCGTGCTGGGCGTTGGCGCCGCAGCCGGCTTCGTCGCCGGCGGCGCGCTGGCCGCATCCATCGCGCAGTCGCGGCCGGAGCGGGCTAATTTCCTGCTCAGCCTGTTCTATGCCGGGCCCGGCATCGGCATTCTCGCCTCGGGGCTGATCGCCCCGTTCACGTTGCAATATTTCGGGCCGGGCTCGTGGTGGATGGTGTGGTGGGCGATGACCCTGCTGTCGGTCGTCATGACCGTGCCGCTGTTCCTGGTCCGCATCGAGAGCGGAGTGCGTTTCTCGCAAGGCAGCCACGGCGCTTTCGCGATTCTTCCGGTGCTGATCTATCTCGCCGGCTACTTCCTGTTTGGCGCGGGCTACATCGCCTACATGACCTTCATGATCGCCTATGTGCGCGACGGCGGCGGCGGAGCCGCGGCGCAGGCGGCGTTCTGGAGCCTGATCGGCTTAAGCGCCTTCGTCACGCCGTGGGCCTGGCGCCGCGTGCTCGCGCTCGATCGCGGCGGACTGGCGACCGCCATCATCCTCGGCACCAACGCGCTCGGCGCCGCCCTGCCGATGCTCGGGCATTCCCCGGCATGGCTCGCGGTGTCGGCCGTCGTGTTCGGCGTCGCCTTCTTCGCCGTGGTCGGTTCGACCACCGCCTTCGTGCGCTTCAACTATCCGCCCGAGGTGTGGCCGACCGCGATCGCGGCGATGACGATCTCGTTCGGCGTCGGTCAGACGCTCGGCCCGATCGTGGTCGGCGCGATCACGGACGCACTGGGGAGCTTGAGTTACGCGCTGAATGTGTCGGCAGCGCTGCTGGCGCTGGGCGCGGTCGCGGCGCTGTGCCAGCGGAAAGTGGGGCCGGCTATATAGCGGGTGTCGTCCCGGCGAAGGCCGGGACCCATACCGCGTGATCTATCGATGGGTGCAGGCGAGAGTACAGTGGGAGGACGCTTCACTACGAAACCTCGCCAAACTTCTCCCTGTGGTTATGGGTCCCGGCCTTCGCCGGGACGACGATCAGGTTAACTCGCGGAGCTAGCTCCCGCTGAACGAATTGTACCCCTGGTCTTCCCAATAGCCGCCCTTGTAGTCGTTGGTAACTTCCATCGACACCACGTATTTCGGGTTCTTGAAGCCGAGCTTGGTCGGCACGCGGATCTTCATTGGAAACCCATACGCGCGCGGCAGGATTTCGCCGGCGTATTTGAACGTCATCTGGGTCTGCGGATGCAGCGCAGTGCGCATGTCGAGCGGAGAGTTGTAGCCGTCCTTATCGGCACACTGGAACCAGACGTATTTGGCGCGGGTGTCGGCGCCGATCAGCTTGAGGAAGTCGCGCATCGGCGTGCCGGTCCAGCTGCCGATCGCGCTCCAGCCCTCGACGCAGATGTGACGCGTGATCTGCGTGACCTGCGGCAGCTTGTACAATTCCGGAAGCGTCCACGACTTCTTGTTGTCGACGAGACCGCGGACTTCGAGCTTCCAGTCGGCACCGTCGACTTCGGGCGCGTCGTCGAGATCGTAATAGGCGTTGAACGGAAACGGTTTTGTGATCGCGCTCTCGGGAAACGTCGGCGCCAGCGCGTCCGGATTGAAGATGAAATCCTGCACGGCATCGTTGAACTTCGAGACACTCTTCAGCATCTCCTCGGCGGAGGAGGAGTCGATCACGTCGCAGCCGGTGAGCAGCGTCAGGGCCCCCAAGCTGGCGCCGCCCGCGATGAAGCGGCGGCGGCTGACGTCGGGCATCGTCTTGATGGAGTCCTTGATCAGCAGCCGCTTGTCGACGCCGGGGATCAGGAATGAGCGCTTCGCCATGGTTCTTGCTCCGCTCTAGCGGCCGATGATCATCGCACGCAGGCTCTTCGGCACCAGCAGCGCGAGCAAAACGTGAATGACGAGGAAGGCGCAGATCGCGGCCATGCAGAAGAAATGGATGTAGCGCGCGGTTGGATAGTCGCCGAACAGGCTCACGAGCCAGTGCAATTGCACCGGCTTCCACATCCCCAGCCCCGACAGCACGATCAGGACGCCGACCAAGATGATGCCGGCATAAAGCACGCGCTGGACGTAATTGTAGACGGTGAGATCGGCATGGCCGAGCTTGAAGGTCAGGGCCGCCCTGACATCCTGGAGCACGCCGGACGGGGTGATCGGCACCAGTTTTTTCCGGAAGCGGCCGGTGGCAAAGCCGGTGATGAGATAAGCGAGGCCGTTGATCATCAAGAGCCACATCGCCGCAAAGTGCCAGAGCAGGCCGCCGCCGAGCCAGCCGCCGAGCGTGTAGTCGCGCGGAAAGCTGAAACCGAACAGCGGCGAGGCGTTGTAGATCTGCCAACCCGACAGGATCATCAGGATCATGGCGAGGGCGTTGATCCAGTGCATGACCCGGACCCAGGCCGGCTGGATCACCTTGGTCGGGGTGGCGCTGACCTGCTCGTCGGTCACAGTAAGGCTCGACATGATGGTTCCGTCCTGAACATCGTCTGACGGCAATTATACGCCGATGCTTCCGCTTTCGTTACGCCCTGCCCGGCATCGAATCCATACCGGCGGTCTATCGTGGTCACAATAAAGCGAGCCGGGTGCCCCCGGCTCGCCATTTCGTCGCATCCGGCACGGGGATGAAGCCGGACGGCGCGGTGTTACGTCGCCGGCATCAGCACGGTGTCGACCACATGGATCACACCGTTCGACTGGTTGACGTTGGAGATGGTGACCATCGAGGTACCGCCCTTGGCATCGACGATCCAGACCTTGCCGTCCATCTTCTTCACCGTCAGCTCCTCGCCTTCGGCGGTCTTCATCTTCTTGCCGTCAGTGAGGTCGGAAGCCTCGAGCTTGCCGGGCACGACATGATAGGTGAGGATCTTGGTCAGCGTCGCCTTGTTCTCAGGCTTGACCAGGGTGTCGACGGTGCCGGCCGGCAGCTTGCCGAACGCGGCGTTCGTCGGCGCGAACACCGTGAACGGGCCCTTGCCTTCCAGCGTCGGCACCAGGCCGGCCGCCTTCACCGCCGCCACCAGCGTGGTGTGGTCCTTCGAGTTGACCGCGTTCTGGACGATGTTCTTGGACGGGAACATCGCGGCGCCGCCGACCATGACGGTCTTTTCCTCGGCGCGAACAGGCGCGACGACGGTCGCGGTGATGGCCAGCGCGCTGAAAGCTGCAGCGGTAAGATAGGCAATGCGCTTCGACATGGAGAGTCTCCCGATTGGATGGTGACCGGCGGTCGCCGGCGTTTGGTTGGGCAACAACGGTGGCTGCGACCTGTGAGCGTGAAGCAGCAGCGCCGTCGTTGGCTCGAATTACGGGAGGGTTTGCGAAGCGGTTTCGGATTAAACTTCTTTGTGATGCTTGAAACTAAGTGCGGGTTTGCTCGTGGGGTGAGGCGAGCGCACCACACACTCCGCTGTCGTCCCGGACAAGCGAAGCGACGATCCGGGACCCATAGCCACAGGGAGACATTTGGCGAAGACTCGGAATGACCGTCTAGCGCGGCAAACTTTCCCTGTGGTTATGGGTCCCGGGCTCGCGACTTCGTCGCGCCCCGGGACGACGAGGAGAGATTGCGGCAGCGCGCTACACATCAATCCCTGTTGTTCGGCGTCTGAATGAATCCGCGATTATGCGTCGGGCTGATCAAGAGCTCGTTGATGCACACCCGCGCCGGCATGCTCGCGATGAACGCGATGGTGCGGCCGAGATCTTCGGATTGCAGCATCTTCGCCTGCTCCTCCTCGCTCGGCACCACCGGGCGCAGCTTCAGGATCGGGGTCGCCACCTCGCCCGGCATCAGGCAGCAGGCACGCAGGCCGTTGACGCACTCGTCCATGTTAAAGGAATGGGTCAGCGCCAGAACCGCATGCTTTGTCGTGGTGTAGGCCGGGCCCGGCATTTTCGAGACGTGGCGGCCGGCCCAGGATGAGACGTTGATGATGGAGCCGTCCTGCTGCTTGCGCATCGTCGGCAGCACTGCGCGCATGCAATAGAGCACTCCGTTGAGATTGACCTGGACCAGTTGGTCCCAGCCCTCCAGTTCCATGTCCTTCCAGCTGCGCTTGGGGACATTGATGCCGGCATTGTTGACCAGCAGGTCGATCCGGCCGTGCTTCGCGACGATTTGATCGGCCGCCTTCTGGGCCGCGGCGGCGACCGATACGTCCAGCGCGATGGCCTCGGCGGCCCCGCCCGCCCCGGTGATCTTCGCGACCACGGTATCCAGGGCGTCCTTGCGCCGGCCGGAGACCACCACCGTCCAGCCGTCGGCCGCCAGCGCCTCGGCGCCGGCCTCCCCGATCCCGCTGCCCCCGCCTGTCACCCAGGCCACGCGTTTCCCGTTTTTGGTCATGCAAACTGTCTCCGTTGCTTCATCGGGGCGGTTTTTGCTAATCCAGCCCTCGGTTTTGACCGGCCTTGTCTGACGAGCCTTGCTTATGAGCCTTGCGGTCAATCCTTGCGGTCGAGGAAATCTTGCATGAACCAAGCTGCCAACGCCAATTTGTTTTCCCGCCTGTTCGACGGCCTCGACGATCCGAAGCGCCTCGCGATCGAGACGCATGACGGCGAGCGCATCAGCTATGGCGACCTGATCGCCCGGGCCGGACAGATGGCCAATGTGCTGGTCGCGCGCGGCGTGAAGCCCGGCGACCGCGTTGCGGTTCAGGTCGAGAAATCCGTGGCCAACATCGTGCTGTATCTGGCGACGGTGCGGGCCGGCGCGGTCTACCTGCCGCTCAACACCGCCTATACGCTGAACGAGCTCGACTATTTCATCGGCGACGCCGAGCCCTCGCTGGTGGTCTGCGACCCCGCCAAGGCGGAAGGGCTTGCCCCGATCACCGCCAAGGTGAAAGCAAAAGTCGAGACGCTCGGACCTGACGGCAAGGGCTCGCTGACGGAAGCCGCCGATAACGCAAGCAGCAAATTCACCACGGTGTCGCGCGCAAACGACGATCTCGCCGCGATCCTCTACACGTCGGGCACCACCGGCCGCTCCAAGGGCGCGATGCTGACCCACGACAATCTGGCGTCGAACTCGCTCTCGCTGGTCGGCTTCTGGCGTTTCACCGACAAGGACGTGCTGATCCACGCACTGCCGATCTACCACACCCACGGCCTGTTCGTGGCGACCAACGTGACGCTGTTTGCGCGGGCGTCGATGATCTTCCTGCCGAAGCTCGACCCGGATCTGATCATCAAGCTGATGGCGCGCGCCACGGTGCTGATGGGCGTACCGACGTTCTATACCCGCCTGCTCCAGAACGCCGCGCTGTCGCGCGAGACCACGCAACACATGCGGCTGTTCATTTCCGGCTCCGCACCGCTGCTGGCCGAAACCCATCGCGAATGGTCGGCGCGGACGGGGCATGCCGTGCTCGAGCGTTACGGCATGACCGAGACCAACATGAACACCTCGAACCCCTATGACGGCGAGCGCGTGCCCGGCGCAGTCGGCTTTCCCCTTCCCGGCGTCTCCGTGCGTGTCACAGATCCTGAGACCGCCAAGGAATTGCGGCGCGACGAGATCGGCATGATCGAGGTCAAGGGCCCGAACGTATTTAAAGGCTATTGGCGCATGCCGGAGAAGACCAAGGCGGAATTCCGCGACGACGGCTTCTTCATCACCGGCGACCTCGGCAAGATCGACGCCAAGGGCTACGTCCACATTCTCGGCCGCGGCAAGGATCTCGTCATCTCCGGCGGCTTCAACGTCTACCCGAAAGAAATCGAGACCGAGATCGACGCCATGCCAGGCGTGATCGAATCCGCCGTGATCGGGGTGCCCCACGCCGATTTCGGCGAGGGCGTCACGGCCGTGCTGGTCTGCAACAAGGGCGCGGATGTGACCGAGGCGGCGGTGCTGAAGGCACTCGACGGCCGACTGGCCAAGTTCAAGATGCCCAAACGCGTCTTCGTGGTCGACGAGCTGCCGCGCAACACCATGGGCAAGGTGCAGAAAAACGTGCTGCGGGATACGTACAAGGATCTCTACGCGAAGAAGTAGGGGCTGTTGTTCGCAGCACTCCCGTCGTCATTGCGAGGAGCTCTTGCGACGAAGCAATCCAGACTGCCGCTGCGGAAGGACTCCTGGATTGCTTCGCTTCGCTCGCAATGACGGAGTTTGGGGCGCTCACTGCCCGCCTAACAAACTCAGCACAAACCGGCTGCCGACGATAAACAGATAACACCCGAACGCCATTTCCAGCGTCCGCTTCGACATCGCGTGCGCGGCTCTCACGCCAAGCGGCGCGGTCACGAGGCTCATCGGCATTACCAGGACCGCGCCGATCAACGAGACGTAGCCAAGCGCGAACGGGACTTGCAGGGCTGCAACGCCTGGATAGTGCGCCGCCGCAGGCCAGCCGGCGTAGATGTAGCCGAGCGCGCCGGGGATCGAGATCAGCACCGCGAGCGCCGACGAGGTCGCCACTGCTTGATGGATCGGACGGCCATAGAACGTCATCAGCAGATTCGAAAACAGGCCACCACCGATGCCCATCAAGGTCGACAGAATGCCGACGCAGAAACCGTAGAATCGCATCAGCGGCCCCTTTGGCAAGTCATCGCCGAGCTTCCAGCTCTCGCGCGCGAAGATCAGCCGCACCGCGGCCGACCAGGCGACGGCGACGAACACGATCTTGAACAGCCGCTCCGGCGCGTAGCGCGCGACCACGCTGCCGGCGACGACGCCGGTCAGGATCGGCAGCCCCCAGACCCGCAGGATCGCAAGATCCACGGCGCCGCGCTTGTAATGCGCCTGGAACGAACGGATCGAGGTCGGAATGATGACGGCGAGCGAAGTGCCGATACAGAGCGGCATCCGCACCTCGAGCGGCACACCGGCGATGCGGAAGCACTCGTAGAACACCGGCACCAGAATCGCGCCGCCGCCGATGCCGAACACGCCGGCTAAAAATCCGGAGAGCGCGCCCGTTGCGATCAGCAGCAGCGCGAGTTCGACGATCTCCTTGATATCAAGTCCTGCAATCACCCCTGACCTGCCCCGGCGATGGCTCGCAACTCCTCCGATGCATCGCTCGGACAGCTGGCCGCAATGCTCTAGGCGATCTGATTTGTCGGGTCGACCGGTGGGTTGCCGTTTTGGGGTGGGATGCAGGCTGCGCATATCCGCCCGTCTCGCGAAAAATCGGTGCACTTGGCGGAAATTGGCGATTGCTCGCCCACTATCGCTGCCGGTTCGAGCGTCATGAACCGACTGGTTCGAACCCTGGCCGGCCCGCGGCGGCTTAGAGCCGTTCCAATAGTAATTTCAATGCGTCTCGGCTCTCGTACAAAAGATGAATTTAAGTTCTTTCTTTCGTCGGTGCGCCATCGCCCTGGTATACCAAGCCGCTGATTGGCCTTGTTACATCAAGGGCCTAGAGCTGAACCCAGGTTCGATTGATGGCGATTTGGTGATTGCGCAGGTGAAATCGACTCCGTAAATAGAGCCGACCTTTCGCGATCCCCGCGCGCCCCATGCTGGGCCGCAGTAAAGCAATTGAAGCCCATGACCGCACGGATCGAACGACCGCTTTCGCCGCACATTCAGACCTACCGTTGGACCCTGACGATGGCGCTCTCCATCGTCCATCGCGCCACCGGAATTGCCCTCTACGCCGGGACGCTGCTGCTGGCCTGGTGGCTGATTGCGGCGGCCTCCGGCCCCGCCGCCTATGGCCACGTCCAGGCCTTCACCGGCAGCATCATCGGCCGGCTGATCGTATTCGGCTACACCTGGGCGCTGATGCACCACATGCTCAGCGGCATCCGGCATTTCGTCTGGGACCTCGGCTACGGCTTCAAGGCCAATGAGCGCGAGGCGTTGACCTGGGGCGCGTTGATCGGCGGCATCGTGCTCACGGTCCTCGTCTGGATCATCGCCTACGCGATCGGAGGCGGACGATGAGTTTCGACGAATCCCACGGCTCTCCGAAGGGCTCCTCCATGCGCACCCCGCTCGGTCGCGTCCGCAATCTCGGCGCGGCGCATTCGGGCACGTCCGATTTCTGGCGCCAGCGCATCACCGGCGTCGCCATGACGCTGCTGATGATCCCGGTGATCGTGATCGTGATGATGCTGCTCGGCCGCAACCAGGCCGGCGCCGCACAGATCCTCGGCTCGCTGCCGATCGCGGTGATCCTGCTGCTCTTCATCTTCGCCAGCGCCTGGCACATGAAGATCGGCATGCAGGTCGTGATCGAGGACTACATCCATAACGAGAAGCTGAAGCTCATCTCGATCATGCTCAACAACTTTTTCTCGTTCGCCGTGGCGCTGGCCTCGACCTACGCGATCCTGAAACTTTCCTCCGGAGTGTAAGCCATGGCCACAGACACCAATGGCAAGGGCAACGGCGCTCCCGCCACCAACGGCAAAGCCTATCCGATCGAAGACCACACCTATGACGTCGTCGTGGTCGGCGCCGGCGGCGCGGGCCTGCGCGCCGTGGTCGGCTGCAGCGAAGCCGGTCTTCGGACCGCCTGCATCACGAAGGTGTTTCCGACCCGCTCGCACACGGTCGCGGCGCAGGGCGGCATCTCGGCGTCCCTCGGCAACATGCACAAGGACGATTGGCGCTGGCACATGTACGACACCGTGAAGGGGTCGGACTGGCTGGGCGACCAGGACGCGATCGAATACATGGTGCGTAACGCGCCCGAGGCTGTCTACGAGCTCGAGCATTGGGGCGTGCCGTTCTCGCGCACCGAAGACGGCAAGATCTACCAGCGCCCGTTCGGCGGCATGACGCTGGACTACGGCAAGGGCCAGGCGCAGCGCACCTGCGCGGCCGCCGACCGCACCGGCCACGCCATGCTGCACACGATGTACGGCCAGTCGTTGCGCCACGCGGCCGAGTTCTTCATCGAGTTCTTTGCCATCGACCTGATCATGGACGACCAGGGCACCTGCCGCGGCGTCATCGCGCTCAAGCTCGACGACGGCACGCTGCACCGCTTCCGCGCCCAGACCGTTATCCTGGCGACCGGCGGCTATGGCCGCGCCTATGCGTCCTGCACCTCGGCGCACACTTGCACGGGCGATGGCGGCGGCATGGTGCTGCGTGCCGGCCTGCCGATGCAGGACATGGAGTTCGTGCAGTTTCACCCGACCGGCATCTACGGCTCGGGTTGTCTCGTCACCGAAGGCGCGCGCGGTGAGGGCGGCTATCTCGTCAACTCCGAGGGCGAGCGCTTCATGGAGCGCTATGCGCCGTCCGCGAAGGATCTGGCCTCGCGTGACGTCGTCTCGCGCGCGATGACCATCGAGATCCGGGAGGGGCGCGGCGTCGGCAAGAAGAAGGACCACATCTTCCTTCATCTCGACCATCTCGATCCCGCCGTGCTGGCCGAGCGCCTGCCGGGCATCTCGGAATCCGCAAAGATCTTCGCCAATGTCGACGTGACGCGCGAGCCGATCCCGATCGTGCCGACCGTGCACTACAACATGGGCGGCATCCCGACGAACTATCACGGCGAAGTCCTGACCAAGAAGGACGGCGACGACAACGCCATCATCCCCGGTCTGATGGCGATCGGCGAAGCCGCTTGCGTCTCCGTGCACGGCGCCAACCGCCTCGGCTCCAACTCGCTGATCGATCTCGTCGTGTTCGGCCGCGCCGCGGCGCTGCGCCTCGCCGAGAAGCTCACGCCGAACGCCAGCCAGCCGGAGTTGCCGGCGAACTCGTCCGATCTGGCGCTCGGCCGGCTCGACCACTACCGCTACGCATCCGGCGGCACGCCGACCGCCAAGCTGCGCGAAGGCATGCAGCACGTGATGCAGAACAATTGCGCGGTGTTCCGCACCGGCGACATCCTGAGCGAAGGCCAGAACCTGATCGAGAAGGTCCACAGCGGCATCACCGACATCGCCGTGTCCGACCGCTCGCTGGTGTGGAATTCCGACCTGATCGAGACGCTCGAATTCGACAATCTGATCGCACAGGCGGTGGTGACGATGAACTCGGCCGCCAACCGCACCGAGAGCCGCGGCGCGCATGCCCGCGAGGACTTCTCCGACCGCGACGACAAGAACTGGATGAAGCACACGCTGGCCTGGCTGGAAGATTCCGGCAAGGTCAAGATCGAGTACCGCCCGGTTCACGACTACACCATGACCAACGACGTCCAGTACATCCCGCCGAAAGCTCGCGTTTACTAAACGGCGCGCGTGTCCTGAGCGAACAGCGAAAGCTTTATCGAAATGGTTGAATTCGCACTTCCGAAGAACTCAAAGATCACCGGCGGCAAGACCTGGCCGAAGCCCGCGGGCGCGACTGAAACTCGCGAATTCCGCGTCTACCGCTGGAATCCCGACGACGGCAAGACGCCGAGCGTCGACACCTATTACGTCGACACCCAAGATTGCGGGCCGATGGTGCTGGACGGCCTGATCTGGATCAAGAACAACATCGATCCTTCGCTGACCTTCCGCCGCTCCTGCCGCGAAGGCGTCTGCGGCTCCTGCGCGATGAACATCGACGGCCAGAACACGCTGGCCTGCACCCGCTCGATGCACGACGTGAAGGACGGCGCGGTGAAGATCAATCCGCTGCCGCATCAGCCTGTCGTAAAGGACCTCATCCCCGATCTCACCAATTTCTATGCGCAGTACGCTTCGGTCGAGCCGTGGCTGAAGACGACCTCGCCGACGCCGCAGAAGGAATGGAAGCAGAGCCACGAGGATCGCGAAAAACTCGACGGCCTCTACGAGTGCATCCTCTGCGCCTGCTGCTCGACCTCGTGCCCGAGCTATTGGTGGAACAGCGAGCGCTATCTCGGTCCCGCCGCGTTGCTCCAGGCCAACCGCTGGGTGTCGGATTCGCGGGATGAAGCGACCGGCGAGCGGCTCGACAATCTCGAGGACCCGTTTCGCCTCTACCGCTGCCACACCATCATGAACTGCGCCAAGGCCTGCCCGAAGGGCCTCAACCCGGCGGAAGCCATCGCCGAGCTCAAGCTCAAGATGGTCGAGCGGCAGATCTAGGCGTCATTCATGCTGCGAGTCCCCGGTGGCACGGCCGGGGCATTCCACGGCAGGCTCCTGTTCGAGTAGATTTTGCCTCCGCCCCTGCACGGGCAAGTCGGCGGATTGCAACCTCTGGTTCCAGCTACAAGCCGCTTCCTTCCCGGCGCGAAATTCAAGTAAGCTCTCCGGCGTGGGACCGGAGCGACCGTGCAGGGCGCACAACGCAATTCGCTGAGATTGCTGCAGTGGATGATGGCTGCGTCCCTGGCGCTGCCGATTGCGCTGTTCGCAATCGCCTCCTCGATCTCCTACAGCTCGACAAAAGATATCGCCGACCGCGAGATCGAGCGCACCCTCGATGTCGCGCATGAGCATGCGCTCAAGGTGTTCGAGACCATCGACCGCAGCCTCGCCGAGATCAACGAGGTGGTGCGCGGCATGCCCGACGATGTCATCCGCTCGCGCGAACCGGCCCTGCACCGCCGCCTGAAGCAGCTGACCGATTCGCTGCCGCAGCTGAAATCGGCATGGATCTTCGATGCGGACGGAAAGTCGCTGGTCAACAGCCTGGCCTCGCCGCCGCCGGCGCAGAGCTTTGCGGACCGTGACTACTTTGCGGCCCATGTCGATCAGACCATCGGCAGCTACATCGGTGTTCCCCTGACGCCGCGCCAGCCTTATCAGGGTGCGCGCTTCTTCGGGGTCAGCCGTCGCCGCAGCTCCGATGACGGCAGCTTCATCGGCGTGATCCAGGCCTCCGTCCTGCCGGAATATTTCGAGAACTTTTACGCCAGGATCGGCTCCGATCCCGGCAGCTTCCTCGCGATGGGACGCACCGACGGCGTGGTGCTGGCGCATCTTCCGCGGCTCGATCGCGACATCAGGCTCGATCCTAACGGGCCGGTCGGCCAGAGCATCGCAGCTCAGCCCGAGCATGGCCTCATCACCATCGCCTGGCCATCGGACGAGGTCGAGCGCCGCATCGGCTACCGACGCATCGCCGAATACCCGATCTATGTCAGCGCGGGCTTGGAGACCTCGGCGATCCGCGCGCGCTGGTTCGCCACCATGGGCCAGCATCTGGTGTTCGGCATTCCCGCCACCGCGCTGCTGTTTCTGCTGCTGGCGTTCGCGTTCCGGCGCACCCAGCATCTTCAGGCCGAGGCCGCCGCGCGGCGCGAAGCCGAGGAGGCGCTCAAGCACAGCCAGCGCCTGGAGGCGCTCGGGCAGCTCACCGGCGGCGTCGCGCACGACTTCAACAATCTCCTGACCGTGATTCGTGCCTCGGTCGACCTGCTGAACCGGCCGCAACTGAGCGAGGAGCGGCGCCAGCGCTACATCACCGCCATCGCGGACGCGGTCGGGCGCGCGGCCAAGCTGACCTCGCAGCTGCTCGCCTTCGCGCGGCGCCAGACCTTGAAGCCGGAAGTGTTCGACGTCGGCGCGCGGCTGCAGTCGCTGCACGACATGCTCGCGACGCTGCTCGGGCCCGCGATCGATATCGCGATGCGGCTGCCGGCCGAGCCCTGCCTCGTCAATGCCGATGCGAGCCAGTTCGAGACGGCGTTGATCAACATGGCGACCAATGCGCGCGATGCCATGCACGGCAAGGGCAGGATCGTTTTCGAGGTCGAGGCCGCGGCGACCATTGCGAACACGCGGGCTCCCGTCTCGGGCAACCCCGACCCTTCAGGCCATCATGACCTTTCCGGCAAATACGGCTTCGTCGGCATTGCCGTCAGCGACACCGGCATCGGCATTCCGGCTGCGCGGCTCGAGCGCATCTTCGAGCCGTTCTTCACCACCAAGCAGGTCGGCCAGGGCACCGGCCTCGGCCTGTCGCAGGTGTTCGGCTTCGCGCGGCAGTCCGGCGGCGAGGTGACGGTCACCAGCAAGGTAGGCCACGGCAGCACCTTCTCGCTCTATCTGCCGCGCGTGGCACCGCATTTGCTGCCGCAACGGCAGGCACCGAACACGGCCCCGGCCATAGCCGGTAGCGGCATGTCAGTGCTGCTGGTCGAGGACAACATCGAGCTCGCCAATTTCGCAGCGGACGGCCTCACCGAGCTCGGCTACAGCATCACACTGGTCGACAATGCAACCGACGCCCTCGCCGAGCTGGTCATGGATTCCGATCGCTTCGATGTCGTTTTCTCGGACATCGTGATGCCTGATATGACTGGGCTCGATCTCGCGCAGGCGGTCCGCGACCGCGGCATCGGCGTGCCGGTCGTGCTGACCACCGGCTACAGCGAGGCGCTGTCCCAGGACGGCAAGATCGATTTCGAGATCGTGCAGAAGCCCTATGCGATCGATCAGCTGTCGCGCGTGCTGCACCGGGTCGCACGGCTCCGCCGGGTGCGCGACGGCGCAGCCGAATGATCCGGCACTGGGAACCCGCGGGAACCTTTTGATTTTTCTTGCGTTATCCGGTCATGCAAAAGCCGGCCGCAAAGCGCGAAAAGAGCAAGAAGCCGCCCATCGTCGAAATCGTCGGCGAGGCCGGCGAGGAAGTGGCTCCGCCGCCGCCTGAGCTGGTCGAGCCCGATCCGGAGCTAACGCCCGAAGAGGCCGAGCAGGCCCGCAAGGACTATCTCCTTACCCGCTTCTGGATCAGCGCGCGCGGCTTCTGGGGCCGCAACGGCGACCGGCTGGCGTGGCTTTATTCCATTGGCCTCGGCGTGCTGATCGTCCTGACGGTCGGCTTTCAATACGGAATCAATGTCTGGAATCGGGCGATTTTCGACGCGATCGAGAAGCGCGAGGCGTCCACCGTCTTCCATCTCACCGCGGTGTTCTTCCCGCTCGCGATCGGCAGCATCGTGCTCGGCGTGGCGCAGGTGTTCGCGCGCATGGGCATCCAGCGGCGCTGGCGGGCGTGGCTGACGGCAAGCGTGCTGACGCGCTGGCTCGGCAACGGCCGCTATTACCAGCTCAATCTCGTCAGCGGGGACCACAAGAATCCGGAATACCGGATCGCGGAGGATCTGCGCGTCGCGACCGATTCGCCGGTGGATTTTCTCGCCGGCGTGACGTCCGCGCTGCTGTCGGCCGCGACCTTCATCGTCGTGCTCTGGACCATCGGCGGGGCACTCACCGTCACGCTTGCGGGATCGTCGGTGACCATTCCCGGCTTCCTGGTGATCGCCGCGATGCTTTATGCGGGAATCGCATCGGGCTCGATCCTGGTGATCGGCCGCCAATTCGTGCAGGTCTCCGAGGACAAGAACCAGGCCGAGGCCGATTTCCGCTACACGCTGACGCGCGTGCGCGAGAACGGCGAGAGCATCGCACTGCTCGGCGGCGAGGAGGAGGAGCGCGACGGCATCGACCGTAATTTTACTAATGTACTGCGGCAATGGGCGCGGCTGGCGGGTCAGCACATGCGCACCACGCTGGTGTCGCAGGGATCGAGCCTCGTTGCGCCGGTCGTGCCGCTGCTGCTCTGCGCGCCAAAATTCCTCGACGGCAGCATGACGCTGGGGCAGGTGATGCAGGCGGCTTCCGCCTTCACCATCGTGCAGAGCGCGTTCGGCTGGCTGGTCGACAATTATCCGCGGCTCGCCGACTGGAATGCCTGCGCGCGCCGCATCGCCTCGCTGATGATGTCGCTCGACGGCCTTGAGCGCGCCGAGCAGGGTGACGGCCTCGGCCGCATCAAGCGCGGCGAGACCAGCAACAACGCCATGCTGGAGCTGACGGACCTCTCCGTCACGCTTGACGACGGCACGGCCGTGGTCGGCGAGACCGAGGTGGTGGTTGAGCCTGGCGAGCGGCTGCTGGTTGCCGGCGAATCCGGCACCGGCAAGAGCACGCTGGTGCGCGCTATCGCCGGGCTCTGGCCATGGGGCGGCGGCAGCGTCAATTTCCGTCCCGACCGGCGGCTGTTCATGCTGCCTCAGCGACCCTACGTGCCCTCCGGCTCCCTGCGCCGTGCGGTCGCCTATCCCGGCGCGGAAGACGACTGGACCGTGGAGGAGATCGGTGAGGCCCTGCACAAGGTCGGTCTCGACCATCTCAAGGAGAAGATCGAGGAAGAAGCACCGTGGGACCAGACCCTGTCCGGTGGCGAGAAGCAGCGCCTCGCCTTCGCGCGGCTCTTGCTGCACAACCCTGATATCGTCGTGCTCGACGAGGCGACCTCGGCGCTCGACGAGAAGAGCCAGGACAAGATGATGAAGATGGTCACCGACGAGCTGCCGAAAGCGACCATCGTCAGCGTCGCGCATCGTGTCGAGCTGGAGGCCTTTCACAGCCGCAAGATCGTGCTGGAGCGCCGCAAGGGCGGCGCAAAACTCGTCAGCGACATCGACCTGATCCCGCGCAAGGGCAAGCGCAAGCTGCTCGGCCGCTTCCTGCGCCAGCGCAAGGCGCCGAAAAAGGCGGCGTAACCTGTAGCCCGGATGGAGCGCAGCGCAATCCGGGAAAGTCTGTCCGCGCGGCAAGACCCCCGGATTACGCTGCGCTCCATCCGGGCTACATTCTTCTCCCGTAGCGTTGGAGTCCCCGGCAAAACCGGCTATGCATGCGCCGCTTGCAATGAGGACTCCCGCTTGACGACCGACAATGCCCCTCCGTCCGCGCCATTCGGCGCGTTTGCGCCGAACGCGGCGCAGGCCGCGATCATTCGCCTCGCGACACAATCGGGGCTGAAGCGCGGCGCGTTCCGGCCATGGATGTCGCGGCTGGTGAACCTGCTGCGCGGCGGTCCCGTCGACGTGCAATACCAGGGTGCATCGTTTCGCTTCTATCACCAGGGCAGCGCGACCGAGCGCGGCGCGCTGTTCAATCCCGACTATAATCTCGACGAGCTCGACTTCCTGCGCCAGCACACTCCGGAGGGCGGCGTGTTCGTCGACGTCGGCGCCAATGTCGGCACCTTTGCGCTGGTGATGGCGCGACAGGTCGGAGCATCAGGGAAAGTAGTTGCCATCGAACCGCATCCGATGACGTTTGGACGGCTCTCGTTCAACCAGGCCGCATCGAAAGCGACGCAGGTGCGCCTGGTGCAGGCAGCTGCCGGCGACAGCGACGGCGAGCTGATGATCGAGAGCGGCGGCGGCAATCTCGGCGCCACGCACGTCGTCACCGGCACAGCCAGCGCGGAGGCGATCAAAGTGCCCTCGCTGCGGTTGACGCGCATTCTCGACGAGGCCGGCGTCACGCGAGTCGATTCGATCAAAATCGACGTCGAGGGCTTCGAGGATCGCGTGCTGATCGGCTTCTTCCGCGACGCGCCGCAATCGCTATGGCCGCGCGCGGTGGTGATCGAGCATTTGTCACACAAGGAATGGCGGGAAGATTGTATCGCTGACATGGTCGCGCGCGGCTTTGTGGTTGCGCGCAAGACGCGGAGCAATACGTTCCTGTCGCGCTGACGACGAACGACGGAGGTTACGATGATCGACCATATGGGCTTCCCGGTCTCCGACTATGAGCGCGCCAAAGCGTTCTACGCCAAGGCATTGGCGCCGCTCGGCTACAGCCTGATCATGGAGGTCACGCAGGAGCAGACCGGACACGATCCGGCCGCCGGCTTCGGCGCCGACGGCAAGCCGGATTTCTGGATCGGCGGCGAGGGCGCGCTGAACAAGCCGGTGCATGTCGCGATCCTGGCAAAGGACCGCGCCACGGTGGACGCGTTCTACAAGGCGGCGATGGCGGCGGGCGGGCGCGACAACGGGCCGCCCGGCATCCGGGCGCATTATCATCCGACCTATTACGGCGCCTTCGTGCTGGATCCTGACGGCCACAACATCGAGGCGGTTTGCCACGCGCCGGAATAGATAAGTTCCATCCTTCGGCCGGAACCTCGTTCCGCGCGAGCCGTTGTCGTCCCTTGCAAGAAGGAGCACGACATGGCCAACGACAATGCCCGCGACGTCGACCGCGTATGGGATCTGATGCAGTCGATCGGATTTGCGATGCTGGTGACGCGCGATGGCGACAAGCTCCGGGCGCGGCCGATGAGCGCCTATCTCGATCGCAACGCGGACACGATCTATTTCCTCACCGACGCGCGGCGTCACAAGGACGAGGAGATCGCGCGCAATCCGTCCATCAACCTGTCGTTCGCGGATGCGGGCAGCCAGAAATACGTGTCGCTGACGGGCACCGCCGTCGTCTCCAACGACCGTGCGAAGATCAAGGAGCTGTTCTCGACGCCCGCCAAAGCGTGGTGGGATTCTGCGGAAGATCCCAACATCCGCGTCCTCAAGGTCACGCCTGACGATGCCGAGTTTTGGGACTCGCCGGGCACCGTGATCTCCTATGTGAAGATGGCGGCCGCGGCAGTGACGAACACGAGGCCCGATCTCGGCGACAACCGCAAGGTCTCCATGTAATGCCGATCGAGCCGCCCGAGATTCCGCCGTCAACGCCGGGCACGCCGACCGAGCCGCCGCCGGGGATTCCGCCGGGCAATCCGCAGCCTGAAATCGCGCCGCCGGTGCGCGAGCCCGGCTCGCCAGCACCGCCCGACGAATTGCCGGGCCGCATGCCTGAAGAGATTCCATCACGCGGACCGAACGGCCCGCTCACGCCGAATCCCGCGACGGACGCAAGTCCGCCGCGGGATCGCGCATGAGGCGACGCATCACATCCGAGGCAATTGCAACCTGCGTCTGAATGCGCAATGAACGTCACCATAGTGAGGTGATTTGCGTGCAGAAATAAATCGGGCCGCGTCCGCTTCGCCCGCCACAATCCGGCCTAACGCGTAGCTGTTCATCCCAACACTTCGTCAAAGAACCTTCCGGGGAAGTTCACCATCATGACCAACCTTCGTTTCGTGCTGCTTGCCACCACGGCTCTGACCGCGATGCAATTCGCAAGCTCCGCATCGCATGCGCAAAGCGCGCCGCCGCTCGTCGTCGCGCAGGCGCAGCCACAAGAGACCGGCCCTGACGGAAAACCGAAGCAGCCGCCGAAGGGACCGCCAGCGGCCGCGCCGCCTGCGGCGCCCGCGCGCCCGGCCGCACCGCCGCCCGCAGCTGCACCGCCCCATCCGCCCGCGGCACCCCCTCCGGCTGCCGCACCGCCGCGTCCAGCGGCACCGCCGCCCCCGGGGGGGGGGGGGGGGGGGACGGGGGGGGGGGGGGGGGGGGGGGGCGGGGGGGCCGGGGGGGGGGGGGGGGGGGGGGGGGGGGGGGGGGGGGGGGGGGGGGGGGGGGGGGGGGGGGGGGGGGG